>WRAC01000012.1 GCA_009780415.1 Defluviitaleaceae bacterium | reverse complement strand
GTTTATGGAGAGCGGTTTTATCCGCCGCTTTCTTGTTGATTATCAGCGGTTCGGAAATGATTTGTGATACGCTCATACGCGGGTTAAGCGACGCGAAGGGGTCCTGGAATACGATCTGCGCGTTTTCGCGCAAACGGCGTATCTGCTGTTTGTCGTATTTAAGGATATCCTCGCCGTTAATGAGAACCTCGCCGCCCGTCGCTTCAAGAAGCCTTAAAACGACCCTGCCGGTTGTGGATTTCCCGCAGCCGGACTCCCCGACAAGCCCCAGGGTCTCGCCTTTATTGATAGCAAAATTAATATCGTCAACGGCGTGGAGCGGGCCCCTCTTTGTCTTAAAATATTTTTTCAGGTTCTTTACTTCTATTAATGTTTGCGGCAAATCTTTCACCTCCTGTCGTCAAATAGCAGGCATTTAACGAAATGGTTTTCGCTTACTTCCAAGTTCTGCGGCATCTTCTGCGAGCATTCCGGCTTCACGTTGTCACAGCGCGGATGGAACGGGCAGCCCGGGGGCAGATCGGTTGGGTCCGGCATAAGCCCCTTTATGGGTTTCAGGTTGTCCACATCCGTATCTATATCCGGTATGGAGTTAAACAGCCCGATGGTATACGGGTGTTTGGGGTTTTTGAACAATTCGTACTTGTCCGCGAACTCAACAACGCTCCCGGCGTACATGATTGCTACCTTGTCGCAAATTTCGGCTACAATGCCCAGATCATGGGTAATCATAATCATGGCGGTGTTAAACTCCTGCTTTAAATTCTTCATAAGCTCCAGAACCTGCGCCTGTATGGTAACGTCCAGCGCCGTGGTCGGCTCGTCGGCAATCAGCAGCCCCGGGTTACATGCCAGAGCGATAGCGATAACCACCCTCTGGCGCATACCGCCGGAAAACTGGTGCGGGTATTCCTTGGCGCGCTCGGCGCGTATGCCGACCAGGTCAAGCATTTCCTCGGCCTTTTTCAAGGCCTCCGCCGCCGTAACCTTCTCGTGCAGCAGTATGACCTCCGCAATCTGATCCCGGACAGGCATAACGGGGTTAAGGCTCGTCATCGGATCCTGGAAAATCATGGAGATTTTCTGCCCGCGTATCGTCCTCATTTCCGCCTCGGTCTTTTTCACCAGATCTTCGCCGTCAAGGAGTATTTCACCGCCGACAATCTTACCCGGCGGATCCGGCACAAGGCGCAGTATCCCCAGCGCCGTCGTGGTTTTCCCAGCGCCGGTTTCGCCAACAAGACCGATAGTCTCGCCCTTGTTAAGCTTGAAATTCAAATCGTTCACCGCGCGGACCGTGCCGTCCTCCGTTTTATAATGAATCGATAGACCCTTTATGTCAAGCAGTGTTTCCTTTCCGCCTGATTTTATATTTTCTGCCATAGTTTCACCTCTTTTACTTCTTCAGCCTGGGATCAAAAGCGTCACGTAAACCGTCGCCCATCATGTTCAGGGCCAAAACCACAATGACGATGGCAAGCCCCGGGAACACGGAGATGTGCCAGTAGTTAAGAAAGTCCGCCTGCGCTTCGTTAAGCATGGTACCCCATTCGGGTTTCGGGCGTTCTATGCCAAGGCCTAGGAAGCTGAGGCCTGCTGCCGAAAGGATCGCGCCCGCCATGGCTAAGGTAGCTTGTACAATGATGGGAGCCAAGCAATTGGGCAGTATGTGCCGGAAAATGATACGGATGTCGTTCGCGCCCACAGCCCTCGCGGCTTCAACAAACTCCTGCTCTCTCAGCGTCAGCACCGATGCCCGCACAACACGTGCAAAGGCCGGCACGGTGCCGACGCCCACGGCAATCATAACGTTTACCAATCCCGGCCCCAATGCCGCCGCCAGTGATATAGCAAGTAATATATTAGGTATGGCAAGTATTATATCAACAATTCGCATGATGATGTTATCCGCAATACCGCCGTAAAACCCGGAGACTGCGCCCAGTATAATGCCCAATATCATGGCAATCCCAACCACGACAAAGCCGACTTGCAAGGAGATGCGGGATCCGTGGATTATACGGGATAATATATCGCGCCCAGCCCAGTCGGTTCCCAATGGATGGTCACGGCTTGGCAGCTCAAATGTATTTCTCCAGTTCATCAGGTTATAGCCGGGATGGGTTTCAGTACCCGGCGCGAGAACATCGGCAAAAATAGCCGTTAAAATAAGTATAATAATTATGACCATTCCGACCATAGCCGTTTTATTCCTTCTGAACCGGCGCCAAACATCCCTTGCTTGACTGCGTTTCTTTTTTGGCTTAGCCGCAACTGTTATGTTATTTTCACTCATCTAATCACCTCACTTATACTGGGACCTGATCCGCGGGTCAATAAAAGCATACAGAATATCAACCAGCAGGTTTACGAAGCTAAACGCCAGCGCCATCAGCAAAACACCGCCCAGTACAGTCGGATAGTCCCTTTGGTTAACGGCCTGAACCACATATCGTCCAAGGCCCGGTATGGAGAAAATAGTTTCCGTCAAAACCGCGCCACCCAAAAGGCCGCCAAATTGCAAGCCCACAACCGTGACAACGGGAATAAGCGCGTTTTTCAACGCGTGCTTGTAAATAACCGTAGATTCTTTCTGTCCTTTCGCCCTGGCGGTGCGTATGTAGTCCTGACGCACAACTTCCAGCATTGTTGAACGCGTCATACGCATGATAACGGCGGCGGAGGACGTGCCGATGGTAATAGCGGGCAAAATCCATGTCTGCGGCCCGCTCCATCCCGCGGCCGGAAGCCAGCCAAGCGTTACCGAGAAGAGCATGATAAACAGCATACCCTGCCAGAAGTTAGGTATCGAAACCCCTAACAACCCAATAACGGTGGCAATATTGTCAAATATGGAATATTGCTTTGTCGCGCTGATTATGCCGAGGGGTATGCCCATTAAAATGGCGAAAACAACGCTTAGCGCGGCAAGCTGCATCGTCGTCGGAAAACGCATGGAGATTTCCTCCCACACGGTTCTGTGCGGCGGCACAAAGGACGTACCGAAATCCAGCCTTATTACGTTCCCGACATAACGGAAAAACTGGACAAAGAACGGATCGTTTAAGCCCATTTCCCTTCTGAGGTTTTCCACGTCCTGTATGTCGGCCCTGTCACCAAGCAGTATGACCGCGGGATCCCCCGGCGTTATATGGTTGATAAAGAATATGATCAGCATAACGCCCAGCAGTACGGGTACCATCATTCCAAGGCGCTTAAAGATATATTTATACAAGCAAAAGTTCACCTCGTTCCGATCCTAATTGTTATCCTATTTGTTTACTAAAAAGCGACGCAGCATGTGCTGCGCCGCTTTAATTAATTATGACTGTTGAATCCCCTGATTCTATTCAAAGTGGACTAACCAGAACCAGTAGTTAGTGGTGGGTGTTAATTCAAAGCCGCGTACGCTGTTCGATAAAACGACAAGCTCTTCACCTTGCAGTACCGGGATCCAGGGGGCGTCGTCGCGAAGGATCTGCTGCAGTTCGGCGTAGATGACCAAACGCGCGTCGGGATCCGTTTCGACTCTGCCCGCTTCAAGAAGCTCGTCAACCCTGGCGTTCGTATAGAACGTGCGGTTGCCCGGTGTGCCGTGGTTGTTGGAGTGGAACACGTTGAACAGGCCATAGTCGGGGTCGCCCGTAGCCGTTACCCATCCAAGCAGGAACATATCGTGCAGGCCGTCGGCGGTGTCAAGCAGATACTGACCCCACTCAACGCCTATAACTTCCATGGTAATGCCGATATCCGCCAGCATGAACTGAAGCATTTCGGCAACCTGGCCCCTTTGCGGGTTGTTGGAGTTCCACCAGATGGTTGTTTCAAAGCCATCGGGGTATCCGGCTTCAATCATAAGCTCTTTTGCTTTCGCTACGTCGTAATCAAAGGCTTCCAGTTCAGCGAATCCCCAAACCATTTCAGACAGGGGGCCGTGTGCGGGCGCGCCTACGCCTCTGAACACGACGTCGACAAGAGCCTGTGTGTCCGTAGCGTAGTTGATGGCCTGACGTACAAGGTGGTTGTCGAAGGGCTCTTTCAGCGTGTTGAACCCGATATACGGGCTAAGGGAGAAGGTGAAGCCCCTTTCCAGCGTAAGGTTCGGATTGGCTTCGGCCCTGCGCACGTCGGCGGGGGCGATGTCAACGGCGATGTCCGCGCCGCCGGTTTCGACAAGGATAAGCCTGGTGGCCTGGATCGGAATTTCAAGGATTCTGAGCTTCTCAAGAACCGGAAGCTCTCCCCAGTAATCGTCAAAGCGTTCAAACACAAGCTCGGACTGCACAACGCGGGAAACGTACTTGAAGGGGCCGGTTCCGACGGGGTTCTCGCCGAAGGAGTCGCCGAACTCTTCAACGGCTGCCGCGCTTACGATGGAGGTTGACGTGTGTGTCAGGTGGTTAAGGAGCGGGGCGAAGGGGAAAAGCGTCTTAATGGTTACTTCATAGTCGCCGTCCACAATGATTTCGTCGATCATCTCAACAATGGGCCTCGAAAAAGAGGATTCAATGGCGCGCTCAAGGGAGAATTTTACGTCGTTAGCCGTAAACAGCTCGCCGTTATGGAACAGCACGCCTTCGCGAAGCTGAAGCTTGAGGGTTGACGGGTCAAGGAATTCCCAGGACACAGCAAGGCCGGGTTCAAGGACGATCTGTCCGTCAATATACCTCATCATAATAAGAGTGTCAAAAATCTGCCTCTGATGCCTCGAGGAGGGCATGTCATTGGTGCCCACGGGATCCAGCGAAGGGCCGAGCGAGCCGGAAGCCACGACCAGCTCTGTTTTGCCTTCATACGCCAATACGTTTACGCTAAAAGCGCCAAACACAAGGACTACAGCAATCAAACTTGCAACGAACTTCTTCATTTTTTTCCTCCTAGCTTTTTGATAGTATGTTCGTAGATAAGAAGATATCACAAACCAAATTAAAAAGCAAGCTTTGTTTTGCTTAAATATATGAAAATTAATGTAATCATTGTAGTTTTTTGGAAAACATTATATAATACATATATTATAATTGGAAGGAAGATATACATAATGATAAGGACTAACAAAGACCGCTTGCCAATCGTTTCCGTGCAGGGTGTGGTTTGGCACCCGAAGGGCCGCTCCGGGCCCGGTTGTTCCGTTGACGGCGAAGCGTTGTGGCTTACCGGCGTCGGCGGCATTACATACAACGCGCAAATCGGGGACCCCTGCCTGGGCTGGGCGGCTGACCATCTTGAACCCGGCGTGTCAACCCGCCATCCTAACGACGAGCACAACATCGCGTACCAGCTCCGTTCCTGCATCGGCAACGAAGCGACGGTGCTGAGCGGCGACGCGAAGGGCGACAAGGGCATAGTAACCGGCAAACACGGCGGCTGCGAGCATTTGATGATATGGTTCCCGCAGGAGACGCTTGAAAAACTGGCGACGGAGGATAAAATCGGCGTAAAGGCCACAGGCCTCGGCATGACGCTGCCGGATTATCCCGATGTCCTCCTCAGAAATCTTAGCCCCGCGTTGATTGAGAAAATGAATATCACCCCGGACGGCAGCAGGATAAAAGTTGGCGTGGCAAAGATCGTACCCGCCGCAATAATGGGTTCCGGCCTGGGGGCAGTCGGAGCCTCAACCGGGGATTACGATATTACGTTATTTGATGAGGAAATAAAAAAGGAATACAACCTCGGAGATCTGCGTTTCGGGGATCTTGTCGGCATTATTAACGCGGATTCGCGTTTTGGGCGTTCTTACCGCACGGGCGCCGTAACCGTCGGCGTAGTTACCCACGGCGACAGCTTCACCGCGGGCCACGGCCCCGGGGTCACGACGCTGATGTCTTGTAAAACCCCTTTAATAGAACCGTTCATTGACCCAAGCGCTAACTTAGCTTCCTATTTCATAGTGTAGGGACGCAAGCACAAAACCATTAGGAGAATATCATGAACCTAAGCAAATTCCCGCGAAGGCGGTATACGGCGGGCATTACGCCGATTGAAAAATTGGAACGTCTGAGCGAGACGCTGGGCGGGCCGGATGTCTATATCAAGCGTGACGATCTGCTGGGCCTTGCTGCCGGCGGCAACAAAACCAGAAAACTCGAGTTTTTAATGGCTGATGCCCTTGCCAAAGGAGCGGACACCATTATTACATGCGGCGCGGTGCAGTCCAACCACTGCCGCCTGACGCTTGCGGCTTCCGTAAAAGAAAATCTAAAATGCCATCTGGTTTTAGAACAGCGTGTACCGGGAAGCTATGACCGCCGGGCAAGCGGGAACAACTTCCTATATAATCTGATGGACGCCGAGAACGTACGCGTTGTGGACGGCGGCAGCAATATGATGGGCGAAATGACAAGCCTTGCCGATGAATTGAAGGCGCAGGGGCGCAAACCTTATATTATCCCCGGCGGCGGTTCCAACGAAATCGGCGCGCTGGGTTATGTAAGCTGTGCGAAGGAGTTGATGTGGCAGCTCCACGATATGGGGCTGGACATTGATTATATCGTCTGCACAAGCGGAAGCGCCGGGACACACGCCGGGCTGGTGACCGGATTGATGGGTGAAAACGCCGGCATTCCCGTAATCGGCATAAGCATCAGCCGCAAAGCAGAACCCCAGCGCGAATTGGTTTATAACCTCTGCCGCAAGACGTCCGATTTGCTTGGGTTAAAAATACCCCCGTCAATCGACGACGTAATCGTTTTTGACGAATACGTCGGGCCGGGATACTCACGTCCCACGGAGGGCATGGTGTCCGCCGTGCGCTTGCTGGCAACAACCGAAGCCGTTTTACTCGACCCCGTTTATACGGGCAAAACCATGGACGGGCTGATGGATCTCGTCAGAAAAAACTATTTCGCGGAGGCAAGGAACATCCTTTTCCTGCACACGGGCGGCTCCCCCGCGCTTTATGCGTATATGAACGACTTTGTATAAAACCTTTCCCGGCATACTCCTTTGCCTGTTGATTGCTGTACCCGCGTGGTTTTTAGGGCAGCTGCTGCCGATTACAGGCGGCGCGGTGACAGGGCTTTTATTGGGTATGCTTCTGGCTGGTTTCTGGCGTTACCCCGCCATTTTTATACCCGGTATAAGAATAGCGTCCAAGCGCATTTTACAAGCCGCCATAATATTGCTCGGGTTCCAGATGAATCTCGGAACCGTGGCGCAGCAGGGCGGCAAATCCTTGTTCTTGATTTTCTCGGCAATAACAACCGCACTTTTAATTTCCTTTATAATAGGCAAAATTCTAGGTACGGCGGCAAATGAAACAATACTCATCGGCGTGGGTACCGCCATCTGCGGCGGTTCCGCCATTGCCGCCGTCTCCCCTGTTATCGAAGCCAAGGACAGTGAAGTTGCAAGCGCCGTTTCGGTAATTTTTCTGTTTAATATAATAGCCGTCGTTATTTTCCCCGCACTGGGACGGTTAATTGGCATGGATGACGGAGTTTTCGGGGCGTGGGCGGGGGCCGCCATAAACGACACCTCGTCCGTTGTAGCCGCCTCCTATTCATACAGCGGCACCGCCGGAGACACGGCAACCATAATCAAACTGACTCGTACGCTGTTTATCATCCCCGTAACATTAGGTCTGGCACTGATACGGTCAAAAAAAGGCTCCGGCAGCCGTTTCAATCCGCGTAAAGCCTTCCCCCTGTTTATAGCCTTCTTTGTCATCGCCTGCGTGATTAATGCTTCCGGTCTTATCAGCGGCCATATAACTTCAGCTTTAGGCAGTATAAGCAAATTCATGATCGTTATAGCCATGACCGCAATCGGCCTTGGCACAAATCTGAAATCACTGGCACGCCACGGAAAAAAGCCCATACTTCTGGGACTTTGCTGCTGGGTATCCGTCGCGGCGGTTACGTTGTTAATAGTTAATTTAACGTGAGTTCGACGGAGTCGAACCAACCGCGAAGCGGTTGAAATTCCGAAGGAATTTTCACGTTATGAGCATAATTTTGAGCGGTTTTTGCTCAAAATTGTGCGAATATAATCAAAAGTTTGATGAAAAAATTGGTTTTCATTTTTTCATCAAACTCACGTTAATTTATAAGCGAGCGTGATAATGTTATGAAAAAAAATTTAGGCATTCTGGGCGGCATGGGTCCACAAGCCACAATTGATTTCCAATTGAAAATCTTCAACCTTACAATCGCCGCGCGTGATCAGGACCATATCCGCATTATCACGGACAATCACCCGCAAATACCAGACCGCGTATCCGCTATTACAGGCAAAGGGGTCAGCCCGGTCCATGCCATGCAAAAATCCTTGAACAAACTCATTAGCTGCGGGGCACAGCGCATTGCAATGCCCTGCGTGTCCGCGCATTTTTTTCTGCCCGAGCTTTTGGTGCCGCCAACGATAACCTTTCTCAATCTTCCGGAAATAGTTGCGGCGGCCTGTTCCGCCCAATTCGCCGGTAAAAAAGCAGGTGTCCTATGCACAACGGGAACCGCTAAAAGCGGGATTATCTCATCCGCTCTGGAAAAATCCGGCACAGCGTTTATCCACCCGAATGAGGGCGATTTAAACCTGCTTGGGAAATTGATAATGGATATAAAATCCAGAGCGGATTTAAAAGAAATAACGCGGCAATTCGACGTTATCACGAACGAATTAGCCGGGTGGGGAGCAGAATATTTTTTGCTTGCCTGCACCGAAGTGCCGCTAATTGTACAAGCCTACGACTTTCCACATCCTTATATTGATTGTACAACCGAACTGGCAAAAGCAGCTATAAAATCCTGCGGCTATGTTTATCCATTATAGCTTGTTCCACGTGGAACAATATGGGAGCGCGGGCGGGACGCCCGCACTATCCGCTATCCTATTGATTTCTGCCGTCATCCCTGTAATCGCGGGGTTCTTCCCTGTTGTAGTCATACGGACTGCCGCGGCGTTTTTCTCTCCTGAAAAACAGGAAGTATGCGCCAAGCCCAATCAGCACCAGCGGGACAAGGTTCCTGGCCCCTGAGTAAAACCTATATTCGCTATATCTCATCGCGCTGCTCAGCACATTAATCAGTAAAATAGCCGCAACGCTGCCGATTACTATAACTCCAACTTTTCTGCCCCTAAAAAAGGCCGTGATATCCTCAATCCCATCAACAACATGCTCGCCTTCCCTTTGCTGGCGAAGGATTCTGAATCCGTCGAAGAATGTAGCGAAAAAAACAACCGGTATCAGGAAGCCCATCATTCCGAACATAGTGGAAAGGTAAATAGTGAGGAAGAACATCATCATCGCGAATATTCCGCGCTTTATCAGCCCCAGGTACATATACCCCAACCCGGGCAGCGCGCTCAGGATAAACAGCAAAAACTTGCTGCTGCGTTCCTTGCGCGCATATTTATGCGGTTTGTAGTGATAACGGTGGTCATGTTCATAATGCCTGCCGCGCTCCGCAAGCTGCGCCACGCACGTCTTGCACAAGCGGCTGCCGTTTAAATCAACCAGGCATTCCGCGCAAAAATCCCTTCCGCATTGCGGACAATTCTGCAACGCTTCCCTTTCACTGTGGATCATACATCTCATAAAAAACGCTCCCTTATGGTTTAGTGTTTAAGTTACTTACACATACATACGGGAGTGTTTTTATAAAGTTTATAAAAAGTTTAATTAATCGGTTTTTTATTACATTTTTTCCGGAGCTTTTATTCCAAGAAGGCCCAGCCCCGTTTTAAGCACGTCCCGCGTACATTTCACCAGCTCAAGCCTCGCGGCCCGCACAGTACCCTTGCTATGCAAAATCGGGTTCTCATGATAAAATTTATTAAAAGCCTGCGCAACGGAAACCAGCGAACGCGACAAAATAAACGGCTCATATTTGTCCGCCGCTTCGCGCAGTTTATCCGGAAACGCCCCTATGGCTTTAATAAGCTCAAAGCTCTCGTCATCCGTAAGCGAGCCATAGTCCGCCTTTTCCAATCCATCTTCCAACATTTCGCTCTTTACCAAGACACTCGAAGCCCGGGCATGAGTGTATTGTACGTAAGGCCCTGTCTCCCCGTCAAAATTAAGCGCCTTTTCCCATGAAAACACAAGGTCTTTAATGCGTGACGTATATAAAACCCCGAACACAATCGCCCCAACGCCCACATCTTCGGCAACGCTTTCCTTATCGGGCAGATCGGCGTTTTTCTCATTAATAATATCTAAAATACGCTTTGCGCTCTCGTCAAACAAATCCTCCAGCAGCACCACATTCCCCTTACGCGCCGAAAGGGCGCCTGATTCAAGGGAAAGCAGTCCATAAGGAATATGGACAAGGTCTTTTGCCCACTCATATCCCATAAGTTCCAAAACCTTAAAAAACTGGGCAAAGTGCAAGTTTTGGCGCATGTCCGTTACATATAAAGACTTGTAAAATCCATATTCGCGCATTCTGTCCAAAGCCGCCGCGATATCCCGGGTGGGGTACAGGGTTCCGCCGTCGCTTCTAAGTATCAGGCAAACCGGCATTTTATACTGTTCAAGCTCAACGATCTGTGCGCCGTCGCTTTCAACTAACAGGTTTTTTTCGCGCAGCTCATCCGCAACCGCATCCATTTTATCATTATAATAACTTTCCCCGCGGTATGAATCGAATGAGATATCCATTCTCTTATACGTTTCTTCCATTTTATCAAGATAGATATTACGGAATTTCCACCACAATTCCCTTGCACAGGCATCCCCGGCCTCAATTTTCAACAGCCACTCACGCGCGGCCTTTTCCAGTCCCGGGTCTCTCACCGCTTCGTCATGATATTTCACATAAACCCGCGTAAGCTCGTCCGCCCCGCCTTTTTCAAGCTGTTCCGCTGAACTCCAGGAGTTATACCCGTATAACAGCTTTCCGAATTGCGTGCCCCAATCGCCAAGGTAATTTACGCCGATTGTCCTGTATCCCAGAAACTTATAAAAACGGTATAACGCCGCTCCAATTGTTGTGGAGAACAGATGACCTATATGAAATTCATGCGTTACGTTTGGAGATGAATAATCTATCACAACCGTTTTCCCGGCGCCGTCATCACCGCCGCCATAATTAAGCCCCTTCTCCAAAACCTTGCTGATTATGTTTTCCGCAAATGTTTCTTTGTTAACAAAAAAATTCAAATACGGACCCGCCGCTTCCGCCCTGTCAAAAACCGGGCTGAGTTTTATTCCGGCGGCCATGTCGGCGGCGATTACATTGGGCGCTTTTTTCAAAGACTTTGCCAGCCTGTGGCAAGGGAACGCAAAATCCCCAAGCGCCGTATTTGCCGGGATTTCAACGCTTAAACAAACCTCATCCTCACTCATACCCGCCAAGCCCGACAGCATTTTAGCTATTTCCGATTTATAATCCACTTGTTCCACCTTTTCTTTTGCGTGTTTTGTGTTTTTTGTGGTTGAATTATATCACTGCCGCACGGTTTTCGCAAGGCTTTTATTAAGCCTAAAAAACATTGCTGACAATCTCCAGAACCTCACGCATCAAGGTATCAAACAAAAACTGCACTAAGAAATAGACGCCGACGGCATAACACGCAATATTCGCCACCTTTGACAAATACGGCCTCTTGTCCGCGTCTATAAACATCTCCAGAAACATCTGCACACAGGTAATTAAAAGGATTTGCCCAATAAGCGTGGTAAATTCGCTCATCTAAATAACTCCCCATATATGGTTTGTCATATATATATGAGGACAACTAACTATTAATTCAAGCATCCTCCGCCGATATCGCCCTCCCTCTCCATTCGGGCATCAAAATCATTTATGCTTTTAAACCCCAGCGACTCAAAAAACCCCTTTGACTTAACGGGAACCATAACAAAATGTTTATTAAGACCCAACTCCACAGCCCGCCGTATCATCATGCGCATTACAAGCCCGCCATGGCCGCGTCTCCTATACCCTTCCAGCACCGTCACCGGCCCAAGCCGTAAAAAATCACCCTCACGGGCGTAAGCGTCCAAAACCCCAACCGCCGCCGCGCTGTCATCCTCATATGCCACAACAATCAAAGCATCCGCATGAATAGGCTCCCCGCCCAACCCATCAAGCAACTTTAAAATTTCTGTTTCCCCGCCCAAATCCGCGTACCTAACCCACTTCGCCTCCACCATTACGTATAACTTACCAAGATGCTGATAATACAGCCATCTTCCCTTTCCTCAATATCATACTCCGCTGACAGCCCGGCGTTAGCCATAATCCCAACCGCCTGCTCAATAGTATTCTTGAAAATCCTTATATCCTTAAAATAACTCTTAACCTTTTGCTTTGGCCCTTCATCAATCCCGCCGGTATCGTCTCCCTTGCCTTTAACGCCGCCACCGAGGGCCCTTTCTATCAGCCTTTCCGTTTCCTTTACCGTATAAGCCCCTTCAACCGTCTTTTTCAACACCTTATGTATCAACTCAAGATCATACTGCGGTATGCGCAGCAGCGCCCGCGCGTGCCGCTCCGTCAAATCATTGTCCAGAATAATCCGCCTAATATCACGCGGCAGTCTCAGAATGCGCAGCTTATTCGCAACCGTGCTTTGGTTTTTTCCTATTTTACGCGCAATCTCTTCCTGCGTAAACCCATAATCGGTAATTAAACTCTTCAACCCTTCCGCTTCATCGAAAAAGTTCAAATTTTCCCGCTGAATATTTTCAATCAAGGCAAGCAGCGCGCTGTCTTTATCGTTTATATGCACCACAATCGCGGGAATCTCTTTAATACCCGCCATTTTAGACGCCCTAAGCCGCCTTTCCCCCGCAACCAGCTCATAAAACGAACCGTTTATGACCCTCACCGTCACCGGCTGCATCACGCCGTAAACCCGTATCGAATTCGCCAGCTCCTCAATGCTCTCCCGCGTAAAAATGGTCCTCGGCTGATACGGGCTGGGCGCGATCCTGTCAACCGGCAGATAAACAACCTCGCTGCCTTCATGCAGCTTACGTTCCTCCATAACATTCATCATTTTATGCTCCTCCTTCGTAAGTATTGTTCAGGAAATATTTTAACACTAATTTCCATTTTATACCATATCGGAGGATATTTATTTATCGCGTATTCCGACAGCATCAGCCTTTTTTCTTGTAGATTCTTGACAGCTCCGCAGATGTTCGCGGGTATTTTATCGGGGTTTGACGGATTTTTCTTATAATTAATATTGTCCTCTCTATTTCCTCTCCCATTATTTCCGCGCCGGGCAGCACAAGCCGGTCAACAAGGGACAGCTCACCACCCAATTTTATAATAGTATCCATTGCGCGGGAAATCTCATCGGCGGCGTTCGGCCCCTTCATCGCGATGAACAGTCCGCCTGCTTTTACCAACGGCAGCGACAGTTCCGACAGCAAAGCCAAATCCGCAACCGCCCGCGAAACCGTTACACCGTATTTCTCCCTGTGGATATCCTCTCTCCCGGCATCCTCCGCCCTGGAATGCACAAGGCCCGCATATTCAATTCCAAGCCTGCCCAATGCGTCTCCCAAAAATGTCAGCCGCTTTTTCAACGAATCCATCAACGTAACCCGGCAATCAGGCCGCGCAATCAACAGCGGCACGCCCGGAAAGCCCGCCCCCGTACCGACATCCGCAACCGCCGCCCCTACGGGGATATGCCGCTCTATGCTCAGGCTGTCAAAAAAATGCTTAACCAAAAAACCCGCCTCGTCCGTAACGGCGGTCAAATTCATCTTTTCATTCCACTCGAGTAAAATATCTTTAAAGGCACTGAATTGCCCAACCTGCCCGCCGTTAAGCTCAACGCCCAACTCCCTCGCGCCCTCTTTTAACAAACCCGCAAAATCAATTCCCATCTCTTCTCCGTTTTTCCATATAAACCATAAGCACGCTTATATCCGCAGGCGAAACCCCCGTAATACGGGACGCCGCTCCTAAATTCTCCGGCCTGTGGCTCGATAGCTTTTGCTTGGCCTCGTTACGCAACCCGCCAATGCCGTTATAATCCACATCCGCGGGCAGCCTTAATCCTTCCGCTTTCCGAAACTGCTCCGCGCTTCTCTCCTGCCTTTTGATATACCCCTCATATTTCAGCATTATCTCAACCTGCGCCGTTACATCGGCTGGCAGTTTGCTTCGTCCGGGGTCAAGTCCGGCAAGGGCCGCATAACTAAGCTCCGGCCGCTTTATCAACTCACCAAGCCTAATCCCCGTTTGAATAACCGCGCTTCCAAGCTCCGCCAGACAATTGTTTGTTTCATCATTCGGCAGCACGATTACCCCGTTTAATCTTTCTATTTCTTTTGAAATGGATTCTTCCTTTTCCTTCAATTTTAAAAATGTTCCACGTGGAACAAGCCCCGCCTCGTACCCTTTTTCACGCAACCTCAAATCAGCGTTGTCCTGCCGCAGAAGCAGCCTATATTCCGCCCGCGAAGTCATCATCCTATACGGCTCTCGCGTCCCCTTCGTCACCAAGTCATCTATTAAAACACCGATGTATCCCTCATCCCGCCTAATCGTCAGCGGCTCCATGCCGTTAATCTCCCTATGCGCGTTTATGCCCGCGATAAGCCCCTGCGCCGCGGCTTCCTCATATCCGCTTGAGCCGTTTATCTGCCCCGCGGAAAACAACCCCTTAATATCCTTAAATTCCAAAGAAAGCTTTAAAACAGTGGCATCCAGGGCATTATACTCTATAGCATAGGCAGGACGCATTATCACGCAATTTTCAAGGCCGGGTATTGAGCGGTACACCAACTCCTGCACATCTTCCGGCAGCGACGAGCTCATTCCCTGCACATACATTTCAGCCGTGCCTTCTCCCTCCGGCTCTATAAAAATCTGATGCCTGTCTTTATCGGCAAACCGCACCACCTTATCTTCAATCGACGGGCAGTAACGCGTCGGCGCGCCCTCAATCTTTCCGCTGTACATGGGCGAACGGTGGATATTTTCACGGATAATGCGGTGCGTTTCCGGCGTCGTATACGTTATATGGCAGGGAATCTGTTCCCGCCGAATCTCCTCAATTGAATTAGCGAAAGAAAAGGGAGTGATATCCACGTCACCTTCCTGTACGCCCATTTTCGTAAAATCTATGCTGTTTCTATTTATCCGCGCCGGGGTTCCTGTTTTAAACCGCAGTAATTTCAATCCCAGTTTTTCAAGCGACCCCGCCAATTCCTCCGAACGTTTCATCCCATTCGGTCCCGTTGGGACAGACAGCTCCCCCGTCAGGCACAAGGCGTTCAGATATGTCCCCGCGCAAATAATAACCGCCTTCGCGTAAACAATAATCCCTGCCGTTGTTTTTACGCCTTTAACCTTGCCGTTCTCAACAATTATTTCCTTCACTTCGCCCTGCTTGATATCCAGACCATTTGCATTCTCAAGCGCCCGCTTCATTTCAGCCGCGTACTTTGTTTTATCCGCTTGGGCGCGCAGGGAATAAACCGCCGGCCCCTTGCCCGTGTTAAGCATTTTTGACTGTATATACGTTTTGTCGATAATCTTGCCCATTTCACCGCCCAGGGCGTCAATCTCCTTTACCAAATGGCCCTTGGAAGTGCCGCCGATAGAAGGGTTGCAAGGCATCATCGCAATACTGTCCAAACTTATCGCAAGCATAAGCGTCCGCGAACCCAGCCGCGCCGCCGCCAGCGCCGCCTCGCATCCGGCATGCCCTCCGCCGATTACAACTATATCATACATATCTATTTCCCCATGCAAAATGTAGAAAAAATGGTGTTAATTATTTCTTCGTTGATATTCCTTCCCGTAATTGCGCCCAGAAACCCGCAGGCGTCCATCAATTCTACCGCCGCCAAATCCTCCGGCAAACCTCTTTCTGTTGTTTCCAGCGCGGATTTTACCGCGTTTGCGGCTTTCCGCAACAAATCGGCATGGCGTGTATTGGTTACAATAACGGTGTTTTCATTGTGCTCAGTCAAAAACATTTCTTCAATCTTTTTTATTAATAAATCCAGACCCGTCTTTTGCTTTGCCGATATCTCAATTTCCGCCTGCACGTTTGTGAACATTATACCTTTTTTAACTTTAGGTAAATCTGTTTTATTACTTACACATATCACAAGCTTTTTGGCCTCTGCCAAATATTCCGCTATAGCCGCATCCTCAACCGTGACGGGAGCGCTGCCGTCAACCACGAACAAAACCAGCTCGGCTTCCGAAATGGCTTTACGTGCCTTATTTATACCGATCTTTTCCACGGGATCACAACCCTCATCAAATCGCACCCCCGCCGTATCCGCCAGGTTCAGCACAAGGCCATTATGCCCCAACGAAACATGCTCGGTTAAAATATCACGCGTTGTACCCGGTATATCCGTAACTATCGCGCGTTCCTGTCCTATCAGCGCGTTAAGCAATGACGATTTCCCAACATTTGGTTTCCCCGCGATAACGGTATTAATCCCTTCCTTAATAACCCGCCCATATTGAAATGTCCCATGAAGCTTCACAAGGTTTGCCAAAATTATCTCTAACCTACCGCTAAGCCCCGGTAAATCGTAGCCTCCATCAACCACTCCGAAGGCATGGTCTGGGCTGTCCAGAAACGTTTCTATCGCGGCTATCTCATACATCAGTCCATCGTAAGCGCTATTCACCGCTTCCGACAGCCGCCCTTCCAGAGCCCGCTCCGCCGTTGCCAGCGCTTTGCCCGACACAGCCGATATTATATCCATAACGGCTTCCGCCCTTGCCAGGTCTATACGCCCGTTTAAAAACGCGCGCTTTGTAAATTCACCCGGCTCAGCGGCCCGCGCTCCGGCATTTAATATAGCTGCCAAACAGCGGCGAAGGCTCTCCCTGCCGCCATGGACGTGAAGCTCTGCCACATCCTCTCGGGTATATGTTTTAGGCGCCGCCATAAAAACGAGGAGTGCCTCATCTATGACCGCGCCTATGTTATCCTTAATATGCCCGTAATAGAATCTGTGACTTTGAAATGTATTGGTTTTACGCCCTCCCGGGATAAAAACCTCTCTGGCAATTCGCGCCGCGTTTCCTCCGCTTATACGAACGATTCCAACCGCTCCGCCCGCCGCGGTAGATATACCGGCTATCGTATCCCCGTCATAAAAAATCCTATTCGTCTCCGTCATCCGCGGTCTCTTCCCCGCCGTTATTTATATTGATAAACTTCTTGTAATTATCGCGGTTTTGCGCGGGCTTGTTCGTATTTTTGCTATACGTCCTTGTCCTTCCGCCGCCCGTCCTTGCGCTATCGCGGGCTTCACCGCTCTTTTCGCCGCTTTTCTCCCCTGCTCCCGCGTCCCTTTTAAATGAAATAACCACATTGCGGAACGGCTCCACTCCCTCGCTAAAGGTTGAAACCTGCCGTTCCCCTTGTAAAGCGGCATGTATAACGCGCCGCTCCGACGGGCTCATCGGCTCCAGCCTAACCGGACGCTTCGTCTGCCGAACCTTTTTCGCCATGTTCTTTGCCAGCGTTTCCAGGTTCTCTTTCCTCTTGGCCCTGTAATTCTCCGTATCAATCAAAACACTGATATAATTCTCTTTATTCTTATTAACAACCAAATTAGTCAAATACTGCAGCGAATCCATCGTCTGCCCGTGTTTTCCAATCAGCACCCCGATATTCTGCCCTTTAAGGTCAATCGCAAGCGTCCTGTCCCTAACCTCGGCCTCGATGGTAATATCCAGCCCCATAGCTGTCGAAACCTCTCGTATAAACCGCTTAGCCACGCGTACCGGGTCATCTTTCATCCTTACGACAACCTTCGCCGGCTTCTGACCAAATCCCAAAAATCCTTTAGAGCCGTTGTCAATTATCTCAACATTAACCTCGTTTATGCCTGTGCTGAGAAGTTTCAGCGCCTTTTCAACCGCTTCTTCAGCCGTCTTCCCCGTCATTTCTATATATTCCATCTATCCCCGTCTCCTATTTCTTTTCACGCGCCGTGCCGATTATTTCCGCACCGTCAGCGTTTTTGCGCTTCATAACGAACTTCGTCAGCAATGCCGTCTGCGCGATGGCTATAAGGTTACCGGCTATCCAGTACACGCCGACGCCGCCGGATATGTTTATCGTAAACACAAACATCATCACCGGCATGGCTACCATCATTATCATCTGGTTCATTTTCGCGCTCTGGTCCGTCATGGGCTGCATCTTAGTCGTTATATAGCTCAGTAAAAACGATGTCCCGCCCGACAATATCGGTATCATAATACCGGGCCATCCAAGACCCGCTACATTTACTAAATTCAAGCCCACAAACGTCTGGATGTTTTCCCTTTGCTGCAAGAGCATTTCAAGCTCCGTCAGCACCCTCGGGTCCGTAACCCCCGCCTTTATCAATTCCCATTCAGCGTCCGTAAACTTGTCAATGAACCTTATAAAATCTTCCGCTATCCTGATATCAATATTTCTGCCATGCCTGTCGAAAAAGGCCCTGATTACGTCCACCGGCGCCTTTGTCACCGCTATGTTCCAAATATCCGATCCGCTTTCAAAAATCTCCGGTATCTCGTTCAGCTTATCGTGTATCGCGATATAAACATCTTTCACCTTGTGCAAATACAGGGGAAGCCTGCGCATCAGATCAATAAACGCGATAAATATGGGCATCGTAATCAAAAGCGGCAAACACCCGCCAAGGGGGTTTATCTTATTCTTCCTGTAAACCTCCTGCGTTTCCGCGTTCACTTTCCTCATTATCTCGGGATCTTTACTGTTCCCGTACTTCTTTTTAATCTTGGCAACCTCGGGCTGAACCAGCCGCATCTTCTGCGAGCTTTTCATCGCCTGTATGCCCTGCGGCAGCATCAGTACCCTTATCACCAGTGTGGTAAATATAATAGTCAAGCCCAGTGAATGCTTCCAGTCCATGTTCTGTGTCATCCACCAAACGCCGTTCATTATAACGTTCATAATGGCGGCTAATACATTTACCAACGCGTTCATTATTACATTGGGATCCTTCTCAATGTAGGGATTCGTCAGCATTGTTAAGAAATGCAGCAATATTGTTCCTCCTAAAGATTAAGACCTTGGGGGGCTTGTCCGGTGCGTATTCGCGCCCGCGCTAAACGTGTACCGCCGGCACACAGCGCTCCCCAATACCCCGTACACAGAACCGCGCGTACGGGGACACCTGTCCTTAGACCCCATCGTTTTGGATTCTAAGAATCATGGGACAGGGTCGTAGCCGCCTTTGCCGTAGGGGTTGCAGCGCAGAATGCGCCAGATGCTCAGGGGAACGCCCTTCAAGGCTCCGTGTTTTTGGATCGCTTCCAGGGCGTATTCCGAGCATGTGGGGTAAAAGCGGCACGCGTTCGGTAAAAACGGCGATATAAACCTTCGGTAGCCGCGGATAAGCGTTACGAAGATATGCTTCATGATCCCTTCTCCTGCCGTTTGTTCAAATGCCTGCGGATTAATTGATTTAAAAGCTTCCGCAAGCTTCTGTCCAGTTCCGCGAAGTTTGCCTCGTGCGATCCCGCTCTGGCTATAACTACGATATCAAAACACGGCGGTCTGTTACAACACGGGTTGTCCGTGCCGAAAAGAAATGAACGCAGTATCTCACGTATTCTCCGCCTTACCTTGTTCCGTACAACCGCTTTGCCTACCTTACGGCTTACCGTTATACCCACACGGCTCGTATTCAGCCCGTTCTCCATTATATGAACCGCCAGTAGACCGTCCGAACCGCTTTTGGTTATGGCCCTGTCTCCGCCCCAAACAGCCCTAAACTCCGCGTTCTTTTTAATCGTGACTAATGATTTGCCCGCCATCCCGCTCTTGCGCAACGGCTCTTAGGCGCTCAATACCTGGCGGCCTTTTTTGCGGCGGCGCATAAGTACCCTTCTGCCGTTGGACGTGCTCATGCGCTTTCTGAAGCCATGCTCCCTTTTCCTCTGTTTGTTCTTTGGCTGGAACGTCATTTTCATTTCTTCTGTTTCTCCCTCGCATTTAAATTAGACCGGCTCCATATTGTCCGGTTATCACTTAGTCATTATAGATTATTAATCACTTCCAGTCAAGAAAAGATTTTCATAAATTAGATTGAATTTTGGCGGTTAATTTGGTATACTCATATGGAATATGGAATTTCACTTATCAACATTGTGTGGATAAGTCTGTTGATAAAATCTGTATATCCCCTTTAAACGCCTTAAAATCCGACTTTATATTGTGGATATATTGTTACATTGTCAAAAAACTTTGATTTTATCCGCTCTGCATGAAGTTGGCTGTGGATAAATAACACTTATCCACAGCATTTTTGTGGATAAGTACGGATAAGCTTTATATCCTGCTTAATCTTTCCACAGACTTTTTAATTAATTTGACGGAGTGATTTTGTATGTCTATGTCTCCATGCCAGGGTTTATGGAATCAAATAATTGACGACCTTATTAAAGAATGTTCTCCCATCGCCTACAGCGAATGGATCAGCAAGCTTGTTCCCCACGACCTCAGCGAAAATACTTTTACCCTTATCTCCCCCGACTGGGTCGTAAAACAGACGGTCGACGGCCGCTATCTTCCAAAAATCGTTTCCGCGATTAAAAAAATCACGGGCAAAACGTTAAACGTTGAGATTTCCCTCGGTTCACAAACATTTTCAGACAACAAGCCAAGGTCATTCCGCGGCGATAAAACCGTTGCCAACACCACCCTTCTGCCGCGCTATACCTTTAATACCTTTGTAAAAGGCAAAAGTAATGAGCTGGCATTCGCCGCCAGCGAAGCCGTCGCGGAATCCCCGGGGCAAACCTACAACCCCCTTTTCCTTT
The DNA here is from genome assembly GCA_009780415.1 of Defluviitaleaceae bacterium. Lineage (GTDB taxonomy): Bacteria > Bacillota > Clostridia > Lachnospirales > WRAX01 > WRAC01. The sequence continues at coordinate 36,685 of WRAC01000012.1, read as the reverse complement.
ACGGCGGCGTCGGCCTTGGCAAAACCCATCTCATGCACTCCATCGGCAATTACATACAGGAATTTGACCCGTATATGAATATAATCTATACAACCAGCGAAAATCTTGTAAACGATTTCGTCGCTTCCATACGGAACCGCGACCCCGAACAATTCCGCAACAAGTACAGGTTCGTCGACGTCCTTATGGTTGACGACGTTCAATTCCTTGTTGATAAAGAACGTTCGCAGGAGGAATTTTTCCATACCTTTAACACGCTGTTCTTTGCCAACAAGCAAATTGTACTCTCCAGCGACAAACCGCCTTCGGAGTTAAAAACGCTGGAAGAACGCCTTACCTCACGTTTCGGTTCAGGCCTTGTAGTAGACATAACACGGCCAGATTACGAAACGCGCCTGGCTATTCTGGAAAAAAAGGCCGAAACCGAAAAAAATCCGATCCCTTCCGATGTTTTGCAACATTTAGCGAAAAACATTTCATCTAATATACGCGAGCTTGAGGGCGCGCTCACCAAGGTTGTGGCAAAAGCAAAGCTTACAAAGACCGATATTACTTTGGAACTTGCCGTTGAAGCCACGCGCGATGTTACGTCAGCCGCCGAAAAACGCGAGCTTGACATACCTCTTATACTGGAATCCGTTGCCTCCCGTTATGGCGTAACGCCGGACGAGATAAGATCCAAAAAACGCACGGCTTCCCTTTCCCACGCAAGGCATGTCGCCATGTTTCTGACGCGTAAGATAATGAACCTGCAACTTACGTCCATAGGCAAGGAATTCGGGGGCCGCGACCATTCCACCGTGGTCCACGCCATAGACAAAATAACCGAGGAAATCGAACTGAACATGGAATTTGAAAACGAGCTGGTGGAGCTTGAGCAAAAAATCCGCGCTCAGGCGTAACATATATAAATATTTTTATAGAAGTAACATTAGTATGCCCCGTGGATATGTGGACAAACCCGCTAAAGCCGGTACGCGCCCGCGTTTAATGATTAGGATAACCCACGGATAACAAAAGGATAACGCAAAACTTACCAACATAATAAACAATCAACATTATTTTGTTGATAAAATAATCAAAACAGAAGGGTCAAGGGACGAATGTCCCTTGCGGAGGCCGTACGCCCAAAAAGCGGGCGTACAGAGGCGGTGACCCAAGGCCTTAATCTTTTATCTTTTGAGGGAGGTTAATAAAATGAAACTGAAATGCGCGAAGGAATTGTTGATGGAGGGAATAAATATTGTATCGAAGGCGGTATCGGGGAGATCGACGCTGCCTATATTGGATTGCGTGTTATTGGCGGCTGAGGACGGCGGGTTCAGGCTGGTTGGGAATGATTTGGAAATAGGGATTGAGACAAGGGTGATAGAGGCGGAGGTGGCCGAGGCGGGGATGATTGCGCTGGACGCGAAGGTTTTTGCGGATATTGTGCGGAGGCTGCCGGGCGATGAGGTTTATGTGGAGAGCATGAGTAATTATGTAACGCTGATTAGGGGCGGAGTAGCGGAATTTAAGATATTGGGCAGCCCGGGGGAGGAATTTCCGCTTTTGCCGGAGGTTGAGGCTGAGGGCGGGTTTGAGATTTTTTCGGGCGAGCTGAGGAATATGATTAGGCAGACGATTTTTTCGGTTTCGGCAGACGAGTCTAAACCGGCTATGACGGGCGAGTTGTTTACCGTGGAGGATGGGAAGCTTAGGGTTGCGTCTGTCGATGGGTTCAGGATATCGGTTAGATATGCGGAGGTTGACAATAAGGAGCTGAATGCGGGGGTTATTGTGCCGGGTAAGGCGCTGGGTGAGATTGTGAAGATTTTAGACGCTGGGGAGAAGTCGATAACCTCGGTGCATTTTGCGCCTAAGCATATTTTGTTTGAGACAGACGATGCCCGGGTTGTTTCCAGGCTGATTGAGGGTAAGTTTTTGGATTTTGAGAGCGTTTTTAATACGGAGGGCACTACATTTATGACGGTGACGTCTAAGGAGCTGCTGGATTGTATTGAAAGGGCTTCGCTGATATCAAGGGAGACGAAGAAGAACCCGGTTAAATTTACGGTGGATAGGGAGAACGAGAAATTAGTTGTTGAATCCAATACGGAGACGGGTACTTTTTATGAAGAGCTTGCCGCGGAGATAGACGGGCTGGATATGGAGATTTCTTTTAACCCGAGGTTCATGGCGGATGTGTTGAAGGCGATTGACGAGGAGCGGGTAAGGCTTTTATTTACCACGCCGCTCAGCCCTTGTATTGTTAAGGGCATAGACAGTGAAAACCATAAATACTTGGTGCTGCCTCTGAGAGTTAAGAACTAGTACTCCCCCCCGCCCAATCCACTTGATATTTGCGGTCTTTTTGCCGCAATGCGTCGTCACAAAAAACCTTCCGTACCTTTGCCGCTCCGCTAATAACTGACGGCGCAAGCGCCATGGGGTACGCGCGGTTTTTCGTTCCTAGCCTTGCAACAAAAATCCTCGCAAATATTCAAGTGTCTTAGGCGGGAAGGAGTACTAGCGGTGTGGGTTGAAAGCGTTAAGGTTAACGGGTTTAGGAACCTGACGGGGCCGGATGGGGAGCTGGAACTTGAGTTTTGCGGCGGAGTCAACGTTTTGCGCGGGCTGAACGCCCAAGGCAAGACTAATATGATAGAGGCTATTTATTTCTGCGCTACGGCGCATTCCCATAGGACTAACGTTACAAAGGAAATGATCAGGTTTGGGGAGGATTTGGCGCGGGTTCAGGTTTTCGTGGCAAAGGGTTCAGGTAAAAATATTTATCAAAATAGGATAAATGTTTTATTAAAGAATGCCGGCAGGAACCGGGCGGGTAAATCGGCGGCTGTGAACGGCGTTGCTATTGATAAGCTTGGGGATTTGCTGGGCGTTCTTTATTGCGTTATTTTTTCGCCGGAGGATCTGGGGCTTATAAAGGCCGGCCCGTCGGAGCGGCGGCGTTTTATGGATATGGAGCTGTGCCAGGTTAACAGGGTTTATTATTATGAATTGAAGCAGTATTATAGAATACTGAAACAACGTAATTCATTGCTGAAAAGTTTACAGAAAAGCGGTACGTCCGGGCAACTCATGGAAACACTTGAGCTTTGGGACGCGCAGCTTACAGGGAGCGGTTCGCGCATATCCGTTATCCGCAGGGCTTATGTGGACGAAATCAGCGTACTGGCGGCTAAAATACACATGGGACTGTGCGGCGAGGAGCTGCAAGCTTTGTATAAACCGTCGGCTCTGCCGGACGAGCTGCCGGAGCGGTTTAAAAAAAACCGGAACAAGGACATCATTAACGGCACTACGACATGCGGCATTCACAAGGATGACATAATTTTTTTACTGGACGGTCTGGATTCCCGTATATACGGCTCACAGGGGCAGCAGCGCACGGCGGCCCTGTCCCTGAAGCTGGCTGAGGTTGAGCTTATACGGCGTGAAAAGGGCGAGAACCCGGTGTTGCTGCTGGACGACGTAATGTCGGAGCTGGACCGTAAAAGGCAGGAACAGCTTCTTGAAAGCATCGGCGGTATTCAGACTTTTATTGCCTGCACTACGGCTGAGGATAGTTTAAATATTAACGGGGCCGCGGAGTATGTGGTGCAGGGCGGGAAGATTTTTATTCAGCAATAAAAACACAAAAAACACATAAAAAGAAAAAGACATAAAAAGCTTATCAAAAGGGACGAATTGTGTTATAATTGTAAAGATTGGCAAAAAAAGATTAAAGATGAAATGAGTTGCGTAGCTTGGAATACGAAATGAATGAAAAGGCTTATACTGAAGAGCAGATAGAGGTTTTGGAAGGGCTGGAGCCGGTCCGGAAACGCCCGGGTATGTATATCAGCTCCACATCTCTGCGCGGGCTGCACCAGCTTGTGCATGAGATCGTTGACAACGCCGTTGATGAAGCGCTGGCGGGTATCTGTACGGAGATCGGCATTACTATCCACCCGGATAACTCCGTTACGGTTACGGACAACGGGCGCGGCATACCGGTGGGCATCCACCGGCAAAAAGGCATTTCCGCGCTGGAGCTGGTGTTTACGACCCTTCACGCCGGCGGTAAGTTTGGCGGCGAAAACTCGGGTTACAAGGTTTCGGGCGGGCTGCACGGGGTGGGGGCGGCTGTCGTTAACGCGCTTTCAACGGAACTTGCGGCAAGGATACGCTCCGAGGGCAAGCTGTATGAAATAAAATTCTCAAGGGGCGACGTGACCTCGCCGCTAACCGTCATCGGCGAAACGGATGAACAGGGGACGGAGATCTACTTCAAGCCCGACCCGGAAGTTTTCGAGGATATTGTTTTTGATTTTGCCATATTAAAGCAGCGCGTGCAGGAGACGGCTTTTTTAACCAAGGGTCTGCGGCTTACGCTTACCGACCAGCGCGAGGGTATGGAACAGCAGCGCTCTTACCTGTATGAAGGCGGTATTTCCGAGTTTGTTTCCCATGTCAATAAAAATAAGAGCCCTATTTTTGACAAGGTTTTTTACGCGGAGGCCGTCCGCGAGGATATAAATGTGGAAATTGCCCTCCAATACAACGAGGCCTATATCGAAAACGTCTATACATTTGTAAACAACATCAACACCATTGACGGCGGAACCCATATGGCGGGCTTCCGTGCGGGGCTGACAAAGACGATAAACGACTATGGGCGCAAATTCGGGGTTATTAAGGAGAACGAAAAGAATCTGTCGGGCGATGATGTGCGCGAGGGGCTTACCGCCGTTATCAGCATAAAAATACAGGAACCGCAGTTTGAGAGCCAGACGAAGGTAAAGCTGGGCAACTCCAAGGCAAGGACGGCTGTTGAGGCTGTTATGAACGAATATTTCAAATATTTCCTTGAAGAGAACCCCGGGGCGGGTAAGAACATTGTGGAGAAGGCCATGCTTGCCTCGCGCGCGAGGGAAGCGGCGAAGAAGGCGCGGGAGCTGGTGCTGCGTAAATCCGCGCTGGAAAGCAACCGATTGCCCGGAAAATTAGCGGATTGCACAGAGAAGGACCCGTCAAAATGCGAAATTTTTTTGGTTGAGGGCGATTCCGCCGGAGGTTCCGCTATCGGCGCGCGTACGTCTAAGACACAGGCGGTTTTGGGGCTTCGCGGCAAGATTTTGAACGTGGAAAAGGCCCGCTTTGACAAGATATTGGAAAACGCGGAGATACGCGCCATGATAACCGCCATCGGCGTGGGCATAAAGGATGATTTTGACATAAACAAGCTGCGTTACCACAAAATTATTATTATGGCTGACGCGGACGTTGACGGCGAGCATATCCGCACGCTTATCCTCACGTTCATTTACCGGTTTATGCGCCCGCTTTTCGAGGAAGGGCATATCTATATCGCCCAGCCGCCCCTTTATAAGGTTGAGTATCAGCGCAAGACGTACTACGCGTATTCCGAGTCCCAGTTTGATGAGGTAATCAAAGGCTTCCCACCGGACGCGAAGCCCGGCATACAGCGCTACAAGGGCCTTGGCGAGATGGACAAGGAGCAGCTTTGGGAAACCACGATGGATCCGGAGAGGCGCATTTTGAAACAGGTAAAAGTAGAGGATTATTTCGACGCCGACGATATCTTTACAAGTCTGATGGGCGAGAATGTTGAGCCGCGGCGGGAGTTTATTAAGGAATACGCGGCGACGGTTAAAAATCTGGATATATAGTTTGGAGGTGTTGCCGTTATGAAACTGGTTGTCTTAATCGGCAATTCTTCCGTCGGTAAAATGACCGTTGGGCAGGAATTGATGAAAATAACGGATTTGCGGTTGTTTCATAACCATATGATGATTGAGCCGGTAATTGAGATATTCGGCGCGCGTGATTATAAAGTTGTAACCAGGCTTCGGGATGTAATTTTTGAGGAGTTTGCCAAGTCTGATAACTGCGGTATGATTTTTACGTTTATGTGGGCGTTTGACCGGCAAGATGACTGGGATTATATTAAACATGTAAGCGATATTTTCAAACGTGAGAACGCTGAGGTTTATTATGCGGAAATAATAGCTCCCCAAGAGGCGCGGCTTGAGAGAAACTCAACGGAGCGCAGGCTGCATAACAAGCCGTCTAAAAGGGATATAGAAACCTCAAACAAAAGGCTGATAGATGATGATATAAAATACCGCTGTGAAAGCTATGACGGTGAAATACCTTTTGAAAATTACATCAAAATCGACAACACTGAGTTCTCACCCGAAACGGTTGCCAAAATGATAAAGGACAGGTTCAAATTATAATGAGCGAAAACATAAAGCAGAGCAAGCTTGAACATGAAATGAAGGACGCCTACATCCATTACGCAATGAGCGTTATTACTTCGAGGGCGCTGCCGGACGCGCGGGACGGGCTGAAACCGGTGCAGCGGCGTATTCTGCACTCGATGAACGAACTGAACCTGGATCCGGGGAAGCCGCATAAGAAGAGCGCGCGCATTACGGGGGACACGATGGGTAAGTACCATCCCCACGGCGACGCGGCTATTTATGACACGATGGTGCGGCTGGCCCAGGATTTTTCTATGCGTTACATGCTTGTGGACGGGCACGGGAACTTTGGCTCGATAGACGGGTACTCGGCGGCGGCGGCGAGGTATACGGAGGCAAGGCTGTCGAAGCTGTCGATGGAAATGCTCCAGGATATCGAGAAGGACACGGTGGACTTTGTCCCGAACTATGACGGGGAGTTTTCGGAGCCGGTGGTGCTGCCTGCGCGCGCGCCTAACTTGCTTATCAACGGGGCGAACGGCATTGCCGTCGGTATGGCTACGAATATCCCGCCGCATAACCTGCGCGAGGTTGTTTCCGCGCTGATAAGGATTATCGAGAACAGGCGCGACGGCAAGGACACGGAGTTAAGCGAAATAACAAGTTTTATCAAGGGGCCTGATTTTCCCACGGGCGCCTCGATCCTGGGCATGGAGGGCATAAGGAGCGCGTATGCCACGGGCCGGGGCAAGATTATTGTAAGGGCGAAGGCCGAGATTGAGCAGATTGGGCAAAGGCAGGCCATTATTGTCACGGAGCTGCCTTATATGGTTAACAAGACGCGGCTTGTTGAGAAGATCGCGGAGCTGGTGAAGGATAAGAAAATAGACGGGCTGCACGATTTGACGGACGAGTCGGACAGGCTGGGTATCCGTATTGTTATAGAGGTTAAAAGGGACGCAAATGCCACCGTGGTGTTGAATAATCTGTACAAGCACTGCCAGCTGCAAGACACATTCAGCGTTATTATGCTTGCCCTTGTTAACGGGGAGCCAAAGGTTCTGACGCTTAAAGAGGCGCTGCTGATATATTTGGAGCATCAAAAGGACGTTACGGTAAGGCGGACGCGCTTTGACCTGAGCAAGGCTTTGGCGCGGGCGCACTTGGTGGAAGGGTTTTTGAAGGCGCTTGACCATATTGACGAAATAATCGCGATTATCAGGGCGCACAGGGAGATTGCCGTTTCCAAAGGAATTATCATGGAGCGGTTCGGGTTTACGAAGGAACAGGCGGACGCTATTGCCGAAATGCGGCTGCGCTCTCTTTCCGGCCTTGAGCGTGAGCGTTTGGAGAATGAGTACAAGGAGCTTATGGAGCGGATAAAATCGCTGAGGGAGGTTCTGGACGACGAGCAGGTTCTTTACACGGTTATCCGGGACGAGCTTCAGGCGATTATGGATAAATACGGGGACGACAGGCGGACGGAGCTTGTGCCGAACGCGGCGGAGATTGATGTGCTTGATTTGATAGAGGACGAAACATGCGTTGTAACGCAGACGCATCTGGATTATATCAAGCGTGTGCCGGCTTCCGCGTACAAGGCGCAGAACCGCGGCGGCAAGGGCGTTATAGGCATGGGCACCCGTGACGAGGACATGGTAAAGACCTTATTTACCGTAAACGCGCATGACGATCTGCTGTTCTTCACAACATTCGGCAAGGTTTATACCGTTAAGGCTTATCAGATACCCATGTCGGGGCGCGGCGCCAAGGGTACGCCCGCCGTAAACATCGTTAATCTGGCGGGCGAGGAAAAAGTGGCGGCGATCATACCTGTACGGGATTATGACGACGGACATATAACCATGGTAACGCAAAAAGGCATGATTAAAAAAGTCGCGCTGTCACGCTACGCCAACATCCGCAGCAACGGGCGGATAATAATCAGCATAAACGAGGGCGACAGCCTGCGCTCAGCGCTGAGGACGGCGGCGGGGCAGGAGCTTTTGATCGCCACCGTTAAAGGCATGGGCATCCGTTTCCAGTCCGATAAGGTACGCGAATCCGTGAGCGGCTCCGGCGTCAGGGCAATCCGCCTGGCCCCGGGCGACAGCGTTATCGGCGCCATAGTAGCCGCCGAAACCAACACGGACGGCGAAAAGCTCCTCCTTATCTGCGAGAACGGGTTCGGCAAATGCGTAGAGTTTGACGAGTTCCGCATAACAGGCAGGGGCGGCAAGGGAGTTAAGGTCTGCACAATAACGGCAAAAACCGGCAATGTCGCCGGACTCTGCGCCGTCAAGCCCACTGACGAAATTATGATTATCAATTCGGAAGGCGTTATCATCCGTATAAAAATCGCCGGAATTTCCACATACGGGCGCGCCGCACAGGGCGTAAAGCTAATCAGCATGAACGAAGGAGTAACCGTCGCCGGAGTCGCCGCTGTGGGCGAGGAAGAGACGGCCGAAGAAGAGGAGCAAACATGAAAAGGCCCTATGCTGTAGGTATAGCCGGATGTACGCAATCGGGAAAGTCTACGTTTGCAAAAGAGCTTGGGGATAGGCTGCAAGGCGTTAAGTTCAAGACATTTCATATAGACCATTACCACAAGCCAAGGGATGTACAGCCGCTTGCCGCGGCTGCGTTCGGATTTGAACATCGAGATAGAAAAAACGAAGTATTTTTGATTACCGCTGGACCAATCAACAGTTACTCATTGAGCTGAAGCTTCAACGGAACTTGCCATCTAAGAGTTATTAAGTGAAGCCCGTTATCACAAGGGAGATTTTGCAATATTTCCTCGCTGTTGGCTATTGTTGATTTTCCAGTACATATACCGCCAAGACCCTCTGACATAATTCGGAGCGAAACGCTGCCGGCAGCTCCGCATGGGTCTACATTAAACGAGAGTTGCCGTTTTTCCAAGACAAAAGCGCCTTCAAAACGGCCCTTGTCTATGTGGATATGCAGCCTTCCTTCCGGCGTTACAATGTGAAAACGGCGCTGGATGCCGTCCTCACTGGATATATGATTACCTTTTATTGAACCGCCATAACATATAAGTCCGAGTTCCGGGTCTTTCGCTAAAATGGTAGACGCTCCCCGAAGAGCCCCGCAAAAACCCAGATCTATTTCGCAGGAATAATACCAGGGGCCGCCGCGATGCTCCTGATCCAACCAGGTTTTACCCGTTGCCAAGGGTTCAAAACCGCCGCAGGCGGCGCCGTCATGCTCGGAGCCGGGGAACCAATATCCTGTGTTAAGCAGCGCCCAAGAACTTAGTAGGGAACCATATCCCAGACGCAGTAAACGAAACGGATCGTCAGCGTAATACAGCGCATAATCCAGGATTGCCCAACCCCCCATTTGCGACATATAACTGAGCGTATATGATGTGTTATTTGAGCGGTAATCGCTTCCGTACCAGTAATAGGCGGGTTCAAGCACCCCGCGAGTCGCGACGTTGCAAGCCATTTGCGTTTCCATAAACCGAACGGCCTGTTCGCGGGTTATGGGCTGAAGGCGCGGGTTCTCATTAATTTCAGCAACAGCCGTTTGCATGGCGCGTTTGGCTAAAGCGTGCGTTGATTCAAAGCCGGTGGTATCGAAAGGATACTCCGAACCATACAAGTCCGTACATTCCATTGCAAAATAACGGCACTTCCTCACCCAATGGCGTTCCAGACGGTCAAACGGCAGGCCCTCCGCCTTTAACGCGCCGATAATATCCTCTATGCAAAGCTCATTGTATAAGCCTGTATTCCGCGCGTCCCAGCGGGATAAATCCATGGGAACCGCGAACATTGCGACAGCCGTATCCCTTGCCCGGCACAGATAGGTTTCAGCGTTTTGCGTCAGGGGCATGCCGGGATAATCCCTTGCAATACGATATAAGTTGTAATACATCAATGCGATATGCGGATAATCGTAAATCCGCCAGATATGTAGTTTACCGCCAAGGCCGCGGTCATCGCTGTCCCGGTTTTCTTTCCAGTCGGGTATCCCGTATATGGCATATGGGTACGCTTCATTCTCTGTGCATTGAAGCCCGCCCCATACAAATTTTTCCACATATAAATCCAGCGCCGCCACTTGAGCCTTGTCGGGATATTCGGCCAGCTTGCCGGACAGGAAGGCCGGTTTGGACAAACCCGGGTCGTCGCAGCTGACCGCGTAAATACGCCAGCCGCCGATTTTATCGTAATTATCAGGCCCAAGCATTACGCCGGTTTCGTTGTTCCATTCGGCTAACAATCCGCAATACCACAGCGACGGATCCCTGTGCTGGCGGGCGGCGATGAAAGCCCCCCGTTTTTGGATGAGAGTCTTTATATCCTCGGTCACAAAGAATGTTACCTCCATCCACCGGCGGCCTTTGTCGTAACGGAATGTCAGCTTGTTTTCCCCGAGTTGGCTTAACCGGAATCGGTAAATTCCTTTATAACCGGAAATCAACTCCGCTTTATCCGGAAATACCGCCTCTATATCGTCCCAACGGCTTTTGGCCGATAATGTAATCAAGCTTCCGGAGGGAACAGTAAGCCCTGGCGCCGCGTCGATATCAATGAATCCGTTATCGGCAAGGAGCTTCTTCGCGTCGTCGTTATCACGCGCCCACAGATAACGGAATATATGCGTGACGCTTTCCCCCGGTTCCAAATTTAATGATGAACCCGGTGTCGGCATCCTGCTCTCTCCCGCTTTTTTAACCGCTTCCGCCGATAAGGCGTACGCGATGCAGGCGTTCGGCATATCTTTCACTTGCTCCAAATATTCCAACAGTGTTCCGTCTTGCGGCATAATCAATAAATAAGGCCCCTGACCGTCACAACGGACAAAAAGCAACCGGGAGCCATGACCGGATATAAAATGATGGCCTATAACCTTGTCGGACGCCGGAACGCCGAACTTAAACTCTGTATTACCGCAGAACCGGTAGCCTGCGTCCATAAGGCAAAGTCCTTTATCGGACGTGTTTTTTATCCGCACATTATGCATCAGGGCGTCGCCGCTCAATGTAAACGAAGCCTCCACCCGTAAAGGGCCGATATCGCAAAAAACCTTGTAACATCCGGCGCGGTATAAATAACATGGCGGCTCGGTTTCCCAATCGGTTTCGGGGCCAAGGGACGCGCGGGCCAGCTGCCCGTCCTGCTCCCAAGCCAAATCGATAGCTCCAAAGGATTGCCCCGGCAAAACAAACTGGGTTTCGCGCGGCCCTGCTTGCGCCGCTCCCGGCTGTACGGACAGCAAAGCGCCTCCGCGTACCCGTGTATTGAAATAATTACCTGTAAAGTGATAGGTTTTATTCGGCTCCATATTTATTCTTTCACCGCCCCGATTGTTATGCCGCTGATAAAGTATTTTTGAAAGAACGGATACACGCAGATTATCGGAATGGTTACGATCATTGTGGTAGCCGCGCGGATAGAGTTCGTGGTCAGCCTGCGCATCGCCTCCATAATCTGCTGGTCGTTCGCAAGCCGGGACGCGGCTTCCCTTTCAAGCAGGATCCTGCGCAGTATAACCTGAAGCGTATCCCAGTTACCGCGGGGATTATAAATTATAACATCAAACCAGCTGTTCCAGTGTTTAACCGCAACCATAATGCACACCGCCGCGATAACGGGTTTGCAGAGGGGCAGTATGATCCTGAAATATATTCTGAAATCACCCGCGCCGTCTATCCTGGCCGATTCCGTAAGTGATTCAGGCAGGCCGTATATATAGGAGGCGATGAGCAGCATATAAAAGGCGTCTACCAAATTGGGCAGCCAATACACCGTAAAGGTATTCGTCAGCCCCAGGTTTACTATCAGGAGATAATACGGGATCATGCCGCCGCTGAAGTACATGGTGGCAATGAACAGCACCCGTATAAGCCTGCGCCCGGAAAAGCCCCGCACCGTCGTTACGTAAGCCAGGAGCCCCGAGCAGAAAACGCATGTTGCCGTGCCTACGCCCACGCGCAGGAAGGTATTAACCACCCCTCTGGCCAAATTGCCGCGGGTGAACATGTATTCGTAATTTTGCAGCGTCCATTTCCGGGGCCAGAAGTACAGCCCGCCCATCATTGTGTCAGTGCCTTCGTTCAGCGAAATGATAAGCTGGTTCCAGAAGGGATATATCATAACGAACATAAACGCCGCCATAAAAACATACAGGAAAACGTTGAATATCTTGCCGCCCGTACCGTTTCTCATATAAGGCGCGACGCCGTGTTTTGCCTTCACTGTGACCCCTCCTTATATTATTGAGATATCGCTTAGTTTTTTGGAAATGTAATTTGTGCCGATAACAAGCGAAAATCCTATTACCGATTTCAACAGGCCGACTGCCACGGCGAAGGAGTAACGGCCCAAGCCGATGCCGTAACGGAAAACATATGTATCCACAACCTCGTAAACATCTCTTGTCATGGGCGTACCCACCAGCAATTGATACTCAAAACCCGTGTTTAACAGGTTACCGATGCCCAGAATGAACAAAAGTATAATCGTCGGCCTGATGCCAGGCAGCGTGATGTGCCAGACCCTTCCTAAGCGGCCCAGCCCGTCAACCGCCCCCGCCTGGTACAGCTCCTGGTCAACGCCCGCGATTGCGGAAAGGTAAATAATAGCCGTCCAGCCCACATTTTTCCATATATTTGCTATAATCATAATGCCCCAGAACATGCTGGGCCTGTTTAGGAACGGGATGACGCTGTCAATCAGCCCCAGGCTTATCAACACCTCGTTTATGGTGCCGTTGGCGCTCAGCAGCGTGAACATAATACTGGCCACCACCACCCACGACACGAAATAAGGCAGGTAAGAAACGGTTTGCACCACACGCTTGAACGGCCTGATAACAATTTCGTTCAGCAGCAGCGCGAATATAATGGGGGCCGCGAAACCTACGGACAGATTCAGGCCGCTTATGACCAGCGTATTCCTGAGAATCTGCATAAAGTCGGGAAGCGAAAAGAATTCCCTGAAATAGCGGAGCCCGACGAAATCCAAATCGGCGAACGACCTGCCGGGTATGTAGTTAAAGAAGGCCGTCACTATACCTAACATAGGAACATACGCAAAGATAAACAGCCATGCCAAAGCGACACCGCTTATCAGCCAAAGCGTCTTTTCCCGCTTTAGCCGTCTGATGAACCTCCTTGATTTTAGTTTCTTCGGTACAATCATGCTTCCGGTGCTTTGCATGGGTTCACCCCTTAATCAGTTAGGAATTTAAGGGGGAGCAGCCGCTCCCCCCGATACGAATTAATTTCCGAACATCTTCGCGTAGTTGGCCTCATAGTTATCCTTATAGAATTGTTCAAGCACGGCAAGCCCGAGGTTTTCCGCCGCCGCCAGGGAATCGTCTATGGCCCTCAGGCAGGCTTCCTCACTGTCGGCCGTCATTATATTGGCCCACCATACAGGGAGCATGTCGATCATGGTCGCCCTTATCTGGGTCACTCTGGCTTCCGGGTCAAAGGATGTATTATACAGGATGGTGTCGAAGGCCGGCGCTTTGTAATTACCCCAGCTTATCCTGGTGCCCGGATCCGTGAATTCGCCTGTTTCGGGATCAACCGGCCAGTAGTCGAAAATGGATACCCTGGTTACGCGCGGGTCGATCCTGTCGAACACCGAACGCCCGTCGCAGCGGAGCCAGTTTACGTTGCCGCCGATGTTATGCGTGTTCGCGCCGTGGCGCTCCCTTGTGTCGTGGAAGTAAATATTCTTCTGGGATACGTTATCGATGATATCATCACTCACGACCCACATGCCGTTTTCGTCTATCCACCAGTTATTTGTTTCAACCGGCGGCCCCCAGCCGGTTATCATGTTGCCCAATTCGCTGGCCTGCCAGTCGATGAAAGCGAGGACGGCCTCAATCTGGTTGCATTTATCGGTTATGATTACGCGGTCTCCCCTGTTCCCAAGGAAGTTTTGGGTAAGGAGGCGGGTTTCCTCATAAGGGACGCCCGGGCCGGTGATGGAGACATTCATAAAACGCTGTTCAATCTGATAGTCCGGATTTTCAACCGACCAAATCTCATGGCCGCCCACCCAGGCGTACCACCAGGTGCCCAGGTTGCCGATAACCCTGTGTGTGGCCAGCTTTGAGATGTAGTCGTCATACGTGGTGCTCAAGTAGTCGGGGTCGATCATGCCCTCGCGCCACATACGGTTCATCAGCAGGCTGATTTCCCTGCCTTCATCGGTGCGCAGCCAGTGCCGGAACGAACCGTCTTCCTTGTTATGCAGGTATTGGACGCCGGCGCCCGGCCCGTCATGATTAAAGCCGTAAGCGGCAAGAAACGCCCTGAGCATGAAGGTTCCCTGGTCGCCGGACCAGTTGGTGGCGGTGAAGGCGTATGTTTTTTGGCCGTCCGCGTTGGTGGGGTGGTTCGCCAAAATGGCTTTCAGTGTTTCATAGTATTCCTCGGGCGTTGTATAAATCTCGTCAACGCCAAGCTCCAGCCATAAGTCGTAACGGATGCCGAAGTCGTGGCCGGGCACGTTAGGGTTGTCGCCCCAGCCTGAGGGCAGCTTGTACAGCTTGCCGTCATCGGTTCTCAGCATGTTCATGTAATCGCCGACGCGACGGGTCATATTAGGCAGATGCGATTCAAGGTAGGGGGAAAGATCCACCGCGCGTCCCTGGGCCGCGAACCTGTTGGCCATGTCGTCGGGAACCGCGATCAGCACCTCTGGATAGCTTCCGTCGGCAAGCATAAGGTTAAGCCTTTCAGTTACATTTTGAGCGTACACTTCCCACTCAATGACTACATTCATGTGCTCAAGCAGCCAGGCGTTCATATATGCCAGACCGCCCTTTAAGTCCTCCGCGCGCCTCACCGGGTCGTTTTCGCCGCCGAAAACGGTGATCCTCAATGTTTCCTCGGGCCTGATCCATCCGAACTCGTTAGGCTCGCCGACGGGGTTCCATGGGGTCTGTTCGGTTGGCGTGCCCGGCGTATTGCAGGATGCAAGAGCGGCAACAAACAATGCCGCAAGCAGCAAAGCCGTAATCCTTTTTTTCATTGCTATACCTCCTTTTATTTTGAACCTGCCCTAACATAGATGTGATAGGGACGGTCCCAGAGCTTATAATTGGGACGAAGCTTATAACCCCCGCATACAAACGTCAGCGGTTCCGGCGTCTTTTCCGGGGTTTCCGTTTCGATGAGCCCGATGGGGAGGAAATCCGTTTCATCGCTTTCCGCGGCCATTACCAGCGGGCCGTACATAATCGAACCGATGTCTTTATCGTCCGGCGAAGGCTCAAAACGGAAAGAAAACGGAGTTTCCCAGCGTATATTATCGCCGTTTTTAAAATCCCTGTCCAAAACGGCATAGCCTTTTTCCGTCTGATAATCCGTTTCCAACCCGTTTACCAGCAATCTAGGTGCTTCGTTCAACCAGCCGGGTATTCTAAGCCGCAGCCGGAAAGGAGCATCGCCTTCAATCACGATATCGGCAGCTTGCCCCTCCGGATACCCATCCCGCTGGATTATCCGGATTCCCTTTTCCGTCCAGTCCAATGCGGATGCTGTAAAGAGATTAATATATAACGAATCGTCCGTATGGCGATATATCATTTCCTGATATTTTAAGTGACTTTCCAGGCCCGTGCCGTGGCAGCAGGTATTTTCGTCCGTATCATATCCCTTTCTTCCTCCGGGCGAAAGCGGCATAAAATATGTGCTGCCGCCGGTAGGCCCGCTTTGGTCGTGGGAGGCCGCGATGTGGTTATACAATGCGCGTTCATAATAATCAGCCATTGAGGAATCGGCGGTATAGTTGAATAGGCGGGAAGTCAGCTTCAGCATATTATAGCTGGCGCAGCTTTCGGCGGTTTGGTCTGTCAAAAAGGCCGCCGCTCGATTTGGTTCCCTAAACATTTCCCCTTCGCCAACGCCGCCTATACTGTATATATGACTTTGGACGGTAATATTCCAAAAATTCAACGCCGCGTTATAATAACGCGTTTCCGCCGTTTGCGCGTACATTTCCAGCGCGCCGACCATCTGCGGGATATGCTGGTTGCCGTGAATGCCCGGTAAAATGTCGATGTTTCGTTCCATGGGATAAAATAATAAATCATTGTCGAAAAAACGCACGGCCTGCAAGTATTCCGGTTTGGGGGACAACCTGTATAATCTGGCTAACGCTTCGTTCATACCGCCGTATTCGCCCGCGATGTACATGGACCACATTTTACAGCGTTTCTCCGCTCCGCAGGCCGACAGGCGGTTGTAGACCCATAAACCCAGTTTTTCAGCAATGGAAAGGGCCTCGGATTCCCCGGCGAATTCATAGCAATCTAAAAGCCCGGAAAAAATCTTATGCAGCGTATAATAGGGCGCCCAGATTTTGGGATATGTCACGAATTGCTCCAAAAGGTCGAATTGGTCTTCTGAATAACCGCTTAAAAAACCTTCGCGGCAACGGCCGTTCCCGCCCATAGCCCTTTGGCATTCCGCAAGGCCGGATACCATATAGTGTATTTTCCTCCGGTAAGCCTCTGCGTTTTCCCCGCAGCAAAAAGCTAAAGCCAGCGCGGAAAGATAATGGCCGGTGGTGTGCCCTTTTAGCAAGCATTCCGGGTCATCCCAGCCGGTAAGCGGGAGCGCACCTTTTGTATCAAGACCGGCGGCCTGGCGGAAATTGTAAAGCATGCTGTCGTCATTAACCGATAACAGGAATTCCAGTATCCGCCGTTTGTTTTCGGCAAAGATACCTCCCTCAATGCGTACTTTATTTAACGGGAACGGCGTTAGCCGCAATTCGGGCCGCTGTTCCGGTTTAGCCTCTGCTATACGGATCACAGCCTCCGGAATTAACTCTAATTGTTTTTCAAGAGGCGGCGCGCCTTTGACGCGATACGTACCGGGAGCGCCCATCACCGGCAGCTTCTCCCAAATTACAGGAAGAGACGCAAACCCGCCGCTATCTTTTTCCGCGATTACAACGCCCGGTAAATACAGCTCATTCGTTTTGCCCGCTTCCGCCCAAATTTCCGTCGGCAGCAGCCGTACGGCGGCCCAACTCAATTCCCTGGCCAATACCGTGAGAAAAAAAGAACTCTCAAACGTTTGGCCATTATAGCTAAGACACGCGGTGAGGGTCACATCCCTGTTGCCTGTTCCGGCGTGCGGACGCGTAACTTTTCCGTTGATGTCAACCACATGAGGACGGCTGGATTTCCACAGGATGTCCGATCCATTCTTACCCTTGGCGGGTAATGTCAAATCCGCGTCCACCGTATATAAATTCCCTATGTAAATGGATTTTGCATCTTCACGAAGGATTGTTGACGCGTCCATAGTTTACTTCCTCCAAGTCTTTGTATGATTTAACCATGTTAAACGTTTATATTTTTGATAATATCATGCAAATTTAGCTTTGTCAATATATATTGCTCTTTAAAATGATAAATGTTATAATCAATTAAAACGTTTCATACCGGGGTATTAAATGACCACTATTCATGATGTCGCTAAACACGCGGGCGTCTCAATCGCTACAGTTTCCAACGTGATAAATAATAACGCGAAGGTATCCGCCGGAACGGCTGAACGGGTTAGGCAAGCAATTAATGATTTGAATTACATACCGAACATTGCGGCGAAAGGCCTGAAAACGAACGTCACCAGAATCATAGGCGTTTTAATGGAAGATATAAGGAATTTTGCGTCACCGTACATTATCGACGGGATATGCCAGCAATGCGAAAACGACGGATATCATGTTAATGTGGATAACTTGCAAGTTAACAGAAGAGCGGATTATAATGTTGACGATACATACGGGCAGTTGGCAAAATCGGGCGATTTTCAAACAAGCGTGCGGGAGGCTTTAAAAACGTTATTGTCCGCCCGTATATGCGGCCTGATCTATCTTGGGACGCATCCCCGCGACGTAAGCGGCCTGCTTCCGCCGCTTAACATCCCTGTGGTTTATGCATATTGTTACGCTGAAAAACCCGCTTCCTCAAAAGCGCTGAATATAAGCTACGACGATTATCAGGGCGCGCAGCTGGCCGTTAAAAATATTATCAGGGCAGGGCATACTAAAATCGCTATCATAGGGGGATTAATCAATTCCTATGCCACACACCGCCGAATGATGGGTTATCAGACGGCTCTCATGGAATATGCGCTGCCATTATACCCGGAGTATATCCTTTCCGGGAACTGGTCATATGAATCAGGGCATGAGCTGGCCGGAAAACTCTTTAATCTGCCAAATCCGCCTACCGCCGTATTTGTGATGAATGACCTTATGGCATTTGGCGTTATCGATTCACTCAAGGGGATGGGCATTCGCGTCCCTGACGACGTATCCGTCCACGGTTTCGATGATCTTCTTGCGTCACGTTATTTTTCCCCGCCTTTGTCCACAATCTCCCTGCCCCTTCATGAAATCGGTGAGAAAGCCGCGGGCAGCGTAATAAAAATGGCCGAAAACGGTAACGAGGCATCAGGCGACAAATTTATACTTATCCCCTGCCGGCATGTTCCGCGAGCAAGCGTTTGAATAATAACCTATTGGACGCAGGTCTATATTAAATTCGGTTGCTGATTTTCTCGCTCATTATGCAAATATTTTTGGTAAACAGGTAATCTTGCATAGCCCTACGACATTAAACATCTGCATTCCCTGTCCGGTGATCGTGTCGGTGATCTTTTACAAACGCGCCACAAATTATTTTTCAAAAACCCTTGACAAACGCCTTCGCATACGCTACAATAGCCTATGTTGCCTTGCTTGAGTACGTAACATTCCCCAAAATCAAGCGTTGCAGATAGCGTCGCGGGGTGGAGCAGTTCGGTAGCTCGACGGGCTCATAACCCGTAGGTCGTCGGTTCAAATCCGGCCCCCGCAATCCACCATGTTTACGCCCCCTGTGATATTGATTTTATCATTGTGGGCGTATATTCTTGTAATATAGGCTTTTATCAAGCGCTGGACGCTCTTATCATCGAGGTGTTTAACGTTTTTTTGTAACCGGGATATTATCATGTTTTTTGTTACGATAATGTGGTCTGCCCAGGATGGAACTTCTTCCAATTCAGCTATACGGGTGCGGATTTGCAAGACTTTATTGTGCATTTTAGGGATGTCCAGACCGTTCCTGATGGCTTTTAAACAATTTTAGTTCCGTTTTGAATTTATCTAGTTCTTTAAGTTCGGTTACCTTGCCGCCTTTGCTCTGTTTATAAACGGTCATTACGTTATCGGCTGTTTCCTCAAAATCAGAATTAAGGAGGTAATTTAATATTTTTGGCTTCACAGGTACGAGTACGGTACTTATTGCTGCAAATCCAATTATAGCATCTATTTGAGCGGCTGCCGAGTTATCTGTCTGACGATGGATAGCCAAACTCACGGCCCTTTTCATTTCTTTATACTTCTTATTTTCTCAATTATCATATTTAAAGCCACCGTGTTATGCCCGCCGTGGGGGATAATTATATCGGCATACTTTTTACTGGGCTCCACAAACTGCTCATGCATGGGTTTTACCGTACCGCAGTATTGCGCTATAACGGAGTCCAGGTCTCTTTGCCGTTCCTTTACGTCTCTTGTTATCCTCCTTATAATCCTGATGTCCGCGTCGGCGTCAACAAAAATCTTTATATCCATTAAATCCCTTAATTCTTTATTCTCAAAGAGCAGAATCCCTTCTATTATTATTACCTTAGTCGGTTTTACAGGCAAAGCCCTGTCTTCTCTTGAAAATGTCACAAACGAATAAACAGGCACATTTACCGTTTTTCCTTGCTTCAATGATTTTATGTCCGACACCAGCATATCCGTATCCAGCGAATGAGGGTGGTCATAATTCATTTTAACCCTTTCCTCAAACGTCAGATGGTCATTCTTTTTATAATAAAAATCATGGCAGATAACGGTGACATCATCTCCAAACTCTTGCTTTATTTTCTTGGTTACCGTTGTTTTGCCGGAGCCTGTCCCGCCGGCTATTCCAATTACCATAATATCGGACATATACGAAATCCCCCTTCATCTGTTGTAAAAAAACCATATCTGCCAAACATAATTTTATCACATGAGTATTGCAAAAACAATGATATTCCAAAGGAATGGAGGCTAATATAAACAATACTAAAAGAGTATTTGCAAATAAAACCTTGCAAATTATACAAGATTATGATATCATACCTCACGTAAAGTGTAAAAAATCAACGTGGGTGTTTAAATACATGCTTAAAGATTTTAAGAAGTTTATACTGCGAGGCAATGTTATTGATTTAGCGGTCGGTATTATCATCGGCGGGGCGTTCGGACAAATTGTAAGCTCCCTTGTGGGGGACATATTTACGCCCGTGCTGTCCCTGCTTACGAACAGGGTCAAGTTTGAAAATATATTCATCGCTTTGGACGGCCGGCGGTACGACACCATCGCCAGCGCCGCCGAGGCGGGGGCCTCAACAATAAACATCGGCGCGTTTATAACGGCGGTAATCAACTTTTTCCTGATGGCCTGCGTGGTTTTTGTATTAATAAAGACAATAAACGCGCTGTCGTCAAAGATAGAGAAAAGACCGGAACCGCCGCCGCCCAGCCTGAAGAAGTGCTTACATTGCTATACGGATATAAACATTAACGCCACACGCTGCCCGGCGTGCACATCGGAGTTGAATATATGAAAATCGGTGTAAGAGGACACGATATAATAAACGGGAAAACAAACCCGGAAAACTTGGTTGGCGCGTTAAAATCGGCGGGGATGGACACCGTGCAGCTGGTGTGCCACAAATCCATAGAGGGCACGGAGTACGTCCCCGGGAGCCAGAACGCCGAAAAAGCCGCGTTTATAGGCCGCGCGTTTGGAAACAACATGCATATCGCGCTGTTGGGAGCGTATTTTAACCCGGTGCACCCGAATAAAGAAATTGTCGAAACCGGGATTGCGGTGTTCAGGGATAATATTGAATATGCAAAAACCATCGGCAGCGACGTTGTGGCTTCTGAAACAGGATCTTACCAGGGCGACCCTTGGGTTTATCACCCAAAGAACCGCACACCGGAGGCCCTTAACGCGGTTATTGATATATTCTGCGGTTTAGCGGCGTATGCGTCAAAACACAGTGTTTGCGTGGGTATTGAAGGGGCTGCGGGGCATGTGTGCCATGATATTCGGGCTTTGAAGCATGTCGTAGACAGCATCGGCACGGATAATATCCGCGTGGTGTTCGATTATTTTAATTTTATGGACGGCGAGCATACGGATTATATAAAAATACTGAACGAAGGGCTGTCCGTTTTTCCAAAAATCCATTGCTTTCACATAAAGGACTGCGTTTTGGACGGTTCCTTAAATCAGGTGCCTGTTGGGCAGGGAGATATGGATTTTAAAAAAATCCTTTCGTTGATTAAGCAATACGACAAGGACGCTGTTTTGATTCTGGAAGGCACGCCGGATACGGATGCCGCCCGGTCCGCGGCGTTTTTAAGGGACATCTGGGGAACGGTTTAACGGGGGATTCCATGGCCAGTATTAAACTTAAAGGTATAAATAAGATTTACGACAACGGTTTCCACGCCGTGCATGATTTTGATATGGAGATTGGCAAGGGTGAGTTTATCGTGCTTGTGGGGCCGTCGGGATGCGGTAAATCAACAACCCTGCGCATGATTGCGGGGCTTGAGGAAATTTCCGGCGGCGAGCTGCTTATCGGCGGCGCGGTGAGCAATAATAAATCTCCCAGAGACCGCGGCGTCGCCATGGTTTTCCAAAGTTACGCGCTGTACCCTCATATGACCGTTTACGAAAACATGGCGTTCGGCCTTACCTTAAAAGGGCTGAACGCGGAGATTATAGATAGCCGCGTAACACGCACGGCTAAGATCCTGGGCCTTGAGCCGTACCTTGACCGCTTTCCCAGGGAACTGTCCGGCGGGCAGCGCCAGCGTGTGGCGGTGGGGCGGGCGATTATCCGCAAGGTTGAAGTGTTCTTAATGGATGAGCCGCTGTCGAATCTGGACGCTAAGCAGCGCGTTACCATGCGGGCCGAGATCGCGCAGATCCACCGGCGCGTAGGGGCCACAACGATATACGTCACACATGACCAAACCGAGGCCATGACCCTTGCCGACAGGATCGTTATCATGAACAACGGTTATGTCCAGCAGACAGGCACCCCTCACGACCTGTACTTCAAGCCCGCGAACCGCTTTGTCGCCGGGTTTATGGGGGAACCTCCCATGAACTTTATCGAGGGCGGCGCGGAGATTGCGGGCAAACCGGCGGTGCTGGGGTTCAGGCCGGAGGATACGGTCTTGCTTAAACCGGAGGATAAAAAAACCGGCGGCTGCACATTCGGCGCGGAAATAGAGCTGACCGAGATGCTGGGCGACCATGTGAACCTGTACCTGAACCTATCATTAAACGGTACGGTGCATAATATCATAGCGAAAACAGGCATTTACAATGTGCCGGAAATGGGTGAAACCCGTTCTTTCCATGTTCCCGCCGAATGCCTGTACCGTTTTGACACCGAAACCGGCACGGCATTTTATGAATAGCTTAGCGCGCTATAAATGCATTGACCTTGCGGTTTTAGCGTTAATAATGTGTTTTCTGGAGGGGCTTATATCCTTCGGGCGGGGGATATTCCCCGGCGAGGTATACGTTTTGTCCGTTGTTTTACCCGTATCGCTGATCGTTATCATGCGTTGGGGATGGTTGGGATTGCTTCACGCCGCCATTGGGGGCGCGGCATACGCCGCCCTTTACGGCAGCGGGGTCAGGCATTTGCTGATATATACGCTTGGTAACCTCGGTATCGCGGTGTGCGTCCCGTTACTGCTTAAAATAGGCAAGGAAAAGGTACGCGGTTCCGCACCGCTGACCGTTTTATATGTTTCAACCGGCTGGTTCGGTATGGTTACGGGCCGTGCAATGGCGGCGTTTGCGCGTGATGGCGGGGCTTTATTGGATATTACCCGGCGTTTTTACGGTGCGGAAGCGTTGAGTTTTATAGCCGCGATTATCATACTGCTGATAGCGCGCAGGCAGAACGGTGTTTTTGAGGATCAGCGGCGGTATTTGCTAAGGCTTGAAGGGGAAAAACGGAATGATGGACGTTAAGCCTTTATTATGTAACGGATACAGAAACCGAAGTTGATAAGAGATTACTAAACAATTTTTGCGAATATATGTTGCACATGATTTTCAAAGGAGAATCATAGTATGGGCGGACTTGTTCCCAAACCCGCGGAGCTGCGGCTGCGCGACGATTTGGAAAAATATTACTGGCGAAACGTTTGGCGCAGGATGCTGAAGGACTGGCGCCTGTATTTGATGATCCTGCCTCTTTTATTGATATTCCTGTTTTGGCGCTATTTTCCGTTGTATGAGCTGATCGCGGCCTTTAAGCTTGACGACCCCACAAGGACCGTCCTGAACAGGGATTTCGTGGGCTTCCAGCATTTCAACAGCCTTATGTTCGGCGTGGATGCCGCCGGTTTCTGGCAGGCTTTCCGCAACACCTTCCTGCTCAGCTTCTACGGTTTGCTCTTCGGCTTTCCTATACCAATAATAATCGCCCTGTTTTTCAGCGAAATACGCTCAAACGGCTACCGCTCTGTCTTGCAGGTAGCCACGTACCTGCCGCGGTTCGTTTCCACGGTGGTTATAACAACCCTTTGCCAAATGCTGTTGTCCGGCGGCAGCTCATTCGCCGAGCCGGGCATACTGGCACAGGTTTTTGCCCGTTTGGGCATGATTCCGGAGGACGCCGCCTACACCGGCATGCTGTACCTGCCGCAATATTTCCGCGCCATTTTCAACGTTTCAGGCATTTGGGAAACGGCGGGCTACAGTTCCATAATCTATTTTGCCGCCATCATCGGCATATCCCCCTCCAGCTACGAGGCCGCCCGTATCGACGGCGCGTCTAAAATGGCGCAGATACGGCATGTCGTTCTTCCCAGTATACTATCAACCATCACAATAATGCTTATCCTGAACATCGGCACCCTGCTGACCATCGGCTACGAAAAGGTGCTTCTGCTTTACAATTCCTACACATACTCCACCGCAAACGTCGTATCCACTTACGTATTCCAGAGGGCGGGCATCCAGGCCGGAGCAGCGACCAACCAGTCCCTGGCCTCCGCCGCCGATATGATCAACGCCGTGACGTCCATGTTGCTGGTTATCGGCGCGAATATGATAAGCAGGCGGGCTTCGGATACGTCGTTGTATTGATAAGGATAAGACCTTGGGGACGCTGTCCCCAAACCCCTGCAAGGGTCATCCGACCCTTGACCCATTTGTTTATAAAGTATTAAATTTATGTTAACAATTAAAGGTTTGGTCAAGCTTTTTCAAAAGCTTGCGGGGGTTCGGGGGCAGAGCTCCCGAGGTTTTATACCCCGGACAGAAAGCGAGGCGGTACGATGAAACGGTTGGATGCATCGGAGGTAATCTTTAGGGCGTTTGCGTATACGCTTTTGACTATATTCGCGCTGTTTTGTTTGTATCCCTTTGTTTACGCCATATCGGCGGCGATAAGCGGGCGCGTGGCTTATTATTCGGGGGACGTGGTTCTGTTTCCGGTGGACGTGCAGTTCGACGCGTTCCGGGAGATTGTTTTGACAAAAAGGTTCTGGATAAGTTACGCAAATACCTTGCACGTTACGTTTTACGGGACAATTTGGGCGCTGGGTACGTCTGTGCTGGGCGCATACGCGCTGTCTAAAAAGCGGCTGGTATTCAGGCGGGGTTTTAACTTTTTCCTGGTGTTTACGTTGTGGTTCAACGCGGGACTGGTGCCGCAGTTCCTGAATTACCGGGCCACGCAAAATATTTTTGAAAGTTTTTTCAATATTACCGATGATAAATGGCTGGTGGTCTTTGCCATGGGTATGGCGGCGTTTAACGTGATTCTGTTGCGCAACGCTTTCGAGGCTGTGCCCTATGAAATTGAGGAAGCCGCCGTAGTGGACGGAGCGACGGAGTTCCAATTATTGACGCGCGTGTACATACCCATGTCCAAAGCCGCCATAGCCACAGTGGGCCTGTTCTTCGGCATAAGCCGCTGGAACGGCTACTTCTGGGCGCGCACCATGATCCGCAACCGCAACGAATGGCCCTTACAGGTATATATAAGAGACACCCTGGAAGCCATTATGCAGCGCGAGATACCGGTTGATACCACGTACGCGCAGAATTCATTGATTTATGCCATGATAGTGTGCGCCATCATCCCGATAATCATTATTTATCCCTACATCCAGAAATACTTCGCCAAGGGCGTGAACGTAGGCGGAGTAAAAGAATAATTGTTGGTTATTACCTCTTTATTTGAGGAATAATAAATTTAAAATATTTCAAGGAGGAGAATCAATGAAAGGTAACTGGAAGAAGATTGCCGCGGGTTTTATGGCATTCGCGCTGATGTTCGGCGCGCTGGCGTTTAGGCCCGTAACAGCCGAAGCTTCCGACGTGACGCTGAACATGTCCATAATGTTTAATCAGGACGTTCAAATGCGCTACATGGCTCTGGAAGGGAACGGCAGACCGCAGAGCGAGTATCACGCCGCAGACGGCAACACCTACCGCCCCGGCGATTTCAAGCCGGTTTGGGCGACTTTACAGGATAGACTTAACTTCACCATCAACGACGTAACCCCTCCCGGCGTTTCCCATGCGCGCGCTGTTTTTGAACTGTGGCAGGCGGAAAACTTTGCCGGCGTTGACATTTTAAACTCCCCCGCCGTCCTTATTAACACCGCGGGTGTTGTAAACGGGACATTCATTGCTCTGAACGACTATTACGACCGTTTGCCGTACCTGAACGAATTCCTGTTTGAGAACGACATTATCAGGAAGGCCATCACCGCCGGCGACGGAAATATCTATTTCGCCCCGTACTTCGACGGTTATGACGACATCGAGCTGATGATCATGGCCCGTACGGACTGGATAGAGAAGCTCCTTGACTCGGACGGCCCCTTCGACACTGACCGCGTGGTCGAGCCCCACTACGTGCCTTATATGCCCGAAGTGCTTAACACCACAGTCGTCGCCGTTACCGCCGACGGCTCCGGTCTGCAGGAAATCGTAAAGGCGTGGGACAAGAACGTCATCACCGCGCAGAACGAGCTTCCCGTAATGGACGGCGCAAGCCTGGTACAGGTTCTTAGAGACCATATCGACGCGGTTTACGGCGATGCGTACGAAAACCGTTCCGCCCTCTTTATCGGACAGGACGCGGCATATGACGCCGACGAGCTGGTGGCTCTGATGCGCTGCGTATTGGCGAACACCACATTCTTAACCGGTCAGAGCGAACACGACGCGGTGCCGCTGTTCCCTCGCGGGCATCAGATGGGCCGCGTTAGAGACCTTATCAAGTTTACCTCCATTTGGGGCGTACGCGGACCTGAATCCCGCGCAAGTGACCTTGGCATGGTTTATGTTGACAGGGACGGCGTACTTCAAACCGGCCGCCTTGACGTTGAGATGATGGACGCCGTTGAGCGCTTGAATCAGCTTTACAACGAAGGCCTCATCCTTAGGGATTTCGACAAGTCCGAAGCCACTGAAGGCCTGCCCGGCAGCGACCACCGCGCCAGTCTGCTCAATTCCAACCTGGGCTTCATGACCTTTGACTACAACCAGACAACAACCGTTTTCAACACACTGGAAGCCACGATTGAAGGGTTTACCTTCACACCTCTCCTGCCTCCCGTAGCCGACTGGTACCAGGACGGCACATACTTCATGTATACAGAGAGCTGGCGTTCCGTTAAGGCCGACGGTTGGGGCATTCTGTCCCATGTAGCCGACGACCCGGCAAAGCTGGACGCTGCTTTAAGGCTCTTTGACTACCAGTGGTCCCCCGAGGGCAGCCGCCTGATGGGTTATGGGCCTGAGGCCTGGATCGACGGCGAAATCGAGTATTTCGGCAGAATGGTTCCGAGGCTTTCCGAAGCTGCCCTTGAAGAACTCTGGGGTCTTGCCGCCGGTAACTACACCAACTACTACCGTATGTGGCTGGGCGGCACCATGCCTATCGGCTACATCAAGGAACAGGGTATGGAGTACCAGTGCGTGCACGAAAAGGGTAAGATCGGCCTGCATTATATCCTCCGCGCTGTTGAGCTGGGCGCTATGGGCCACCTTGTATTAAGCTCGGAAGACGCCAAAGACCCCAGTTACCTGACGGTCCCGACGCACTTCGCCTTCAACGCCGTTGAGGAACGTTTCCTCAATGACTTCACCGCTGATTTTGACTTAGCGTTCCGTGACGGTAACAACAACGCCGACCGCATCATCTTTGTCGATTATATCCTCTACGGTTTCGGCGGAACCACTCCCGCGGGCGATGTTCTCCTTGATAAAGAAGGGCTTAGGGAATTCCTGATTGTAGACATGAACGGCGAACTGTGGCTGGAGGTCTACCGCGAGGCTTATGACAGAATGATGAATTAATTGAATGCTATACCATGTGGGAGAATCTTGGGGGCTTTGCCCCCAAGTCCCCACAAGGGGCGTTCGCCCCTTGACCCCTTCGTTTTGGAGATGGTGTATTGTGCAAAAAACGCAGTTAACATTGCAGAAAATTACTGTATTTGGCTCCATCGTACTGGCATCGCTGATGATAGTGTACGCGCTGGGGTTTTCGACGAATATTTTCAATCTGATGTACCACAGCGATCCCGACAGCAGATTGTTCTATGTGCCGGGCGCGGAGCTTTATTTGGAGGCGCAGCCGTTCAACCGGTTGTTGTTTAGCCACGCCCTGGCGCTGTTCGCGGTGTGTATTACGATGTTCGTAACTTTAACGCACCGGCGCAGGCTGTACTACATATCCAATTATATAACTAGCCTGGCTTTCGCGGGGTATGCGGTGTATGTGGGAAATATGATGCTGGGTAAGGCGGCGGAATACAAGGGGCGATATCTGGAAGTTGATTTTGAAAGGCTCTTGGCGGTTACCGAGCGTTTTCGGATGAATTACTCGGATTCCACGTTTATGTTGGACACCGGAATGGTTATGTCCGTTCTGCTGATGGTTTTCGCGGGTTTATTGGTTGTTAATCTGGTTCTAAAGACAATATGGATGTCGCGTGAGAAATGGCTGGACGAGCCGGCGGAGGTGCGGTAACATGATGAAAAAGCGTAATCCGGCGCGCATGAGATATACGGCGGATTCCCGGTCGGCCTGGCTGTGTTACTTTAGTATTTTGTGCTGTATCGCGTACTTTATCGCTGTTTACTCAAGTAACACCATTGCGCCCGACGTTAGGATGGGCGTAGATGTCGTGGCGAACATCGTATTTATGCTGGCTATATTTTGGGCCAGCGAAATGGTGAAGGTATATAATCGGAAGTGGTCCGTTGCTCTGGCGGGCTTCGGCCTCGTACAGATAGGGCGCGTATTCTGGCTCCCCGTACATTACAACGAGCTGGAGCAGCTTGTTGACGGCAGCTACGTTTTTGTATGCGCAACGCTTGCGGCATCCGGCGTTTTCCTACTGCTGGCGGCGGCGTTAAGCTTTTCTAACTCAACATTGCTGAAGAAATATCTGGATAGTCAATCCATGTAAATATACTGGGAGCGCGGGCGTCCCGCCCGCACCAATCAAACACCGCAAAGGGTGGAACAAATGGCAAGCCTAAGCTTAAAAGGTTTGAACAAGATATACGACAATAAAGTGCAAGCTGTTTTTGATTTTAACCTGGACATAGAGGACGGGGAGTTTGTCGTCCTTGTGGGGCCGTCGGGCTGCGGGAAATCCACAACGCTTCGGATGATAGCGGGTCTTGAGGAAATCACCGCCGGGACACTGGTGATAGACGGAAACGATGTGACCGAGGCGGCGGCAAAAAACCGGGACATCGCCATGGTGTTCCAAAACTATGCCTTATACGCTCATATGACGGTATATGAGAACATGGCTTTTTCGCTGATGCTGCGGAAAGAGGATCAGGACATAATACACGAAAAGGTTATGGAGGCGGCGGAAATACTGGGGCTTGTCGATCAGCTTGGTAAGAAGCCCAAACAGCTCTCCGGCGGCCAGCGGCAGCGCGTAGCCGTAGGGCGGGCAATGGTCAGAAACCCTAAGGTTTTTTTATTTGACGAGCCGCTGTCTAATCTGGACGCTCAGTTAAGGGGCTCTATGCGCCGGGAGCTTAAACTTTTACATAATAAATTAAAGGCCACCACTATATATGTTACCCATGACCAGATAGAAGCGCTGACTTTAGCCGACAGGATTGTTGTAATGAACGAGGGGCGTGTGCAGCAGATCGGAAAACCGGCGCAGCTTTACGATAACCCGGCTAATCTGTTCGTCGCCAGCTTTATCGGGCTGCCCCCGATGAATTTTCTGGAAGCGCGTACGGATGGCGGGGATTTTGATTTCGGCGGGGTCAGGCTGCCTTTCCCGGGAAATATGGTGAAAATAGGGCTCAAAGGTAAGAACGTTATTGTGGGCGTTAGGCCGGAGGATATTTTACCGAACCCGGATGGTGTGCCGTTAAAGGTTGTCATAAACGAAAACCTGGGGCAGAATACGTTGGTACACGGGTTTCTCGCCGGGAAAAGGGTAACGGCAAAGTTCCGCCGCTGGTGCGATTATAAACAGGGCGATGTGGTGAACGTAAGCTTCGATCAGGAAAAGACCCATGTTTTTGATAAGGAGACGGGGATGGCTGTTCCTGTCGTCGGTTTAAGGAGGGCGCTTGATGTTTAAAGACTATGTGACAAAATGGATAGTAGCTTTAAAGCGCCACCCTCATAATATTCCCCTTGTTATGCTCATCATATGCTGTATGATTTATACCTTCCAGCTAACGGCGCATTCCAACGCGTCCATGTATGTCAGCAACAGGGAGATTGCCCTGTATGTTTTCATCATAACGCTTTGCTCCATACTCATTATATTTTCCTTTGTCAACGCCTACGCCAAGCGCGGCAAGCATAAACCGCTGATGCTGGCGGTAGTTTATCTTCTTGCCGGATTACAGCTTTTTTTAGACGCCGTATACCTGAACATTATACATTATGAAACGGTTTTACGTGATAACCCCGTGCCCGTAATAGACGACATAGCCGCCTCAACCGCCGGGACAAGAACCCACTTTATTATGCTGGCCCTCTCCGTGCTGGCTATAATAACGCTGCCGGTTTACAGGAAGCTTTTGCAAAAAATCAAAACCAGCATACAAGACGATGAAGCCGATTACGTACTGGACACCGACGAAAAACTGGCCTGGGACGACGGGGAGATTTTATGAGCAAACAAAACCCCTACGTTAGGAAGGGGTTTCTTTCACGATTGCCCATGTGGCTGAAGGCGTTGTTTATCAAGGCATGGTTCGCGGGCGCGGTGTTCTATTTTATCGGTTGGGGCTTTTTTTTTCAATCAAGGGACAACCTTGACCTGATACTGGTTCTGGGATTGGTTCACGGGCTTGTTACGGATATAGTTGTTAACAAGATTTTGATTTTTATAGAGACCGAGGCTCAGCCTTCAAAAAAGTATGTGCTTTGCTATTCGCGCAGGTTCCTGTCGATACTGATAAACCTGCTGTTTGGCATAATCTGCGCCTTTCTCGTGGCCTATACGTATAATATCGCCAACGTCTTGGCTATTGAAATAAATAATAGGCCCTCGGGATATATGACTTTCGGAGCGGAACCCATTATGTACGGGCTGCTGTATCTGGCGTACGAGACGGTTTTTGTTGTTATGAAGAATACGCTGGTCAAAATATATAGCAGGGCAAGGGGATTGTAAATGGACCATACGATAATCGAACAATACATAAACCGCCTCGTTACCGAGGGTACGCCGGAAAAACCTCTGTGGAACATAGAGCGGGAAATAAGCGGCAAACCTCCCCATTGGAACTATATTGACGGTTGTTTTTTATTGGCCGTGTGGGAGCTGCATAAGAAAACCGGCGATAAGCAATACGCGGATTTCTGCGACAGGTTCATGGATTTCTATATAAACGATGACGGTATTCCGCTGGGCTACACTATAGAGACCTATAATCTCGATAACATCTGCCCGGGGCGTGTTCTGTTTGATTTATACGCGTATTCGGGGCGTGAAAAGTACGCAAAAGCCATAGAACTGCTGGCTTCACAGCTGGACAAACAGCCGCGTACTTATGAAGGCAGCTTCTGGCACAAGGCCATATATCCTCATCAGGTGTGGCTGGATGGCCTGTACATGGCTCAGGTTTTCCGCGCGCGTTACGCCCAAGCCAAGAACCGTCCGGAGCTCCTGGACGATATGATTAACCAGTTCAACATCGTGCGCCACCGCATGTATGACGAAAGCACGGGATTGTACAGGCATGGATACGACGCGGAAAAGAGCGTATTCTGGGCGGATAAAAATACTGGGATGAGCCCGAATGTCTGGCTTAGGTCACTGGGCTGGTTCGTTATGTCAATGGCTGATACCGCCTCGTACTTAGATAACGGGACGCATAAGGGCAGGCTGATAGAGCTACTGAATGAGCTGCTGGGCGGCATCGCGCGGTATGCCGATCCCGATACGGGCCTGTATTATCAGGTGACGGACCAAATCGGCAGGGATGGCAATTACCCGGAATCAAGCGGTTCCTCCATGATAGCCTATACCATGATGAAGGCGGCGCGTTACGGTTTTGCGGACAGAGATATGAGGCAGAAAGGCCTGAAAACATTCAACGGCGTATGCCGAAAATTCCTGACCGAGAAAAAAGGTCAGCTTAATCTTGGCGGTATTTGCCTGTCCGCCGGCCTCGGCCCGGTAAATAATCCCATACGCGACGGCAGCTTTGAATATTATATATCAGAGCCTATAGTTGAAAACGACGCGAAGGGCGTCGCGCCGTTTCTGATGAGTTATATGGAGGTTTTGTATGCGGGCGGGGAATGATTATACTAACAATTAAACCGTAAAAAAAGAGGGGGTGATAAGACAAGTATATCTTGACTTTTCGCCCCCTCTAAGGTAGGCTATTATTAAATGGGATGCATTTATACCAAGTTGCAATCAAAGCAACACTTACTCTGGGCGGATGAGCCGGCCTGAGCGTGAGCGTACTGGATCATCCGCCCGGAGTTAGTGTGATTTAGATTGCAGCTTGGTATTTAACCCATTGGTTTTTAGTTAATTTCATGGTGATATCATGACCGACTTTTTCAACTGGGTCGCCGGAACGCTCAATTTTACGGATCTGCGAATGCCCGGTATCGAAATCAGCTCAATAGCGGATATCCTTATTGTGGCGTACCTTATTTACAAGGTGCTGGTTTTTGCCGCGCGCACAAGGGCGTGGACATTGATAAAGGGTATATCTTTGCTTGCCGTGGTATATATGCTGTCCGATATATTCAAGCTGCATACGATACGCTGGCTTATATCCAATACATTCAACGTCGGACTTATAGCCATAATAATCATATTCCAACCCGAGGTCAGAAAGGCCCTGGAACAAATTGGCAAAGGCACAAAGCTGGTGATAACAGGGGTTGACGAGAACACGGAGGAAGACAAGCAAAACGTTCTTGACGAAATTATCGACGCGTGTAAAAAAATGAGCGCCGTACGCACGGGCGCGTTGATCGTCATCGAAAACGAGGTTCCATTAGGCGATATCGAATCTACCGGCACTAAACTGGACGCAAGGGTCACAAACCAACTGCTTGTAAGTATCTTTGAGGATAAAATGCCCCTGCACGACGGGGCCGTCGTTATAAGCAAGGGACGCCTGGCCTCCGCCGGATGCCTGCTTCCCCTTACGGAAAAAGAAATCGGCGCGGAACACGGCACCAGACACCGCGCGGCTGTCGGTATAAGCGAGGAATCCGACGCGCACGTTATTATAGTGTCCAACGAAACAGGCCATATTTCCATTGCCACGGGCGGCAGGCTGTATAAAAATCTGAGCGAGGACGAAATCCGCAGTATGCTCTACGGCATGAGAAAGCCGCCGAAACGCAAGCTTGTATCCTTCTTTAAAACCCGATAGGTGACAACAGTATGAAAACGGCGATAAGAAACTTCATGATCAGGACTCATCCGGGGTTTATGGCAGTCGCGGTGCTTTTGGCGTGCGCGTTGTGGTTTATATGCCTTAATTACAACGACCCCGTAACATACGAGAATTTCACGCTGACTTTACAGCTCCGCAACGAAAATGTCTTGACGGAAAACCGCCGGCTTATCACAAACCGGCGTATGCTGGATAATATCACCGTAAACGTCCATGTCACAGGCTTAAAAAGCGAGCTGGACAATCTTGTCCGTGATGTCACCATCGCCGCCTATGTTGACCTTCACAGCAGCGAAATCGTAAACGTACCCGTCACGGGGATGAGCGAGCCTATACCCGTGCGTATCGGCGTGGATTTTACCGGGGCGCAGAATTCAAGCATCCAGATAACCTCTATCCATCCGCCGATGATTGAGCTCGAAATGGACCGCTTTGACCAGCGTCTGCGAACCGTTCACATCAGGTACGAAACCGAGGGTTTGCCCGCCGGATATGTGGCGATGGAAGCGGAGCGTGAGCCGCGTACCGTGCAGGTAAGCGGGGCGGCCTCCGTTGTTTCGCGGATTTTTGAAATTGCCGTGTGGGTCGATATGACCGATGTGAGAACGGATGTGGAGGATGAGCGTCCTATCGTCGCTTACGATATTGACGGGGAAATCGTAACCGGGTTTAACTTGGAAATCGACACGGTCAAATTCAAAATACCGGTATATAAAATCGGAACGGCGCAGATTCAAATGGACGAACCGTCTTATACAGGCACCCCGGCTCCCGACGTAATCATTACCGGGGTTGAATGGGAGCCCAAAGCCGTAGAGCTGATGGGTCATGTTGACGAGGTTGAGCACGTCCAATACATCGTTCTTAGCCCGGCGGATATCTCGGGCATAGTTGAAAACGCAACCTTCACATACGATATAAACGAATATCTGGAAAGCATCAACGCCGATAACGAAATAACCGTAATGCTCCGCAATCCCGACGAGAATGCCGTCAGCGTCACGTACATTACCGAGCCAGTGGAAACAAGGGAATTCATAATACCGGTTGACAGGATAGCCCTGTCCGGCGAGGCATCCCTGGGTAACAGACGCAGGGAGCTTTTGACTGAAAATATAACGGTAATATTAAGCGGCGTGGCATCTATTCTGGCCAATACCCAGGCCGAGGACATTGTCTGCATGGTGGACGCGGTATCCCTGATCGATATGGAGGACGGCGAACATATCTTGGAGGTAGGCATAACAGCTCCGCCGGATACGGTTTTAACAGGCCCCGCTCCAACCGTACGCCTTTTGTTAACAACTCCCGAGAACGATAATCCATAATCCTTAGTAATATCTTCTTGCAAAGCGGAATATTATCAATATTGCGGGCGAGACGCCCGCGCTCCCAAGGTTCTTTCTTTTTGGAGGTACAACATGACAAGATTATTCGGTACAGACGGGGTAAGAGGTGTGGCGAACACGGAGCTTACGCCGGAGTTGGCTTTTTCTTTGGGATGCGGTCTGGCGCGGTGTATATCGCAGGGTCAGAAGCGCGTCGGGATACTTATCGGGATGGACACAAGGCGCAGCGGGCATATGCTTGAGGCGGCGCTGACGGCGGGGATACTGTCGGCGGGCGGAGACGTTTATGCCGCGGGGGTGGTACCTACGCCGGCTGTGGCGTATTTGACGAAGAAATACGGGCTGGGCGCCGGGGTTGTTATATCCGCGTCGCATAACCCCTTCTTGGATAACGGGATAAAGATCTTTGACAGTAACGGGTATAAGATGAGCGACGAGGCGGAACGGGATATAGAGGACGCGGCGAATGAGGTGCGGAACGGGAAGGGCATGAGCGGAAGGCCCGTTGGGGGCGGTATTGGCATCAGGCACGACGCGGGCTACGCGTTGCGTGATTATATTGTACACATGAAATCAGTGGTGGGGGAATTGGATTTTGGCGGCGTTAAGGTGGCGCTGGACTGTGCGAACGGCTCTATGTACCAAGCCGCGCCCGCGCTTTTTACGGAGCTGGGGGCCGAAGCTTTCGTTATGGCGGATAAACCCAGCGGGGAGAATATTAACCTGCGCTGCGGTTCAACGCACATTGAGGTTTTGGCGAAGCGCACGCTTGAGAGCGGCTCCGGCGCGGGGTTCGCTTTTGACGGGGACGGGGATAGGTGCCTTGCCGTTGATGAGAACGGGAAGGTTGTTGACGGGGATCAGATTTTAAGCGTACTTGCGCTTTTTTATAAAAACAAAGGCGTTTTGAAAAAAAATACTGTAGTTTCGACTGTTATGAGCAATATCGGGTTTGAGGTTATGTGCGGCGAAAACGGCTTGAACATTGAAAAAACAGCTGTCGGAGACAAGCATGTGTTCAAGTGTATGCTGGAAAACGGATATATGCTGGGCGGTGAACAGAGCGGGCATGTTATTAACCTGAATTACAGCACAACGGGCGATGGGCTTTGTACGGCGCTGCAGCTTGTTGTTGTGATGAAGGAAACCGGTAAAAAGCTATCGGAGCTGGCGTCGGCGATGGAGAGGTATCCGCAGGTTTTACGGAACGTCCGTGTGTCGAATGAACGGAAATCCGGGTATCTTACAAGCTCCGAAATAATGGACGCTATCGGGGCGTTGGAGAAACGTCTGGAAGGGCGCGGGCGCGTGCTTGTCCGCCCGTCCGGCACAGAGCCGTTGATACGCGTAATGCTGGAAGGGCGCGATATGCCTGAGATTACGCGGGAAGCGGAAGCGTTGGCGGCTTTGATAGAGGATGTTCTTAGTTGATAACATTTTTTTCAGATACTAATCCTGCAATATAGTCTAAACTTACCCTGTAATATTTCGCAAGCAGTATTGCGATATTTAAGGGTATTTCCCTTTGCCCAGATTCGTACCTGACATATGTGGTTTTATGCATATGCAATACCTTAGCTACGTCTATTTGCGTTAAGTCAGCATCTTCTCTTAAATCTCTTATTCTTGGGTAAGACATAAATTATTCCTTCTAATGTATTTTACTTATTGATAAAATACATCAAATGGTGTATAATTATTCTAAAAAACACCGTATGGTGTAATAAAGGAGAATACAAATGGATTTATTCAAGGAAATCCTGGTTGAAATTTTAATGAAAGAGAATATCAATATTATATTTCCTAATTTGAAATATAATATGACAGATATAGTAGAGATGAAAGCGTATAAAACATTGCAAAAAATAAAGAACATCATCGAGAATGACGGCTTTTCGGATTTTGAATGTATTGAAGAAATTGTCTGTGTGTTTGAAAGAATTGGAAGCGGCGGCGGTAACAGGCATGATTTTTATTAATAATTGGATTCCCAGCAAAACCTCCATGACGGATAACAAACACAAAACACCCCGTACGCGTGTATTATAGCATCAGGGGTGTTTAATATGAAAATGTTATTGGCGT
>WRAC01000011.1 GCA_009780415.1 Defluviitaleaceae bacterium | reverse complement strand
GAGGGATTCCATATAACGGCGCTGGCCCTCGGCGTAGATGGTTTCAAAAGCCAGGGAGGATTTACCGGAGCCTGAGACACCGGTAAAGACCACTAACCGGTCGCGGGGGATTTCGAGGTTTATGTTTTTTAAGTTGTTCTCTCTCGCGCCCTTAATTACGATTTTATCTGATGGCATATGTTCACCTTTTTTTTATTTATTCAACCACAAAAAGCGCAAAAAAACACAAAAAAATCTATCAATTTATACGTTTCTTCACTTCGTATTTATCCGAGCCGAAATTAATAAGCATACCGTGTTTTAAACGAGAGGCTTTCAAGTATCCTTGCAATAGTGCCATATGCTTTGCTTCTATAGTATTGGTATAGAAAACAAGGACAATGATAGCGTTCTCTACTAAAATATCTACAATATGTTCACCAACTGTTGTACCGTCCTCGTCAAATACAGTTATAAGCGATTTTACTCCCACATTTAATCCAGTTTTCTTTAATCGCTTATATAACGCATTCGCATAAATTTCCTTCAAGAAACCTTTTCCAAAATATGCTTGTATATCATATCCGGTTTGCCTTATAATATCACATATACGTTTGGCTTCATTTTCGTCCATTGCTTCCCATCCTTTTGTGTTTTTTTGTGCTTTTTGTGGTTGAAAAATGTTTTTAAGCACGTAATGAATATAAAACTTATATAACGTGATTTTTACAAACATATTCAATTATTTCACCCACCAACGATTCATCCTGCTCCATACCCGGCTCTGAATTAGTCATTACGATAACGCCGTTCTTATTTTTATAGTAGGCACGTAATTTACATTGCATACCAACGCCCCAGCCCTGCGAAAAGAAATATGGGCTTCCGTATGAATCATTTTCCAGAAAAACGCCCATTCCCGCGTTTTCGTCGCATCCAAACGGTGTCAGCATTAATTTCCCCATGTCATGGCTTAAAATATTACCGCTTGAACCTTGATAAGATTTTATTATATCAATAGTAATAAGCGCCAAATCACTGGGCGTCGTCCACAACGCCGCACCTTCTGTATTGGGATAACAAGCCCTGATTTCCTCAACAATTTCTCCGTTTTTATCGTGGCCGGCAGCACATTCGGATGCATTTATACCTTCATGTTTATCTTTGCCTATTTCCCAAAAGAATGTCCTGCTCAAGCCAAGCGGCTCAAAAACAAGCCGTTCAGCGATTTGCGGGATCGATTCGCCAAACACATCCTCAAGGATTTGTGCGATGACGCAATATCCGGCGTCGGAATAATTACAATCCGTCCCGGGAACGTAAACCGCTTTAACCTCCTCCGGGTTATAACGGGTCGTTCCCATTAAAATATCAATGGGTTTGGGGATTCCTTCGCCTTTTTTATATGGCGCGAAGCTGCCGTCACAATCATAAAACCCGGCTTGATGCGACAATAAATGCGCTAAGGTGATTTTCCTTTCCTTGGTAAACCCGTTATCCGGTATTTTCCATGACACGAGGTATTCGTTTACATCTTTATATAAATCCAAATCCCCGTTCCGTACCAGCCTTAACACACACAACGACGTAATCATCTTGCTTATTGAGCAGGCATGAAAAATAGAATCTTCGGTTACGGCTTTATCCGTTCCGGCTTCAAGCGTCCCAAAGCATTTGACCCATTGGATTTCAAATTCATCGAAATAGCAAACACTCACGCCGGGTACGTTAAAATGCCTCATTCTCTCCGCCACATTCATTTTGGCTTCAGCCCCTCAATTATTAATCATACCTGTATAAAATCCTTTATCATGATACTCTCCTATTTATTAATTAATCAACCGGTACAGTTTATCCGCTGATATTTCAAAACCCAGCTTTTTATGCAAACCAACGGAGGCTTCATTATTGAACTCAATTTGGGAATAGGGAACTTCCCTTTTGCATAGCAAAACATTCACTATATAACCCAAAAGCTCTAACGCAAAGCCTCTCCTTGTATATTTATCCAATACGCCGTTACTTTCCAAAAAGTCAAGCGCTCTTTTAATCATCGTATAATCCCGTAGGATGAAAAAATGATCTTATGTCCGCGGTTATCATTCAAATAACATTTCCATTATTTCGTTCTCGTTTTTGAACCCGGCACGTTCATAAAACGGCACGCTTCGTTCGCTGGGCCAGACCGCCAGTTCCTCTAAATTTCTTTCACGGCTCCAAGTCTTTACCTTATCCATCAACGCGCTGCCTACGCCTTGATTACGGTACTCAGGGACGGTACGGACACTGGACAACCGCCCCGAAACTCTATTTAACATTCCGGGTTTTGGGATTTTAGGCGTAATGATGATATAGATGTGCGCCGCAATGAGCCCGCTATCGTCAGCTATCCAGCAATGGAGGTCGATACCCAGCCTGTTTTTTATATGTTCCGAACAGAGCAGGATGTACGCCGCTTTGCCGGCGGAATCGAGCGGGGTATCTTCGTCAACATGATCCCAAAGCAGTTCGGCCAAGCGTTCGGCATCGTTTACGTCAGCAAGACGATAAGTCACGGGCAAGTTTCCTTTCATAAACGTTATAAAACAACCTCAAACTCTAACTCATGCAAAATCGGGATATCATCAATTCCTAGCACCAGACCGTCTTTACCCCCATTACATTTACCGAACTCGCCTTTAAGCCGCTGGGTAATCTTGAACGCGTTTATATGAGCCGCTTTAAGCGTAAAGCCTCTTTTCTGATAGTAACGGATGGCCTGTGTATTATCATTTGTGGTGATAAGCCATACGCGTGCGCAATCATGTTCTTTCGCCGCATCTATTACGGCGTTTATCAGCTTTGACCCAATGCCTTTATTTTTGGTTAAACTAAAAAAAGCGGCGATTTCACACTCGTTATCTTTTACCTGATATAGAATCGCGCCCGCAAGCTTGCCGTTATCAACAGCGGCAAATCCTGGCAAGCTGAATATATCAATAATATTACCTTTTGTTATAATAGGGGTACCCCATTCATTGTCAATAAAGTCCGTTACCTCTTTATGGTAATCGTTATCTAGGCGTACAATTTCCATACAACAATCCTTCCTTGATTCAACTTTTGCTTATCCGGATTGAGGGCTATTTCATCGAGGAATAATTTATCTAACGGCATTATACTAAACAAAATCTGACAGCAGTATGTCATGTTTTGCTATTTATTTAAAAACTTTTTCATCTCTAAAACCCTGTCCCGGATCAGCGCCGCTCTCTCGAACTGCAACTCCTGCGCGGCTTTGCGCATTTCCTTTTCAAGCTCCTTGATAGCGGCGATCAGCTCGTCCCTGTTCATGGATTCGGGATCCTTATCCAATCCCCCGCGCTTCTTGCCCTTGAAGCCGTCTTTATCCGCCTCGGAAGTGTCAACCGAAACCTGTATCAACCCATGCACCTTTTTTTCAATGCTCTTAGGCGTAATCCCGTTTTGCTCGTTATAATCCATCTGAATGCCGCGGCGACGGTTCGTCTCCGAAATGGCTTTGCGCATGGAGTCCGTCAGCTTGTCCGCGTACATTATTACGCGGCCCTCGACATGCCGCGCCGCGCGTCCTATGGTCTGGATCAAGGATGTTTCGGAGCGCAGAAAACCCTCCTTGTCCGCGTCCAGTATCGCAACCAGCGAAACCTCGGGCAAATCCAGCCCCTCGCGCAAAAGGTTTATCCCCACCAGCACATCGAATACGCCCATCCGTAAATCGCGGATAATCTCAAGCCTCTCCAGCGTTTCGATATCGCTGTGCAGATACCTCACTAATACGCCGTTGTCCTTCAGATACGCGGTCAAATCCTCCGCCATTTTCTTTGTCAGCGTCGTAACAAGTACCTTGTGGCCTTTCCGGGTGACGGTGTGCACTTCCTTGGTCAAATCGTCAATCTGCCCCATAACCGGCCTGACGATTACCTCAGGGTCCAGAAGCCCCGTGGGGCGTATAACCTGCTCCGCCGTATACTCGCTGTGCCTATGCTCATAAGGCCCCGGCGTGGCGGACACAAACAGGAGCTGCTTTATCTTGCCCTCAAACTCATCAAACCGAAGCGGCCTGTTATCCAGCGCCGAGGGAAGCCTGAACCCGTGTTCCACCAGCGTCGTCTTGCGGGACTTGTCCCCCTCAAACATGCCGCGCACCTGCGGGATCGTCTGATGCGACTCATCGGCGATAATCAACATATCATCGGGAAAAAAGTCAAACAGCGTATAGGGTGTGCTGCCCGCCTCGCGCCCCGCCAAATGCCTGCTGTAATTCTCGATGCCCGAACAAAAACCCATCTCCCGCATCATCTCAATATCATAAGACGTGCGCTGCTCAAGCCTTTGCGCCTCCAGCAGCCGCCCGTCCGCGCGCAGCGTCATCAGCCTCTCATGCAGCTCCTCGTCAATCCGCCTGATGGCGACCTCCATCTTTTCGCGGTTTGTAACAAAGTGTGAAACGGGGTAAACCAATAAATGGTTTCTAAGGAACAGCACCTCGCCGGTAAGCGAATCCACCTCCTGTATACGCTCAATCTCATCGCCGAAAAACTCCACCCTGAACGCGATGTCCATAGACCAGGCGGGGAATATCTCCACAACGTCGCCCCGCACGCGGAACGTCCCCCTTGTGAAATTAATATCGTTTCTTACAAATTGTATCTCAACCAGCTTTCTCAGCATATCATCCCTGTCCAAAACCATGCCGGGCCTTAGCGACAGCGACATTTCCCAATAGTCCTTAGGGTCGCCAAGCCCGTAAATACACGAAACGCTAGCCACTATAATAACGTCGCGGCGCTCGAACAAAGCCGACGTAGCAGAATGCCGCAGCCTGTCGATCTCCTCGTTTATGCTCGAATCCTTCTCAATATATGTATCAGAACTCGGAACATACGCTTCCGGCTGATAGTAATCATAATAACTGACAAAATATTCAACCGAATTATTCGGAAAAAACTCCTTAAACTCGCTGTAAAGCTGGGCCGCCAGAGTTTTGTTATGCGCCATGACAATGGTGGGCTTTTGCAGCTCCTGAATAATATGCGCCATTGTAAATGTTTTACCCGAACCCGTAACGCCCATCAGCGTCTGAAACTTGGTTCCCTTGCGGAAGCCTTCAACCAGCCGTTTCACGGCCTGCGGCTGATCGCCCGTTGGCACGAAGTCGGAAACTATTTTGAATGTATTCATGTTCACCTCATAAAAATGAAAAAGACCTTGAGGGAACTTTTGAAATTGTCGCCCAGAACCCGGCAGCAATTCTAAGGAAAAGTTCCCTCAAACTCCCTCAAAGCTTTGTACGTTTAGATTTTTAGAGTAGTCTATTGATTTTTGCGGCCAAATCGGCCTTGCCCACGGCGCCTACCTGTGTTTCCGCAACGCGCCCGCCCTTGAAGAACAAGAGCATCGGGACGCTGCGCACGCCGTAGGATTTAGCCAGCTCGCCGCTTCGGTCCACATCAATTTTTATTACCTTGGCGCGGCCCTGGTAATCGGCGGCAAGCTCGTCAAGAGCGGGGGCGATCATCTTGCATGGCCCGCACCATTCGGCGTAGAAGTCCACCAATACGGGGACATCACTTTTCAAAACCTCGGCGTCAAATTCCGCGCTGGAAATAATTTTTGCCATCTGTATACCTCCTGTAAAATTGTAACTCAATTATTATAGTATATATTTAATAATACGTCAAATCAATTTCGTATATGAAAGTCGGACGGTCTTTACCGGAAATGCGGTTTACAACCCGTCCGATGCGCTTCGCGCCATTTTTTTCCATTATCCGCTGGGAAGCGGTGTTTTGCTCGTAGCATGTAAGGCGCGCGGTTTGGATGCCAATTTTCTTTGCCTCCATCAGCAGGAAATGGAGCTGGATAGTACCCAAACCATTCCCCCATACCACCGGGCGCACGCAATAGCCGATATTACCGCCGAACACGCGCAAATGGTCGTTCAGGTGGTGCCTTATGCTGCCGGAGCCCAGGTAATTTAACCCGTCGGTAAGCCAGAACATGGAGGTTTGGACGGAATTGTAACGCTGCAGGTTAACGCCCCGGTCCAGTTCGTCCGCCATCATAAGAAAACGCCGGAAATCAACAAGCGTATCAACCTTATAATATCCAAAATCCTCCACCTTATGAGCGCGGTATTCCCTATACGAATCGCGGAAGCTTGAAAAATAGCGGATATCGGGTTTTATTAGCTGTAGATTATTATAATCTACATTTATTTCCTTTATTCTTCTGCCAAATAAATATTTAAGAAACATATAATTATTTTATAGCGTAACGGGTAAATAAACAAGGGTTTTATGAAATTTAATTTGTCGGAATTTGATATAAAAAAACTGTTGCTTTTATAAAACTTATAGTTTATAATGGAAATTACTGGAAATATTTACATAAAAATACAATATGAATCAGGAGGGTACGGAATTATGGAGAAAATTAAGGTATTAATTGCTGATGACAACACGGATTTTTGCGATGTGGTAAGCGGATATCTGGGAAAGCATGAGGACATTGATGTTGTGAACATATCGCATGACGGGGTGGAGGCCTGTGACAAAATAATAAACATGCAGCCCGATGTTGTCATTCTGGATGGAATAATGCCGAAATTGGACGGTCTTGGGGTTTTGGAAAGGATCGCGGCGCGCCGGGCTTGGGAATCCGGTCAAAAGCCTGTGTGTATAATGCTTTCGGGCGTAAGTCATGAGCATATCACAAGCCGCGCCATCGAATTGGGAGCCGACTATTATATGGTGAAACCTTTCGACATCGAATCCTTGCTGGCACGCATCCGCCAATTATGCCGGAAGCCCGTTTCCGCGAGCAGTGTCCCTAAACAGCCGGCAAAGAGCGAAGCGGAAATCCAGCACGACATAGAGACGCGCGTCACGTCAATTCTGCATGATATCGGCGTTCCGGCGCATATCCGCGGCTATCATTACGTACGCGACGCAATTATTATAGCGGTCAATAACCTGGATGTCCTAAATTATATTACAAAGGAACTTTACCCAACTATCGCGAAAAAATCGGGTACCACGCCCAGCCGTGTCGAACGCGCCATCCGCCACGCTATCGAGGTCGCCTGGGGACGCGGGCGCATAGAGGTTATCGACGCCATTTTCGGTTATACCGTAAACACGCAAAAGGGCAAGCCTACAAACAGCGAATTTATCGCCCTTATCGCGGACCGCACACGCTTGGAATTGAAAGCGAATTAATATTAGACTGAGAAAATCCGGTCTTTATATATTTAACTCCAAAAACGGTCAGGACAGGAATTAAGAAAATCCGGTCCTGACCGTTTTTATTAATGAATTTCTTAATAAACCTTGTATCCGATTATCTCATCCGCCATGTAAATCAAACCTAAGCCATAAAAATCGGCGGGGTCGAAGGAAACGGTATTCTGCCAGGCTACGAAGGGGGCAACAATACCGGCATCCGGGATATAAAGGAAAAGCAATCCCTGGTCGGCAAAGACATAAGCATCGGCAATAAGTTCAACGGCGCCGGTTACGATTGCGGCGTATTCCCCTTCAAGGACGAGGTAGATGTAATCGGGTATCCCCGCGGGGGAAAGGTCGATTTGATAGACACCGTCGCGGCTG
Organism: Defluviitaleaceae bacterium; assembly: GCA_009780415.1. Classification (GTDB taxonomy): domain Bacteria; phylum Bacillota; class Clostridia; order Lachnospirales; family WRAX01; genus WRAC01. The sequence continues at coordinate 52,870 of WRAC01000011.1, read as the reverse complement.
GAAGGGATATAGCGGGGAGCGGGGTTATAGAACTGCACGTTACGCATGTCGTACTTGACCCTCTCGAGATGACCAATGTTTCCGGCGGGCTCAAAGCCCATAATCTGCGTAAAGTGACCGGCATGCATCGCAATATCGCCGTCATAAAAGGTGACGGGGAAATGCAAATCCCATTCCGGGATACTCATGAAGGGACCCTCGGAAAAGAGGATAACGCCCTCCGCGTAGTAATAAGCCATCTGGTCAATGCTTGGGAAATCGGTTATGTAGAACGTGCCGTCCTCTTCCACAATGAAGAAAATATTAAGACCCAGCCCAACCGGCGCCATGTCAACAAAATACGTTCCGGCGATATTTATATTTAACGCGGGAATAGCCGGGGCTGCGGGAGCGGGGCCGGCAAGGGCTTCAAATGCGGTATTCCAGACACGGACAAGCTCGGAACCGTCGAAAAAGACATACAAATCATCGTAAATATCAACTTCGGCGTAGAATGTCAGGTACATGCCGGTTTGCGGGTATACCATCGCCAATTCGCCGCCGATTATCTCAACAAGGCCGTCAAGGAAAAACCCGCTGCCGTCGGGCAAAACCACTTCGGCATAAAAGGTTTCTACATTGAAATACTCCTCGTAAAAGATAAGCATTGCTTCGGCGTCGATGCCATACTCGTTTAAGTCAACAAAAGCGGTATATTCGTAAGGCTCGGAATAGAAATCCCAGTCCCAGTCCCAATCGCCCCAATCAACCTCAATGCCGGAATCAAAATCATACATGTAGCTGTCCCAATCAAAGAAGAACTCATAATAGATTTCCTCCGCAAGCCACAGATAATCCGGGAACTCGAAAAGCCAGAAGATATCTTCAAAGTCGTAAGGCCAGATCAGGTATTCAATGAATTCGGTTATCTCAACTCCCAGCATATAGCCTTCGATGAACTCATAAGGCAGAAGGCCGGGGAGGAGATTGTCCAGAGCCAAGATGAAAGCAACGGGATCCGTTTCGGCAAGCTCCGCTATTTCCATAAGCATATCCATCTGAGCTGCGGCTTCGGCTATTAAAACATCAATATTATCAAGGATTTCCAAAACCTCGTAAACAATGAGCATGAAGAGAGGATCGGCGGCAATGGCTTTGACCATCTCGTTTATGCCATGTAAATTCAAGCCGAGGGAGAGGTCCCTGCCGTCAAAAGACGCGTCAAACGACAGCGGGATTCCGTAATCAAACAAATCACATGATTCATTGAAAGCAGCCGTTTGCAACAGGAAGTCGATCATGACGGGGTTCAGGAAATCTAAGAAATACGGGATCATTTCAGCGGCATTCTTTATGGTTTCAATAGGAAGGCCGAATATGTCGGGTAATTGCGCGATTGATACGCTCGCGGAATCCGCTCCCAATTCATAACAAACTGCTGAGCCGCCCGTAAAGGGGGCGGCCAGCAGGTCCAGTATTAAGTTTTCAATGTATGTTATGTCGTCAATATCGGGAATAAATATATCGTCCAAGACTATGAAACGCAGAGATATTCCCAAATTATCTTCTGTCGCGCGGTATCCCAGAAGGGTCGGCTCCACATTGGCGTGAACGTAATATGTCCCGAAGGGTTCGATGGTGGATACAAGATACGCTTTGCCCCATTCGTTTATATCAGCCTTTACGACAACGTCATAGCCTACGGGGGACAGGTCGAAATAGTAAGTTCCCGCAATGTCCGCAGTGAGTCCGGCGGCTGACAGCTCGTCGATAAGCGTCAGGAAAAGAGTATAGTATACCATGTCCGCGCCTTCTTTAAGCAGCGTCCAAATTTCCGGGGCAACGCCAAATTCGCCGTTTGCTACGCTAAAGGGGATATAAACGCCGAAATCCGACGCGGTAAGATGGTAAGCGCCCTGTATCGCGGTTATTTCGCCTAAAACATAATAAGATCCGAAGGGAGGGAGGTTAGCTTCGGCGTAAACGCCTCCGCTTTGGTCAACAATGGCTTTAACCGTCACAACATAACCCAGCGGCGAAAGGTCAAAATAGTATTCGCCGGCAAGGGCGGCGACGGGATCGGCGGGCACATAGACCGCCGCAATATCCGTAACCGCTGTCGCCATTGGCGGGTATAGCATATTATATACCATGTCCGCGCCTTCTTTAAGCAGCGCCCAGATATCCGGGGCAACGCCCATCTCGCCGTTTGTTACGCTAACGGGTATGTAAAAGCCGAAATCCGGCGCGGTAAGGTAAAACCCGCCCGGAGCTCCTGTTACGTTACCCAGAACATAGTAGGTTCCGAAGGGGTCAACGGTTGCTTCGGCATAAACATCGCCGTTGTGGTCAACTACAACCTTAACCGTCAGTACATACCCCAGCGGAGACAGGTCGAAATAATATTCCCCGGCAAGCGGGGCGGCGTTCAAAGCGCGGCGGGCGGACGCAAAACCCCGCGAAACCGCGAAGAACTCATTGTAAAGCATATCGGCAGCTTCCTGAAGCAGCGCCCAAATCTCAGGGGCAATGGCAAACTCGCCGTTTACTATGTTAAAAGGAATGTAAACGCCGAAATCCGGCGCGGTAAGATGGAACCCGCCCGGCGCTTCGGTTATTACGCCGTAAACGTAGAAAGTCCCTAAAGGCTCAAGGGCCGCTTCGGCATAAACGCTGCCAAGCTGCCCGGCAATGGCTTTAATCGTCACCGCGTACCCCATGGGCGAAAGGTCAAAGAAATATTCGCCTGCAAGGGCGGCTACGGGATCGGCTGAGGATACCGCAGGAGCGGTAAACGGCACAAAAAGCTCGTAGTAAACAAAATCGGCGGCTTCCTGAAGCAAGGCCCAGATATCCGGGGCAACGCCAAATTCGCCGTTTACGATGCTAAAAGGAATATAAACGCCGAAATCCGGCGCTGTAAGGCGGTAGTCAGTACCCTGAGCCTGTACATTACCCAGTACATAGAAAGTCCCGAAGGGAGCGAGATCGGCTTCTGCATAAACGCCGCCGTTTTGCTCAACGATGGCTTTAACAGTCAGCGCATAACCCAGCGGAGACAGATCAAAATGGTATTCCCCGGCAAGCGGGGCGGCGCTCAAAGCTCGCTCATTAGACGCAAAACCGCGCGAAACCGCGAAGAACTCATTGTAAAGCATATCGGCGGCTTCCTGAAGCAGCACCCAAATCTCAGGGGCAATAGCAAACTCGCCGTTTACTGCGTTAAAAGGAATGTAAACGCCGAAATCCGGCGCGGTAAGATGGAAACCGCCCGGCGCGTCGGTTATTACGCCGTAAACGTAAAAAGTCCCTAAAGGCTCAAGGGCCGCTTCGGCATAAACGCTGCCAAGCTGTCCGGCGATGGCTTTAATCGTCACCGCGTACCCCATGGGCGAGAGGTCAAAGAAATATTCGCCGGCAAGGGCGGCTACGGGATCGGCGGAGGCTTGTACTACAGCGGGAGCATCAACGGGAGCCTGCGACTGCGCCGCAAACATTTCCGCGGCGACGGCAACTATCAATGTCTCAATTCTTAATAAATCCTCGGTAAACGGCACAATCACGCCATTTTCGACAGTAAAGCGCAGGCGCGTGGCAAACTCCGACAGATCAATCTGGAAAACGCCGATATGCTCGGTCACATTAGCCTGAATGTAGAACAGTACGCCCTCAATAAACGACTGTGCGTAAAGCACGCCGTCTTCGCCAAGCACGGCATCAATTCTGGCATCCCAGCCGACGGGCCTTAGATCGAAACTGTACATCCCCGCCAATTCGGCAATGGGATCCGCTGGTTCCGGCTCGGGCTCAGGCTCTGCTGCCGCCACAGCCTCGGGTTCGGCGGGTATTTCGGCAAACATAGAAGCCGCGGCGAAAATTATTAATTCTTCAATTCTCAATAGATCCTCGGTAAACGGTACAATCACGCCATTTTCGGCAGTAAAGCGCAGGCGCGTGGCAAACTCCGACAGATCAATCTGGAAAACACCGATATGCTCGGTCACATTAGCCTGAATGTAGAACAGCGCGCCCTCAATAAACGACTGCGCGTAAAGCACTCCGTCTTCGCCAAGCACGGCATCAATTCTGGCATCCCAGCCGACGGGCCTTAGATCGAAACTGTAAATCCCCGCCAGCTCGGCAATGGGGTCAACAGGCTCGGGTTCCGGTTCCGCAACGGGTTCCGGCTCGGGCTGAGCGGCGGGAATCATGGAATTAATCAGAAGCGCCGCCATACCGGAAAGCCTTCTCAAATCTTCCCAGTTAGGCACAAATACGCCGTCAAGGTCAAGGAAGCGAAGCGACTCGTTAAACGCCGGCACAGAAATCTTGAACCCTTCGCCGTCTTCGGTCAACACGCCGGTAATATAAAAAACGCCCAGGGGCTCGATTTCCGCTTCGGCGTAAATATCACCGGCTGCGGTGGCGGACAGATAAATCTCCGCTGTAAATCCCACGGGCGTTAAATCTATTTTATATTCTCCGGCAAGCGCGGCGACAAGGTCAACCGCTGCGGGCTCCGGCTCCGGCACTGCCACAGCTGTCTCCGCTGCGGGCGCGGCCGGCTGCGGGAAAAACTGCGCGGCCAGCTCCGCTAACGCCGTTATATCGGACGCATTCGGTATGTACTCGCCGTTTTCGATGGTGAACCGCAGTGACGCGTCAAAACCTGGGGCGCGGATTTGATATACGCCGTTGGATTCGGAAAGATCGGCATTAACGTACATCTGGCCGAAACCCTCAATCGTGGTTTCGATGTACATCTCGCCTGTTGAGCTTACCGCGACGTAAAATTCGTTGCTGTAGCCAAGGGGGCGAAGGCTGACACTATATGTCCCCGCCAGATCGGCTATAAGGTCCGTGAGCGGTTCCGGCCCCTGAGCTTGCGCAACAGGCTGCGTGGTTACCGGCACGGCGGAAACGGGCTGATTGAAATTGGCAATCATATCCAGGATAAGTGCCTCATAGAAGCTGTACTGCGCCTCATCCACATAATAAATGCCGTCAATAACCGTTATTGTTTCATGGATATTAAAATCGGGGAAGCTTATATGCATCAGATTGCCTTCCGCAACGATGCCGCCTATGGCGAAGAACTCACCGAAAGGCGTACCGGCAAGGGCGTAGAAGTTGCCGGCTTCATCTATATCAGCGCGGATAACCGCGTCCCAGTTAATGGGTCGCAGGTCGATCGTCCAGTTGCCGGATAAGGCAAAACGTTCGGCGGGAGGCACCGTCACTGTTTCGGCGGGAGCCTGCTCCTGTGTGCCGGGCTGATTAAACAGCCCGGGGAACAGGGAGTTGATAAGACTGACGAAGTCGGGGGCTTCAACTATACCCCAGAAAATATCCTCATCATAAGTGAGGCTGCCGTCCGCTGACAGGCCAAAGGGGAAAGCAATGCCAAATTCCGGGACTTCCAGCATGAAAGCGCCGTCCGCTCCGGTAATGACTCCGTCGCCCCAGACGTTAAGACCGCCGTAAACGGTGGAGGCACGGAACAAACCGTCCGCTCTGACTTCAACCGTGACACGCAAAGGCGCGCCTACGGGTGCGAAATCAAGGTGATATGTACCAGCCAAGGCTTCTGCGCCTGCCGCTGCAACGGGATCGTCAACGGGGTCATCAGCGGGATCATCGACGGGGTCGTCGACAGGATCGTCAGCAGGGGCTTCCGTCGGTTCCGGCGTGGGCTGGGGCGTAGGTGTGGCGACGGGTGCTGGTGTCGGGGTGGGTGCGGGTGTGGGTTCCGCTGGTCGACAACTGGCCAAAGCTGTCTTGGCGATTATAAACGCCGTAGCGAGAAGCGCCACAAAGAATCTTCTCTTCACATCTAAAACTCCTTTCAAGATATTATTATAGACAAAATAATACTCCCTAACAATATACCCCATAACGCCGAGATTGTCAAGATAAATTACGCGACAGCAAAGCCGTGGTTTTGAAGGATATCGTCAACATAAACCACGGCTTTCCTGATATGGGAATTCTTGTATAAAGCAATTTGCGGGCGGGACGCCCGCGCTCACAAAGTGTTGCCTAAACCGCAATCTTCTTCAATACCAGCAATTTCTGCCCCATAGCAACGGCCTCGGGTGAATCCAGCTCGTTTATTTCGAGGAGGTCGTCGAGGCTTGTGTTAAATTTCTTGGCGATGGACCAGGCGCTGTCGTCGGACTGTACGACGTAGACGGTGATGGAGGCCATCTTGTCGAGAACGGATTTGTCCATGTCGGTGAAAGTGATGTCGCTGATAACGTTAACGGCGCGGTTGTCAACGACGCGGGCAGTGAAGCAGACGAGGTAGCGGACTTCCACTTCTTTACCCGAAAGCATGTTGAAACCTATGTGATCAATGGAATGGTCGATGAAGGCCTCCATGCCGGGCGCCGCGCCTTTTACCTCGATTGTCTGCTTGTAAGGGATGGCGGAGCGGTGGTTATAAAGCGGTGTGTCGTCATCGCGGGCAATATAGAGGATGTCGGCGTGGATAACGCCCTCAACGGTCATACGGTCCTCAAATAGCTTTACGCTTTCGACGAAAAGATTGCCGGATGCCTGGTAGATTTGCAGGATTTCCGGGCATGTGTCGTCAAGCTGGATGATTTCCTTGATGGGGCACTGGTTCTTGTTGCGGCAGATCTGGCGCGGGAATTTGACGGTTTCACGGGTGAAGTGCAGGTCTTTGTTGATGTGGTATGCGTCCTCAAGGAGGACGACCTCACCCAGACTCTGAACGCGAAGGTTGGCGCTGATTACGGCGTCGGCGGCGAACACGCGGTCCTCGCCGTCCTCGTCCTTGCCGATGTTGATGCTGAGGTCTGCTATGGCAAGGGTGACGTCGGCCTGCATTCCCTCTTTAGCTCCTGGGGCCTCGATAAAGCCGGAAAACGGGGTTTCGTGCTCCGCGAATTCGGCGATGGTCCCGTCGTCGCCCGTGTAGAGGCTTTGGATCAACAGTTCGCCGCTTATGGCGACGCGCCCGTTCTGGACTTTTACTTCTTTGTTGGAGATACGGGCGTCGCTTTGTAAGATGTTGACTATACCGGGTTTTCCGGGAGGCAAGGGCAGGTCGTTGCGGAGCTGGATGACGTCGGAACAGGTCGCGATAACCCGGCAGACGCTGTGGCGGCTTTTTTTCAGGTGGGACTCGGCAAGGCCATCCACGCTGACCACCACGTCGTGGCTGGTCTTGGCGTGCACGCCCACGCTGATGTTTACGACGGCGCGGTAGTTTACTTTCCTGTCGTTTACCATTTTGTAATCAATATGGGCGATCTCCGCGGCGGTATCGGCCCACATATCGCGGTTTGCGCCTTCGATTTGGATAAAATCCTCGATGGGCGCGCTGAGGTTCAGGCTATGTACGGGCTTTTCTGACCCCTTCGCAAGGTATAGGGCCTTTATCACCAGTTTACCGGAAAAACTTACGCGGTCGGCAGAAATCTCGCCGCGCTCAATACGCGCCGCGGCATCTGTCCTGAGGAGCATCCGCATATCCGGCTTGGAGTCGGGGACGATTATGTCACCCTCGATCAAAAGCTGTGTCTGCTCGCTGCCAATGCATTGCGTAAGGGCTATGGCTTCTTTAAGAAGCATGTGTACATTCCTCCTGCTTATACTTTTTATCTAATATATAGAAAAAAATGGTATTTTATGTATGCATAGATAATAATGTTTGTAAAAAGGGACGACATGTGATACAGTTAATTTATAAGCAATACTATGGGGGTTGGTTACAATGGTTAGCGAACCGGTAATAGTGGACGCGCAGCAGATTACGGATTTATTTGATATTGATTACATAATGGAACAGCTTATGCATATGGACTACGAGACCATGAAGGGGCTGACGCCGGAGCAGGAAGGGACGGTTGAGCAGTGGGTTGAGCTTGCCGAGGAATATCCCGAGATGTACAGGCTGCTTATGGTCGGCAAGGAGATAGCCGGGTATTGGAACATTGTATGTCTGGATGACGGGCATTTTGAGAGAATGAAAAACGGCAATATGCGGGACAGCGACATTACGCACGCCACGGCGCAGCCGCTGTCGGGCAAGGGCAGGTATAACGGTTATTTCCTGTCCATAAACCTTCTGCCCTCTTTCCGTACGTCAAAGAATTTAATGCTGCTGATGGACTCGTTTTTTGAGCAGCTTGAAATCTACGCAAATAGGGGGATTTACTTTTCCCGCTGGTGTGCGAACGCGTATACCCGGGAGGGCAGGGCGATGTGTAAATTTATAGGCTTGTCGTATGCCTGTGATAATATTTCGGGCGGGGAGATATACTATGCTGAAAGCGCCGGTATGCTGGAAGGTCAGCTATTGGCAAGATACCCCGGGCTTTTGAAGCTTTATAAGGAGGAATTCAAATGAGTAAAGAACTGAACAAAAACTGCCCCTGCGCCAACAGCGGATGCCCCCGCCGCGGGGATTGCAAGGCTTGCCAAGCCAATCACGAAAAGAACGGTAATTTAACATCGTGCCAAAGGCTTAAATCGTAGGGAGCGAATTATTGTTCGCCCCCTATTTTATATACCGTTATTTTAACCTAAAGCCTTAAATCCCCAAACTTTATTAACCCTCTCTTACGCATCAGCTCACAAACAATAAGACTTACAACCGCGGGCGAAATGAAATGCACGGCCGCGATGGCGGCGACGGTGCTTCTGCCGCCCTCCATTGCCGCGTATGCCGTGAACGGCCCCACAAGACCCGATGTTCCCATGCCCGCTCCGGTTGAGTTTGTCCTCATCCCGAATACCACAGCCGATAAAAAGCCGCCGACGCCGCTCGCTATGGTCGGCGGAAGCCATACCCACGGGTTTTTTATGATGTTGGGCATTTGCAGCATGGATGTGCCAAGGCCCTGCGATATCAAACCGCTCCATTTGTTTTCGCGGAAGCTGATTACGGCGAAACCGATCATCTGCGCGCAGCAGCCGGCCAATGCCGCCCCTGCCGCTATGCTGGAATCCGTAACCAATGGGCCGCCGATTTGGATGCCGATGCACAGCGCGGCGCTGGATATGGGGCTGGTCAGGATCATGCCCACGGAAATGCCTATCAGGATACCCAGCGGTATGGGCTGCAGGTCTGTCAGGCGGTTTACGCTGTTTCCCAGTAATTCCATAAATCTTGCGACGGGCGGGGAAATGAACACGCCCACCAGCGTCGCGGAGAGGATGACCAAAGCGGGTATTATCAGCAAATCGAATTTCGTTTTTCCCTCAAGCTTTTTGCCTATCTCTATTCCGATTAAAGCTGCCAGCAGCGCGCCAATGGGATCGCCCACACGCGCGCCCCACACGCCGGCATGTTCCAAAAACTGGATAGAGCCCGCGCCGATTGCGCCCGCCGCTATTGCCGCCAGCAGCGTAAACATGGGGGCTTTACGTGACAGCGCGATACCCGCGCCGATAGCGGGGCCCATTAAGAATTGAGCCGCCTGCCCGAAGGTTTGCAAAGCCGCGATGCCCGTATAATCGCCGATCTGCTTGATTATAACGCCGATAATGAGCGATGCGAACAGCCCTTTTGCCATGCCGTCGAATACTTTTGCCAAATAGGTTCTGATTTTCATTTTTAATACCTCATTCTATGTAATTGCAGGGGTATCCCTACAATTGATTTTTTTCCACAAACTCTTTAGCCTCGATAACCCCGCGCTTTGTTGTGTTTATAACACCGGCCCGGTCGCGGGATTCCTCGTCGTATATGGCATGGGTACGGTACGCTGATTTTGTTGTTTTGTCATTGTTTTTTTCGTGGTCCGGCAAGCTAAACACCTTCCTTTGTTTAGGATATTATGTTTAACTTAAACGAAAATTATACTAATATTATCATAAGGACGGATCATTTTTCAACCATAAAAGGCATTAAAACATAAAAATAATTATTGGACAAGTTTTGATATGTATGTTATCATCATGCTTGTGATTTTTATAAGGAAAGGGAAAAATAAAATGGCGAAACTGTATTTTCAAGGACACGGAAGTTTTAGGATTACGGCGGACAACGGAAAGGTAATATATGTGGATCCCTACGCGGGCGACGGATATGAGCCGCCGGCCGACCTTATCCTTGTTTCGCATCAGCACGGCGACCATAACAAGGCGGAGCTGTGCGCGCAAAATCCGGGCTGTGTTGTAATTACGGAGAAAGAAGCCCTAAGCGGCGGCAAACATAATACCATTGACGTGCCGGGCGGGATTCGGATAAAGGCCGTGCCGGCTGAGAATAAGAACCATAACCCTGCGGATTGTGTGGGCTATATCATTGATGTTGACGGCTTAAAGCTCTACGCCGCGGGGGATACGTCAACCACGGCGGCCATGGGCGGTTTCGCGGCCATGGGGCTGGATTACGCGCTGCTGCCCTGCGACGGCGTATATAACATGGATTTGGATGAAGCTGCGGAATGCGCCCGTGTAATAGGCGCGCGCGTTAACATCCCGATACACATGAAGCCCGGTGCGCTGTTCTGCATGGAGCGCGCCGAAGCATACAGCGCGCCGGACAAGCTGATCGTACCCGCCGGGACAGAAATTGAGCTTTGATTACTGAATTGATTACTATACCAAAAACGGTGGCGCAAATTATCGGAACGCTTGAAGCGGGGGGATTTGAGGCCTTCGCGGTGGGCGGCTGCGTGCGTGACAGCATCCTTGGGCGGGAGGTGTCGGATTGGGACATCACCACCAATGCGACGCCGGAGGAGGTTTCGAAGGTTTTCGCCGGGAAACGGGTTCTGCCCACAGGGGCCAAGCACGGCACGGTGAGCCTGATGTTAAAAGGCGCGGCTTATGAGATCACCACATACCGCATCGACGGAAATTATTCGGACGGGCGGAGGCCTGATACGGTGCGTTATACGAATGACTTAAACGACGACTTGTCAAGGCGTGATTTTACAATCAACGCCATGGCCTATAATCCGCGTACGGGGCTTGCCGACCCCTTCGGCGGCGCGGAGGACATCAAGCGGAGGCTGGTGCGCTGCGTCGGCACGCCGGATGAGCGGTTCGGCGAGGATTACCTGCGGATGATGCGGGCGTACAGGTTTGCCGCTGTGCTGGGCTTTGACATTGAGCCGGAGATAAGGCATGCGGTGAAGAAAAACAGGGAAAAAATAACGCGTATCGCGGCTGAACGCATACGCGTTGAGCTGGATAAGCTGATTTTGTCGGGCTCACATGACGCGTTCCTGATTTTTATGGAGGATCTCGGGTCTGTTTTACTGCCTGAAATAACAAGGTTAAAAGATGTGCCGCAGAAAAATCCCTACCATCATTTGGACGCGTACGACCATACGATGGAGGTTTTTAAGTATGCCGAAAATGAATTGACCCAGAAGCTCTGCGCCTTGTTCCACGATACGGGAAAGGCGGAGGTAATGGTTATTGACGAAAACGGCGAGACGCGCTTCCCCGGGCACGCGGAGGTATCGCGGGAAATAGCCTATGCGGTGCTGAAACGCTTGAAATATGACAACTACCGCATTCAGGCCGTCACAGCCATAGTGCGCATGCATAATGTCGCCAAGCAGCTCTCGCGCTTTGCCGTTAAACGCCGCGTACATAACAGGGGGGCGAACCTGACGCGGCAGCTTTATACCTTCGCGCTTGCCGACTGCATGGGGAAAAACAGCTTCGCTCAGGAAACTACCCTGCCGGTATTGCACGCGAACATTGCCTTACTGGAAGATGTGCTGGCAAGCGGAGAACCCATCCACATGACTGAGCTGGCCGTAAACGGCTACGACGTGGGGAAGGCGCTGGGTATCCGCTCGGGGGAAGCCATAGGCGATGCCCTGGGCTATCTGCTTGAACGTGTGCAGGAAGACCCTGCGCTTAATGAGCGGGAAGCACTGTTAAACATACTTTGTTCCCGTGAAAAGGGTTAATCGGCGGAGTAATAGCTACCATCTGCGCCCGAAAGCGGTTACGGCTTTATATTTTTTAATAATCCTGTAAACGGCATATGAAATGATGATAAGCGAAAGCGCGGCGATAATCCAATACGGTACGGCCTGCCTTGTAAAGAAGATTGATTCGATAATCTCCCAATAGTAATCAATATCGGTGGCAAATGTCCGCGCCCCAACGCTTTGCGCGGCGATAAAATCCCCGGTGTACAGTATTTCGCCGCCGGCGGAGTATGTGATGCGCCCTAAGACCTGCCCCTCCTCAACGGGCGTTCTCAGGGCTATTATCGTTTCCGGGTCGTCCACGATTGCCTCGGGCAGAAAGAATGTGTCAACCACAAGCCCTTCAAGCTCGGATTGCTTTAAAAACCCCGCAACGGTGTCGGTGATCAGAAGCTCCATAACCTCAACATCCTGCCTGCGCGGGCTTCGCACGGTTATCTCGCCTATCACGTCCCCGGCTTCCTGCAATATAACATGCGAATAGCTGCCGTAACCGTATTCAAACAGCGAAACGGCATCCAGCCAGCGCCCCGGGTCCCTGGAATTGCTGATAACCGCGATAAGCTCAATCCCGTCCTTCATGGCGGAGGCGGCCAGCGTGTCGCCGGCGGCGGAATGCCTGCCGGTTTTCATGCCTGTGGCGAAAGGGTAATGGAATTCGCCGGCAGGGACAATCAACTCGTTTCGGGCCGTGAAATTATAATTTCTGGTTGTCCATGAAGGGTCCGCGTCCGGCCCCGCGCCGTTGCCGGCCCAGCGCACCTCCGCGCAAAGCGCGCGGATAATATCGTTCTTCATGGCCTCCCGGCTGATAAGGGCCATATCGTAAGCGGTGGTATAATGGTTGGAATGGTGATAGCCGTGGGGATTTACGAAATTAGAATTAAACGCGCCCATCTCCCGCGCTTTTTCGTTCATAAGCTCGCCGAACAGCCGCTCCGCCGCCGTATAAGGTATCGAGCTGTCCCCCGTGACGCGCTTCGCGACGGCCATAGCCAGCACGGAGGCGGATTCATTGCCGGATATAATGATGCAGGCGCGTAAAAGATTGTGGACGGTGATGCTCTCGCCTTCCACATTGCCCGCTTTGCTGGAATCGTCCGGCACCGCCCGCACTTCGCTTCCCGTTACGATAACCTCGTCCAGGTCAAAGTAATCGAGCACTACCATCGCCGTTAATATCGTGGTCAGGCTGGCGGGAAAAATGCGCCTGTGCTCCTCCTTGCCGAATAAAACCTTGCCGGTGCCGGCCTCCACAAGTACGGCGGCTGCCGCCGAAACCTGCGGAGGTTCCTGCGCCAATGCCGGCTCCGGCAGGAAAATGATGAAAGATATAAAAATAATGAAAAGCGTTAATGAAAGCTTACGAAACATTTAAACCACCTTAAATGAACTGAAAAAACCTGAGGAAATCAAAATAATCCTTGCATGTGAAGGCGATGGTATGCGCGTCTTTTGATACGGCCCCCGGGTAGTTTGAGGCAGCATTGGCGCGGTGGTGTTCGCGGAAGCGCACCTCGGCGTTGAACACATCCGGCAGCTTTGCGGAACAGAGCGCCTTCAGCCTTCCGGCGTTTTCCATGGCCTGCCTGGCGTTTTCGCGTAAAAGACGCCGCGTTTTGCCGGGGTGCATGCTTGTGACGCTTGCGCCAAAGCCGCGCAGGGTCTCAACCGTTATAATATCGGGATCCGTCTCCTTAACCAGCTCCATCAGCCGCGCGTCGCCCGAAACCAGCACCATGGGCACGTTATAATACAGCGAGGTATAATAATTGATCAAAAACTCGCTGGCGATAATGCCGTTAATCAGTACCCTGCCGTAAGCGCCGGACATTGTGTGCGCCATGGGGTTGCCGTTGTTATAACCGGGGCTGTGGTAGCCCGTAAGCATTGACGCGTCAAAGCCCTGGTCTATCAGATTCATCATGGAATGGGGATGCCCGGAAAACGCGCGGTTCAGGCTGACATTCTCCGGCAGAAGCTCATGGTCGATATTCCTGCCCGGGCCATGGGCGTCTTTAACCAAAATGTCCGACTGCGCGTCAAAATCGTTTATGCCCTCGCATACCGCCGCCACCTCAAGCGTCATCCGCTTCGCGAATGGGGCGAATTCGGAAGGCTTTTCAATATCCGTTTCGTTCCAATGGGCGATGCCTGTAACGCCCTCTATGTCTGCGCTGATAAATACTCTCATGTCGTTCCTCCTGTAAGCATATCATAAAGCTCAGCCGTTGTCCGGGCAATCCGCCGCGCCCCGGCTTCTTCAAGTTCGCCGCGCGAACCGTAGCCCCAAAGCACGCCGATGCTGTCCACGCCCGTTTGTTTCGCGCCGGTAATATCATACTTGCGGTCGCCTATCATAACGGCGCGTTTTTGCCCGGCGGGGTCAAGTTTATCCAGAGCGTAGCTTATAACCTCGCTTTTCTGGCTGCGGGTACCGTCCATCCCGCTTCCGGATATTAAAACGAAATATTTCTTAAAATCAAACCGCTCGGCAATTTTTTCGCTGTAGACGGTTGGTTTTGCCGTAGCGACGGCCAATGTCACCCCATCCGCCCTTAACTTTTCCAAAAGCTCTATAATCCCGTCATAAACGGAATTCTCAAACATTCCCGTCACCGAATAATACTCATGATACTTTGCCATTGCGGCTTGAACCTTTTCCTGCGAAAAACCGTAATACAACCGGAACGATTCGCCAAGCGGCGGGCCGATGAACTTTGTCAGCCCGTTTTGGTCGGTTACATCAATGCCAAAGTGCTTTAACGCGTAACAGACGGACTTTACTATCCCCTCGCCGGATTCCGTAATGGTCCCGTCCAGATCAAACAGACACAAATCATACGCCATATCCGCTCTCCTATAATAACATCCAGGCTTTTAAGTAGTCAAAGAAGTTTTCGCATTTGTAGCCGACGGTCATATCGTCAACCACGTACATCCCGGGGAAATAAGACGCGCGGAAAGCGTCATAATGCCGCCTATATGTAATAGTAACCTCAAAGCTTCCGGGCAGTTTGGACTTAACCTTGGTTTTAAGCTCCGCCGCCCTTGCCGCGGCCTCTTTCGCCGCCCCGCGCAGCTGCCTGAGGGTAACGCTGTGATGTGCGCTGGTAGTGGAGTTGCCCGAGCCTTCAAGCGTTACGACAGTCAGGATATCTTTATCGGTCTCCGCCACCAGCTCCGCCAGAAGCTTGTCCCCGCTGACCATTACCGGCGGAACGCCCAGCGACAGCGCGGCGTAGTAATTAATATGGAATTCCCCGGCAATAACGCCGTTTATGGTTATGCGCGATATTTTGGCGGAATTGATGGTATGCGCCATGGGATTGCCGCCGGTGAAAGCCGGGCTGTGATATCCGGTAAAAATCGCGGCGTCAAAGCTCCCGTCCAAATGGTTCACCATGGAGGCGGGCTGTCCCGGCCAGCCCCTGTTCAGCCGCGTATTGGACGGCAGCCCCCTGTGGTCGATGTTACGCGCCGTGGCGTGGCTGTCCTTCACCAAAATATCCGCGTCCGGGGAAAAGTCGTTCACGCCCAGGCATACGGCGTTTACTTCCTCCGTCATCCTCGCCGCGAAATAATTAAACTCCCCGCCGTTTGCCTTGTCCCCCTCGCTCCAGCTTGCGATGCCGTTTGTGCCTTCAATGTCGGAGCTGATGAAAATTTTCACAATGCAACCTCCTGTTATTTAGAGTCTGGATACTAAACAGGCTCTTAGTAAACCTCCACGATTTCCCCTATATAAAAATGATGGAAATCACCGTCATAATGCGTACCCTTAATAGCCTCCGGCAAAAGCTCCCCCTTAAAATCGTCCCCGTAACGCACAACGCACTCAAAATACCGCGCGCAGCCCGCCACAACGGGGCTTTCAACGGCTTTCGCCGGCACAAAGCTTACAACCCCGGCCTTGTCGATATCCCTGCCGGATTGTGTCCCGCATATTTTAAGTTCCTCGCGCATATCGCCGAACGGTATGCTGACGGTAAATGACTGAGCCTTTTCAATAATGCCGAACGTATGCCTTTGCGGACGCACAACGCAGATAAAATGAGGCTTGCTCCACATATGCCCGATAAAACCCCAGCTAATGGTCATAGTGTTCACAAGCCCATCGTTTTCTACCGTCAAAAATCCGCCGGCCTCAGCAAAATGCCTCATAACCTCATCTAATTTGTCGTAAAACATAATATCCCCTTTCGTGTCTGGGAGCGCGGGCGTCCCGCCCGCAGCATCCTTGTTAGAATAATTCCGCGCTCATATATTTCAACCCGCAGTCGTTTATAACAACGGCAATTTTTTTACCCTTTTCCGCCCCGTTCAGCAAGCTCACCGCAGCCGCCACATTCGCGCCGGAGGAGAATCCGCCAAAAACACCCTCGCACAGCGCAAGGCCGCGCGTCGTCTTAATAGCCGTATCATCATCAATCTGCACACAACCGTCAATCAACGATTTATCCACATTCATCTGGTGCTTGCCATAACCGCCGCCCTGTATGCGGTGCCCCGTGCCGGTTATTTCCGCTCCCGCGTAAAACGCGCAGCATTCCGGCTCGACAGCGTAGCATTTTATCGCGGGGTTATGCTGTTTCAGCCGCCTGGAAACACCGGCAAACGTACCGCCCGTACCGATAAAATCGGCAAAAACCTGAATTTCTCCGCCCGTTTGCAGCCAAATTTCCTCGCCCATCTCTTCCTGAGCTTTGGAGTTATCCGGATTATTAAACTGATCCAGATAAAATCCGCCCGTTTCACGCACAATACGCTCCGTCTCCGCCTGGACAAAGCTTAGATCCTCGCCGCTGACAAAACCTTTCCTGCTGCCCGGAGCCTGGTCAACCAGCACTACCTCGCCGCCGAAGCTTTCAATCATTTTTACGCGCTCCTGGGAATTGCCCCGCGACATCACGCAGATAAACCTGTATCCCAAAGCGGCGCAAACAATCGCCACGCCGATGCCGGTGTTGCCGCTCGTTGTCTCAATTACCGGCTTGCCGGGAGAAAGATGGCCGCGAAGCAGGGCTTCCTCGATCATCCCCCGCGCGATCCTGTCCTTCTTGCTGAATCCGGGGCTCATATGCTCAAGCTTTGCGTAAATCTCACCGTCAAAGCCGTATATATCCCGAAGCTTATCCAGCCTAAGTAAATGCGTGCCGCCAATCGCCTGTGTGATGCTTGTTATATACTTTTCCATAGATATCAAACTCCATTTTGCCATCATATGAATCTTATCCGCCGTTTAAGTGTATCACAGGCATAACTCGGAATCCATCGTAATAACATAGACCGCAAGCGTTAAAACCTAATCCGGATCTTTCAACTTTTCCGCAATATCGCGGAAGTCGCCCTCAATCTCTAAAAGTATATCTATCAGATGCGGGTCGAATTGCGTCCCCGCGCCCTCCTTCATTATATCAATAGCTTTCCCGTGGGGAAATGCCGGCTTGTAAACGCGCTTTGTAATAAGCGCGTCGTAAACATCGACTATGCTTATTATCCGCGCTGAAAGCGGGATATCCTCCCCCGACAGCTTATCCGGGTAACCGCTGCCGTCCCAGCGTTCGTGGTGGTATTTCGCTATATCGTAACAATGCTGGAAATACTTGTCTTTATTGAATTCCATCATGGCTTCGATGATCTCGCCGCCTTTGGCCGAGTGGCCTTTCATTATCTCGAACTCCCACGGTTCATATCTGCCCGGTTTAAGCAAAATCTCGTCAGGCACGGCTATTTTACCCACATCATGCAAGGGCGCGGCCTTCACCATAACCTCATAATCCATGTCCTTCAACGCTTTTTTATATCTGGGATACTTAATTATTTGATTAACCATCAAGCCCGCAAGGGCCGTCGTCCTCTTAACATGCAAACCGGATTCAAGGTTCCGGTATTCGATTATCGTCGCCATGGATTCTATCATATGGTCCTTGGCCGCCGTAAGCTCCGTAACCTTTGCCGTAACCATTTCCTCAAGGCTTTTCCTGTAAATCAGCAGCTCCATGTAATTTTCCACACGCCGCTTCACTACGTCCTCGATAAACGGCTTCGTGATATAATCCACAGCGCCGGCGCTAAGCCCCACAAGCTCCGCGCGGCCGTCATCCTCCGCGGTAATAAAGATAACGGGTATGTCGGCGGTATCCGGTTCGGTTCTCAATATCGCCAAAAGCTCATAACCGTTGATATTAGGCATCATAATGTCAAGCAATATCAGGTCTGGCTTAACACCGCGCCGGAATATCACTTCCAAAGCCTCTTCGCCGTCAGCGGCATGGACGGTATCAAAATCCTCATCCAATATAGCTTCTAAAATTATTCTGTTAGTATCAACATCGTCAACAACCAATATAGTGCCGCTCTTACCCATACAAACCTCCGGGCTGTCTTTTACCGAATGTTATGCACAAGACGGACTAGTACTCTCCGGCAAGCAATTTTTTCAGCTTTTCTCTGGAGCGTGATAATCTTGACTTAACGGTTCCAAGCGACAGGCCGGTGGTTTCCGCCAGCTCTTCGTAGCTAAGGCCGTTAATGTCCCGCAGGACTATCAGCGTTTTGTATTTTACGGGCAGCCTGTTTATCGCCAGCTGTATGCGCTCCTGTTTTTCAATGCCAAGAAGAACCGCTTCCGGGCCGGGGTCGGTTGATTCGAATTGCAGCTCGACTTCGCCCTCCTCCGTTTCAAACATCCGGTTCAGCGAATCCTCGCGCTTGTTTCCGCGCCTGCGCAGCTCGTCAATGCAGGTATTGTTCGTAATTGCGCGGATCCAGGATTTAAATGAATGGATATCGTGGCATTTATGTATGTTCTTATAAATTTTAATAAGCGACTCCTGCGCCGCGTCGCGCGCGTCCCAAGCGTTTCCCATCATCCGGAACGCCTGTGAGAATATAAGTTTTTCATACTCGGCTATCAGTAACTCAAACGCCGCTATATCACCGGAAGCCGCTTTTTCCAGCAGCTCGCCAAGTTGCTTCAGCAGCTTTTCGTCCTGTCTCTGAGACATCACAGCCCCCCCAGTTTATATATTATATCCCACGTCTGAAAGAATTTCAACCTAAAAACTCTATAAGAAAGAAAACTTTCAAAATTAATGTTGCAAAAAAATTGCTTGTGCTTTATAATGTAAAGAAGGAAAAAATAAGGAGGATATATATGGCGGGGGTCAGAAAATCCAATATCCTGCTGGATTCAGGAACAAATGAGCTCGAGGTTCTTGAGTTTACAATCGCGAACCAGCATTTTGGCATCAATGTATCAAAGGTCAATTCAATAATGCAGACTTCTGAGGTTACGCCGATGCCTAACGCCAGCCCGTTTGTCGAAGGCATTTTTAAACCCAGGGAAGAGATCGGCATTTTAACATTGATAAACCTTGGCGCGTATATGGGTTTGCCGGAATCGGACTTTCCCGACAGGGATATATATATCATAACAAACTTTAACAACAATTACAGCGCTTTCCATGTGCATACCGTCGAGGCTATCCACCGCATCACCTGGGAACGTATCGAAAAACCCGACCCTACAATATATGGAGGCGCGGACGGGCTTGCCACAGGCATAGCGCGTATCGGGGGCAGGCTCGTCACTATTATCGATTTTGAGAAGATTTTGCTTGAGATCGGCTTGAAATCGGGCCTTGGCACCGAGGAACCGTATAACGGCGAAAACAGGCCGAGATACAGCAGGCCGATTATGGTTGTAGAGGATTCGACCGTTCTTGAAAGGCTTCTTAACGAGTTCCTGCAAAAAGCCGGGTTTACCAATATTATCGAATGCTCCAACGGCAAGGAGGCTTGGGATATTATCGCCAGCTTCAAAGACAGCGGCTTACCCGTCACCGACCACATAAGCCTTCTGATTACCGATATCGAAATGCCCAAGATGGACGGGCACAGGCTTACGAAGCTTATTAAGGACGACGAATACCTCCGCGAAATACCCGTAATTATTTTCTCGTCGCTTATTAATAACGATATGAGGCATAAAGGCGAACAGGTCGGCGCAAACGCGCAGATTTCCAAGGCCGATCTGCACAAGCTGCTTCCGACCATAGACTTGCTTATATATTAATATGATAATTAGTAATAATATTATAGAAACCGGCGTATTTCGCGTGTTTACCGAAAGACGGCACGGCCTGGACCCGGCTACGGAGCATAAACTGCGCGAGTTTCAAAACTACTTGGGTATACCGCGCGTAACGGGTGTAAGGCTTCTCTGCCGCTACAGCGTAAGCGGGATGGCGCGTGAAACCTTCTTGGCATGCGTTCCCCGTATTTTTTCTGATCCCGGTTTGGACAATGTTTATCTTGATTGCCTTCCCGAAAAAAATGAATTTGTATTTGCGGTAAGATACCTCCCCGGCGTTTTTGACCAAAGAGCGGACTCTGCCGCTTTTTCTTGTTCTCTTTACGAACCCCTGTCCGCAATCGTTGTGGAGACGGCAAGGGTTTACGCCATATCAGGCGATTTAACGCCTGAGGACAAAAGCCGCATAAAACAATATGTTATAAATCCCGTTGACGAAACTGAGGACAAGCCTTTCAATGATGCCCTTGAATCTTGCGCAAACCCGACGGTTTCAAGCTTCTCACTTGGCATGAGCGAAGCGGACAAGCTCCTCGTGCAGGCATATTTCCGCGATGTTGAAAAACGTGAGCCTACGGAAACGGAGCTGCGCGTTCTGGACACATACTGGTCCGACCATTGCAGGCACTCAACGTTTTTAACCGAATTGGAAAGCGTAGACATCCGGCAAGGCCCGTATAAAAATATAATCGAAGAAACATACAATCAATATTTAGCGGAGCGTGAACGCCTATACGGCGATGATTTATACCGTAAACCCATATGCCTGATGGATTTGGCGACGATCTGCGCGAAAAGTATGGTTTCCCGGGGTTTGCTGACGGATTTGGACACCTCCGACGAGCAAAACGCCGCCTCTTTTGTTGTAAAAGCCTTAGAAAACGGGCGAGAGGCGGAATGGCTGGTTATGTTCAAAAACGAAACGCATAACCATCCCACCGAGATTGAGCCTTACGGCGGCGCGGCGACTTGTCTTGGCGGCGCGATCCGCGACCCGCTGTCCGGGCGTTCGTATGTTTATCAGGCAATGCGCGTAACCGGCGCGGCTGACCCGCGCGCGCCCTTTGACGAAACCATTCCCGGCAAGCTCCCTCAGCGTAAAATCACGCAGACCGCCGCGGAGGGCTTTTCCGCTTACGGCAACCAAATCGGCGTATCATCGGGAATCGTTTCCGAAATCTACCACCCCGGCTACGCCGCAAAGCGCATGGAAGCCGGCGCGGTTATCGGCGCGGCAAGGAAATCCCATGTCCGCCGCGAAAAACCCGTGCCCGGCGACGTCGTAATATTAGTGGGCGGGCGCACGGGCAGAGACGGGGTAGGCGGCGCAACGGGCTCTTCGGCGTCTCATACAAACGAAAGCGCGGCGCTGTGCGGAGCGGAGGTTCAAAGGGGTAACCCGCATATTGAACGCGGCCTGCAGCGGCTTTTCCGCAGCCCGGATGCCGCGTGCCTTATAAAAAAATGCAACGATTTCGGCGCGGGCGGCGTATCCGTGGCCGTGGGTGAATTGGCTGACGGGCTGTTAATTAACCTGAACAGCATAAAAACCAAGTACGAGGGCCTGAACGGCGCCGAGCTTGCGTTGTCCGAATCTCAGGAGCGCATGGCTGTTGTGCTGGCGGCTGGCGACGCGGACGCTTTTATTAAGCTGGCCGAAGCCGAAAACCTTGAGGCTTACGTAATAGCCGAAGTTACGGGCAGCAACCGCCTGGCAATGACTTGGAACGGACAAACCGTCGTCGATATATCCCGCGCGTTTTTAGACACAAACGGCGCAAGGAGAAAAACTCCCATAGCAGTAGCTTCTCCTGACCAAAACGAAAGGGTCAAGGGGCAAGCGCCAAAAGAGCTTAAATCCTTATGGCTATCAAATCTTTCGCGCCTGAATACAGCCGCGCAGAAGGGCTTGGCCGAACGTTTTGACAGCACGGCGGGCGCGGGGACGGTGCTGATGCCTTTTGGCGGGGCGAGGCAGCTTACCCCGGCGCAGGTAATGGCGGCGAAACTGCCTGTTGAGGGCGGGGATACCGATACTTGCACGATTATGGCTTATGGGTATGATCCGTGGCTGAGCGAGTGGAGCCCGTTTCACGGCGCGGCGGCGGCAGTGGCCGAGTCTGTGGCGAAGGTTGTGGCGGCGGGCGGCGCTTTGGAACATATAAAGCTGAGTTTTCAGGAGATTTTCGGGAAACCGGGGGAAGATCCGGAACGGTTTGGCGCGGCGTTTGCGGCGCTGTTGGGGGCTTATAAGGCTCAGAGTGTGTTGAAAACGCCCGCTATCGGCGGCAAGGACAGCATGAGCGGCAGTTTTACCGGCGCGGACGGAGAAACCCTTGACGTGCCGCCGACGCTAATAAGCTTTGCCGTTTGCGCGGAGAAACACGCGGTTGTTATTTCGCCGGAATTTAAGAAGCCGGACAATGCGGTAGGGCTTTTGAAATGCGGCAGGGATAAGGACGGGTTGCCGGATTTTGAGGCTTTTCTGGATAATGTCAAGTTGATTGAGAGGCTTATCCGCGAGGGGAACTTGATATCCGCTTATGCGATAGGCGCGGGAGGCGCGGCTGCGGCGGTGTCTGTAATGGCTTTCGGGAACGGCGTTGGCGTATCTTTGGATACCGAGCCTGGTACCGACATGTTTGATGCGGATTACGGCGGTTTTGTGCTGGAGCTTCCGGTGAAAGGGACTTTGGCTGATAAATTAATCGAAACGCGGCGGTTTGAGGTTATAGGGCATACAACTGCCAAAGAAATTATATGGATTAACGGCAATGTAATTACGCTGGACGAAGCGCTTGAAAACTGGCTTGCGCCGCTGGAGGACGTTTTCCCGGCAGGGCTTCCGGATATATCCTCATGTCCGGAATTGCCGAACATGCATATAACGGAAAGAAATATTTCGCGCAAAAAGCCGCGCGGTATATGTAATACGCCGCGTGTTTTAATTCCCGTTTTCCCGGGAAGCAACGGCGAGTACGATTTGCGCGCGCGCTTTGACCGGGCCGGAGCGGAAACAGAGTTGTTTGTGATTAAAAATTTAAGTCCGCAAATGCTTGGCGAAGCTATAAAATCCCTTATACAAAGGATTAGCGCGGCGGATATAGTCGCGATGCCGGGCGGGGATGAGAATTATAGCATTTACGCCGCGGCGATGTTCAGGGATGCGGCGGTTTCTGAAGCCGTTACTTATTTCATGAATGAGCGCCGGGGGCTGATGCTGGGAATCGGCGCGGGTTTCCATACTTTAATGAAACTGGGACTCCTTCCGTATGGAGAAATATGCGATATCACGGCGGGTTCGCCGTCGCTTGCGCCGAATGCTGCCGGAAGGCACCGTTCGTTTATTGCGCGTACGATGATAACCTCGGTTTTATCGCCGTGGTTTGCGTATGTTCAACCGGGTGAGGTTTTTAATCTGCCTGTTTCCCACGGATCGGGACGTTTTACGGCAGCCGATGCCGAAATCAAGCGATTGTCCGAAAACGGGCAGCTCGCGGCTCAGTACGTTGACATGGTAAACCGCGCAACTATGGACGTGCGGTTTAATCCGGGCGGTTCGGCTTACGCGATTGAGGCGCTTACAAGCCCGGACGGGCGCGTTTTAGGCAAAATGGGGCATTCGGAGCGTATCGGCGAAGGGCTTTATAAAAACATTCCGGGTAATTATGACCAAAAGATATTTGAGGCAGCAGTTAAATATTTTAGGGGGTAGTGAGTGAGTAAAGTGTTTGCGGGCGGGACGCCCGCGCTCCCAAATCAAGCGTACGCGGACGCGGGGGTTGACATCCGCGCCGGGTACCGAGCCGTCGAGCTTATTAAGAATCATGTGCGCGGGACTTTTACCCCGGGCGTGCTGTCGGATATCGGCGGCTTTGGCGGGATGTATTCGCTGGCGCGGATAAAGGATATGGACGATCCGGTGATGGTCTCCGGAACGGACGGTGTGGGGACGAAGCTTGCCGTCGCGCTGATGATGGATAAGCACGATACGGTGGGCGTTGACCTTGTGGCGATGTGCGTGAACGACATCGTCTGCTGCGGCGCGGAACCGCTGTTTTTCCTTGATTACATCGCATGCGGGAAGAATATGCCCGAACGCGTTGAGCAAATCGTGAAGGGTGTGGCGGAAGGCTGTAAAATGGCGGGAGCCGCGCTTGTTGGCGGCGAAACGGCCGAGCATCCGGGCACAATGCCTCCGGAGGAGTACGACCTTGCGGGTTTTGCCTGCGGAATTGCGGATAGGAAAAATATTATCAGCGGGGAAACAATCAAGGAGGATGACGCGCTTATCGGAATTGCGTCCAGCGGCGTGCATTCCAACGGGTTTTCGCTGATAAGGAAGGCTTTGAGTATTGATAAGGAAAAACTTAACAAACATATAGACGAATTAGGCATGACACTTGGCGAAGCGCTGCTTACGCCTACAAGAATTTACGTAAAGCCCGTACTGTCGCTGATCAAGGCCGTTGAAGTGAAAGGTATTTCCCATATTACCGGCGGGGGTTTTTACGAGAATATACCGCGTATCCTGCCTGAAGGCTTGGCTGCGCGCGTGAATACAGGGAGTTTTCCTGTGCCGCCTATATTCGGATTGATCCGGCGGGCCGGAAACATCGGCAGGGACGATATGTACAACACTTTTAATATGGGTGTGGGCATGGTTATTTGCGCGGCGCGGGAGAACGCCGGCAAGGTTTGCGCAAAACTTGCGGAAATGGGCGAAAAAGCTTATATTATAGGCAATGTGACGCAAGGAAACGGATTATGCTTAGAATAGCTGTTTTATGCTCGGGCGGCGGTACTAATCTGCAAGCGTTGATTGACGCGTCATGTGCCGGGGAGCTTTGCGCCGAGATTGCTTTGGTGATCGCTTCAAAGCCCGGTATATATGCGCTGCGGAGGGCGGCGGATAACGGTCTGCCGTCGGTTGTTGTACGCAAGCGCGATTATAGGGAGCCGGGAGCTTTTGAGGCAATGCTGGCCGGTATCTTGAACGGTAACGGAATCGGCTTGGCGGTGCTGGCGGGTTGGACGGTTATCCTGGACGGAAGCTTTTTGCGAAGCTTTAACGGCAAAACCATAAACATACATCCCGCGCTGCTTCCGTCCTTTGGCGGAAAGGGGTTTTACGGCTTAAAGGTACACGAGGCGGCGTTGGCGGCGGGGGTTAAGGTTACCGGCGCGACGGTGCATATGGTGACGGATGAGGTTGACGGCGGGCCGATTTTGCTTCAAAAAGCCGTTGCGGTCAAGGGCGGAGACACGCCGGAAACGCTGCGGAAACGCGTTATGGAGGAAGCGGAGCGGGTATTGATTGCCGAGGCGGTAAATATTTTCGCGCGAGGGGATATATGAAAATACTGGTTGTTGGCGGCGGCGGCAGGGAACACGCTATTGTTTGGCGTTTGATTAACAACCCCGCCGGTGAAGCGCGAAAAATCTACTGCGCGCCTGGTAACGCCGGGATTGCGCAAATAGCGGAGTGTGTGCCGATTTCCGCCACGGATACAGAGACTTTGCTTGATTTTGCCGTGAGGGAAAAAATTGATTACACAATAATCGGCATGGACGAACCGCTGGCTTTGGGCATTGTAAATGCCTTCAACGGCAAGGGTTTGCGGGTTTTCGGCCCCGTAAGGGAAGCGGCAAAGCTTGAATGGAGCAAATCCTTCGCTAAGGCGTTTATGCGCAAATACGGCATTCCTACGGCGTCTTGCGAGGTTTTTAACGAATATGGCACCGCGCTGTCCTATATAAAAAATGCCGGGAAATGGCCTGTTGTGATTAAAGCCGACGGGCTGGCTGTCGGTAAGGGAGTTTATATCTGCAAGGACGCTGCAGAGGCCGGGAAAGCGCTGTCTGAGCTTATGCTGGATAAGAAATTCGGTGGATCGGGCGCGGAAGTGGTGATTGAGGAATTTCTGGAAGGCCCGGAGACAACCTTGCTGGCGTTCTCGGACGGCAAAACCGTGGTTCCAATGTTGTCAAGCATGGATTATAAAAAGGCACTTAATGGCGATAAAGGCCCCAACACAGGCGGTATGGGCGCAATTTGCCCCAGCCCCTATTACACCGCGGAATTACAGGACCTTATATATAAAAATATAGTTTTGCCGACGCAAAATGGCTTAGCAGCCGAAAACATCGAGTTTAAGGGAATTTTATACTTTGGGCTGATGTTTACAAAAAACGGCCCGTATGTGATTGAATACAATGCCAGGTTCGGCGACCCGGAAACGCAGGCCGTCCTGCCCCTGTTGAAAACCGATTTGCTTGAGATTTGTTTTGCGTGCAGCAACGGAACCCTTGACAAAGTAAAAATTAAGTGGCATAATGATATGAATGCCGTTTGTGTGGTTGTGGCGTCCGGCGGATATCCCGGTGAATTCGGAAGGGGCTACCCCGTAAACGGTCTGGATAAAATTAACGAAAATGCTGGAAATATAATGATTTTTCACGCCGGAACGCAAAAATCCAACGAAGGCGAAGGCTTACTTACAAATGGCGGCAGGGTGCTTGGCGTGACCGCAACGGGCCAAAACCAAGAGGAAGCCGCGCGGCGCGCCTATGCCGCCGTTTCTAATATTACTTTCCAAAACATGCATAATCGTACAGACATAGGAGAAATTACTAGTGACAAAAGCCTAGTAAATAATTTATAATGATGTAGGGTCGCACTGTGTGCGCCTATTAAGAGGGGGGTGCGGCATGATAACGGGAACCGCGTTAAATGACATCCTTGGCTCCGCAATGCAGGCCGCGGCGTTCAGGGACCGCGTCTACGCGCACAACATCGCAAATAACGATACACCGAAATTCAAAAAATATGAGGTCAGTTTTGAGGAAAGCCTGCGCACGGCAGTGGACGGCTACAAGAGGACAGGGGTTCTGGATCTGTCCCGCGCAACGCCCGTCGCGCACCGCGTACATACTAACCTCAGCACACGTATTGACGGCAACAATGTTGACATAAACGAGGAAAGTGCGCTGGTCTACCGAAACTCCATCATATATGACATGCTCGCAAATTCTTACATGGCCAATAAACAATTACATAGCATCGTCTATAATGGCATAAACTAAAATCCGGGTTACGAATAGATTAAAATCAGGAGGTTTTCTATGAGCTTACTGGAAACCCTTAGTATATCGGCTTCGGCATTAACGGCGCAGCAGCTTAGGATGGATATGCTGTCACAGAATATGGCCAATGTCGATACCACGAGAACGGCGGAAGGCGGCCCGTACAGGCGCAGAAACGTGCTGTTCCAGGAATACAAGGCATTTGATTCATTCAATGATACGTTGCGCAATACCGTTAGAAGCAAATCTTCCAGGGGTTTGATTGACGCCGACCCCCGCAGGAATATGGGCGTAATCGTGAGGGGTATTACAACGGATCCAAGCCCGGGGCAGATGGTTTACGACCCAAGCCATCCGGACGCCAACGAGGAGGGTTATGTCGAAAAGCCCAACGTTAACGTTGTAACGGAAATGATCGACATGATCTCCGCCTCGCGTTCTTACGAGGCCAATATAACGGCTATGAACATCACGAAGTCAATGATTACCAAAACATTTGAACTTACCCGAAGCCAGTAACATGTAATGGAAGGTTTTGATTAATATGGAAATAACCGGTGTGCAAGGCCTTAACCCGTTATGGCGGATTGGGGATATAGGGCAAATCGGGCAAATCCCGGGGTTGGGCACGGAAATTGCCGCCTCTCGGCCCGAAAAGTCTTTTGACGCGTTTTTACGCGCCATGCTGGATAATGTAAACGAAACAAACGAAGCGATAATGACCTCGCAGCAGTTTCAACTTGATGTGGCCCAAGGCTATTCCGACGACCTTATCGGCCTTAGCCTGGCGATTGAAAAAGCAAACGCGTCGCTTAACTTCACCGTACAGGTTACGAACCGTTTACTTGAAGCATACAGAGAGATTATGCGGATGCAGATGTAATAGTTTGAAGTGTTAACTCTCCCCGATTAAGACGAACGGAGTGAGTCCGTGCAAGCAAGGCTTGTTTCATGGTTTAACGGTATAGTTGCATGGTGGAAAAGCCTGGAACGCAGGCGGAAGCTTTACTATGGTGGAGCCGCCGCCTTAGTTGCGTTGGCCCTGTTTGCGCTTATTTTCGTGCAGGCCAATCCCACAAGGGTAGTTATTTACCAAGGCTCCGACTATGTGGAAACCATGAACATGAAATCCGCCCTGAACGCCGAGGATATCAGGTACTGGGAGAACGGCATGCTTATAAGCGTCCGGGAGCAGGATGTTGACAGGGCCAACGTAGCCATGATCCTGTCGGGGCAGGGGAGCCGGACCAACTGGCATATGCCCGACGCGCTTGACGCCATGGGCCTGACGGCGTCCAGAACCGTTATTGACCTGAATACACGGATGGCGCATCAGACGCGTATTGAGAACATGCTTCTGCTTGTCAGGGGTATAGTGGAGGCTCAGGTTGAGCTTGGCCTTCCGGCGGATTCGTCGCTGTTTATGCCCTCAAGCGAAGTACCCAGAGCTTCCGTCGGCATCCAAACAAACAATCTTTTCGACAAAAATTCGGGCGACACCCTGGCAAGGCTTGTGCAAAGCGCCGTTATAGGGCTTGAGCTTGAAAATGTATACATTTACAACCAAAACGCGGAGGTCATTTTCAGCGGCGAACTCAGCGAAACAGGCAATTTCAACCATCGCCGCGAGTTTGAGCAAAGCTTCTACGCGCAAATTGACAGAGCCGTCAAAAGCATCCTGGGCCCGCTATTCGGACAGGTGCATACCGCGCCCAGCCTGTTCTTCGACTATACAAACACTTTAATAGAATCCCTGGAGTTCACAAGCCCGCTTGGCCCCGACAGCCCGACCGGGCTTATTGACAGGGACATTACAATCCGCGAATCCAGCGAAATGACCGATATAGCCGAGCAGCCCGGCATTGCCGCGAACAACCTGATCACTTACCCCGCGGGCGGCGGCGGCACCGGTAACAGGTCATATTTCGAGAGCCAGCGCGATTTCATCAACAACCGCGCGCATACGCTGTTTGAGGACAACAAATCGGGCGAAATCCTGCGCTCAGAGTCCAGTATCGCAGTAACGGCGGCAAATTTGGTGACTTTAGACGAGCGTTACTTCAATAACGGATCTTACAACGACCTTTTCAACATCCCGCCGGGCACGACGTGGGAGCAGTTTCGGATAAATACGCCGGATACAAGGCTTTTGCCTTTGGATGAGCAGCACCAGCGGCTTTTGGAGCATGTGCGTATCGCTACGGGCTTGCAGAACGTCGCCCTTATAGTGATGGAACGTATGGTGTTCATTGATGAGGAAATCCGCCCCGTCCCGGTTAACGAAATAGTCATGCTGACCTTGATGTCCCTTGTCATCCTGCTTCTGGCTTACGGGCTGCTGAAGCGCCAGAAACCTGTCGAGATTGGCGATATAGAACCCGAGCTGTCCGTCGAGGACTTGCTTGTTTCCACGCAGATCGACGAGGAGAAGGAAAAAGAGATGGAAGAAGAAGAACGCTTGCGCGAAATCAAGCTTCAGAAAGATTCCGAAACAAAGCAGCAAATCGAGAAATTTGTGGATTTGCGCCCCGAAGCCGCCGCGCAATTGCTGCGTAACTGGCTGAACGAGGATTGGGACTAAAAAAACAGGTAGTAGGTAAGAGGGGTGATACGGTGTCGGACAATGTGGCTGTTATGGAGAAATTGCAAATAAGCGGTCGGGAGAAGGCCGCGATTCTTTTAGTTACTTTGGGGCCTGAGAAAAGCGCCGCGCTGTTTAAGCATTTGAAAGAGGACGAGATAGAAGCGCTGACGCTGCAGATCGCCAATACAAGCATTATCCTGCCTCAGGCCAGGGAAGCCGTGTTGATGGAATTTTACGATATTTGCCTGGCTCAGCAATATATTACCGAGGGCGGCATAAATTATGCCAAGACGATTCTGGAAAGATCCGTGGGTGAGGAAAAGGCTTTCGAGATTTTGCAAAAACTCGGCGGGTCGCTTAAAGCTAAGCCCTTTGACTTTATCAGGCGTACGGACGCTTCGCAGATCCTTAACTTTATCCAAAGCGAGCATCCGCAGACAATCGCGCTTATTCTGTCTTACCTGAAGCCCAATCAGGCCGCGCAGGTTATTGTAGAACTGGCGCCGGAACGTCAGGCGGAAGTGGCAAGGAGGATCGCGCAGATGGACCGTACCTCCCCCGATGTTATAAAGGAAATCGAAAAAGCGCTTGAGAGGAAGCTTTCGGCGCTGCTTACAGAGGATTACACCCAGGCCGGCGGCGTGGACGCCGTTGTCGATATATTGAACGAAGTGGACAGAACCACGGAAAAGAACATCATGGAAACGCTGGAAAACGAAGATATCGATCTTGCCGAAGAAATCAAGAGAAAAATGTTCGTGTTCGAGGATCTTGTCATACTTTCCGGCAGGGATATACAGCGGCTATACAGGGAAACGCCGGATACAAGGGAATGGGCCGTTGCGCTTAAAAGCGCCAGCGATGAGCTGAGGCAGCTGGTGTTCTCCAACGTGTCAAAACGCCTTGCCGCCATGCTTCAGGAGGAAATAGACATCCTCGGCCCCACGCGCCGCTCCGATGTTGAGGAGGCGCAGCAGAAGATCGTTAACATCGTAAGGAAACTGCAGGATCAAAACGAAATAATCGTTGCAAGGGGCGGCGGTGGCGACGATGTCATTGTATAGCAGGTCGAATATTACCAGAGGGCGCAGCGTTAAGATGCTGGATAAGAAATTCCGCGTGAACCCGCCCGATAATTGGGAGGAAATTGAGGCCGAAGAAGAGAGGAAAAAGGAAGAGGAAAAGCAGCGCCTGATAGACCTGGAGCTTGCCGACGTAGCCGAAATCCGCGAGCGTGAGCTGGCTACGGTGGAAATATTAAAGGAACAAATAATCGGCGAGGCGCAGAAGGACTCTAAACGCATGATGAGCCAGGCGCGGGCAGAATCTGACAAATATATGCGCGACGCGATTACGGAAGCTGAAAACTCAAGGGGTAAGATACGCGACGAGGCCTATGAGGCCGGATTCGCGGAGGGTGTCGCCGCCGGTCTGGCCGAGGGCCAGCGTTTGGAAAACGAGGCGGCGGAGGTTCTTGAGGACGCGAGGCGGCAAAGGCGGCAGATGATTGAAAGGCTTGAACCGGAGCTTGTGGAACTGATTTCCGCTATGACGGAGAAGCTTATCCACGACAAGGCCGCGTTTAACCCGCAGTTGATTCTGCACCTGATAAGGGCGGGGCTTGCCGAAAGCAGGGATACCGCCGCGTCCGGCGAAATTGCGGTAATGGTTTCCGAGGACGATTTCGACGCGGTATCTGAAAATAAAGACGACCTTCTGAAAATAACCGGCGGCGGCGTTAAGCTTGAGATTATCAAGGATCCAAGCTTGAATAAGTCTGACTGCATAATTAAAACAGCCTACGGCTATATTGACACAAGCCTTGGGCAGGGGTTTGAGCAGCTTCGCGAGAATTTATATTTAATAAAGCGGGATGCTGATTCCGGAGGGGAAGATGCTTAAAAAATCACCAAGCGGAAGTCTTTGCCCTTATTACTTCATAGTATGAGCATAGATTTATCAAAGTATAAGGAAGCGCTGTCGCCCAGTTATATCAAGAAACTGGGGCGCGTTACACAGGTTGTCGGGCTGACGATTGAAAGCACGGGGCCGGAGGTAAATCTGGGCGCGGCATGCGCCATAAAGGCGAATAAGTACGCGAAGCCTATAACCGCCGAGGTTGTGGGGTTTCGCAGCAACAATATATTGCTGATGCCGATGGGCGATATGTCGGGCATAGGGCCGGGCAGCATTGTTGAGGCGCTGGGTAAGCCCATGCGCGTGAAGGTCTCCGACGGGCTTCTGGGGCGGACTTTGAACGGCATAGGCCAGCCTATGGACGATTTGGGGAATTTGCCGCCGGGCGAGATGTACAATATCACAAACCCGCCGCCAAACCCGCTTACAAGGGAGCGTATCCAAAAACCGCTTCCCTTGGGAGTCAAGGCCATAGACGGGCTGCTGACAGTCGGCAGGGGTCAGCGCATAGGTATTTTCGCAGGCTCCGGAGTGGGCAAAAGTACGCTGCTGGGCATGATCGCCCGCAATACCAAGGCAGACGTAAACGTTATCGCGCTGATTGGGGAGCGGGGCAGGGAAGTAAGGGAATTTTTGGAAAAAGACTTGGGCGAGGAAGGTGTGAAGCGTTCGGTACTCGTTATCGCAACGTCTGACCAGCCGGCGCTTGTCCGCACCAAAGCCGCCGAAACGGCAACCAGCATAGCCGAGTATTTCCGTAATCAGGGCAAGGACGTACTGCTCCTGATGGACAGCTTGACACGCTACGCAATGGCTCAGCGCGAAATAGGCCTTGCGACGGGCGAACCGCCGGTTACCAGGGGTTATACCCCGTCCGTGTTCGCGGTTATGCCCAGGCTTCTGGAAAGGGCGGGAAACTCCGATACCGGAAGTATTACGGGCATTTACACCGTTTTGGTTGACGGCGATGATCTGACGGAGATTGTAACGGACGTCGCGCGGGGCATATTGGACGGGCATATCGTCTTAAACCGCAAAATCGCCAACAGAAACCATTATCCCGCCATAGACGTATTAGCAAGCGTTTCAAGGGTAATGCCCGACGTAACGACGAACGAACACCGCGCCGCCGCGAACGAGATTAAGAAAATAATGGCTGTCTACAGGGATGCCGAGGATTTAATAAATATCGGCGCGTATCAGAAGGGTTCCAGCGCTGATATAGATAACGCCATAGCCCGCAACCCGGC
Organism: Defluviitaleaceae bacterium; assembly: GCA_009780415.1. Lineage (GTDB taxonomy): Bacteria > Bacillota > Clostridia > Lachnospirales > WRAX01 > WRAC01. The sequence goes on along the minus strand of WRAC01000011.1, from coordinate 20,026 downwards.
GGTAAACGCTTTTTTAACCCAAGCCGTAAGCGACAGATTTGATTTCGATGATGTGATAAAGCAATTATACGGTATCTTAGAATAACAGCAGAAGGGTCAAGGGACTGCGTCCCTTGCAGGGGTTTAGGGGCAGCGTCCCCAAGATCTTAGGGAGGTTGGTCTATTGGCGCGGTTCGACTTTAGGCTGCAATCCGTGCTTAACCTCCGTGAGAAGCTTGAAACGCAGAAGGAACTGGAATACGCGAGGGCGCTTGCGAAGCTCGAAGAGGAAAGAGCGAGGGAAAGGGCTTTGCGGGAATGGAAGGCCGATTGCATCGCGCATTTGGCGGCAATGGTTTCGGGCGATGGAGCTGGCAGCGGTTTACTTATAGACGCGAACGAGGTTTCGCGGTATAATGAATTTGTGGAGGTTTTGAAAGAAAGGATAGCCTTGCAGCAAAAAGCCGTTAAGGCCGCGGAACAATTTGCCGAAGATAAAAGAAAAGAATTAGTGGAGGCTATGCGCGCGCGGAAAACCATCGAACGTCTCCGCGAAAACGCTTATGAGGAGTTTGTGGAAGAGGAGAAACGCGAGGAACAGAAGCAGGTTGACGCAGTGGTGAGCTATAAATATTCGAAAATGTAGGCGTGAAGTATAGAAACGCCGTTACCGGCAGGTGATACGATGTCCAACCCAAGTCAGGCCCGGGGACCGGCGGGCAAGCCGCAAAATCCAAAATCCGGCAATAAAAAAAATAAAAAAGGCCGCGGCGGATTGATCGCGGTTATCGTCATTGTTTTACTGGTTGGCGCGGCGGCGGGCCTTCTGTATTTCAACCTTTACAATATCCGGGATATGGCGTATGACGTACTGCGCGGCGTACCGCTCATAGGGAACTGGGTACCGGAAGCGGAAGAGGAAGACCGGACCCCTAGGGTGTCCGCGGCGGATTTGCAAAACCGCGTTACGCTGCTGGAACGCCAGGTGGACTCGCTGACAAGGGAGCGCGACACCCTGCGCGCGAATAACGAGGGCTTACAACGCGAAACTGAGCGTTTACGGGGCTTTGAGGCCGAGCAGGAGCAGTTTAAGCGTGATCAGGAAGTATTTCATGAAATGGTTTATAACGAGAACCGCGCGGATTTCTGGCGCTGGTACCAGCAAATAAATCCCGACAGGGCGGCGGAGTTCGCCAGGGAAGCGGCGGGCGAAGCGCGTGTAAGCCTTGAGGTGCGCGATCATCTGAACATGATAAGGGGAATGGAGCCCCGGTCCGTAGCCGCTATGTTTGAAATACTGATGGACACCAACTCCGATATCGTCGCGGATACGATGAGAGCGCTTCCGGCGGACGACCGCGCAATGATCATGGACGCCATCGAAGTGGAGAAACGCGCGGCGCTGGCGAGGCTTTTGACTCCCGGCGGCTTGTAAACTCGGTAAAAACGCGGAAGATGTTAGCAATTCTCCGCGATTTACATAAAGTATCAAAAAGCACATTGAAAACATGCACGGAAAGGAGGTGCAAGAATGAAGCTAATGGACTATATGCCCGCGCAGATCGGCGCGGCGGCGCAGAACCGGAGCGAGCAGTCCGCGGCGCAGCCTTTGGGAAGGCGGAACGAGCCCGGAAGAAACAGCTTTGAAAGCTTTTTGAAAGCTGAACCGGCTAAGACTAACCAGCAGAGGCAGGCCGGAAATACGCGGCAGGCGCGCAGGGAATCCCACGAAGCGGCAGGCCCGGAGCCGGCCCTCCAAACCGCGAAGCCGGTTGAAAACGTTGCTGACGCAGGCGAAAAGGCAAACGCGGCCGTTGAAGCGAAGGAAAAGCCTTTCGCGCTGCCGGATGAGGAATTGCTGGCGGAGCTTGCGGCGCTGCTGGGGATGCCCATGCAGGAGCTTGCGGAATTGCTTGTTGAGCTGGATATCGACTTGACGGAGGGGTTGCTGCCGGAACAGGCCGTACAGCTTGTCCAGGCCGCCCACAACGTGTCTTCTCCCGTTGAACTGCTGTGGCAGTCCCAAGCGGTTCAAACGCTGGAGCAGTTAAGCGATTTGGTCAATAACCACCGGCACGGCGGTGATGCGGCTGAAACGGCTGAGGTAGACATAAACAGCCAGTATGTTACCGCTCAGGCCGACGTACCGGATTCGCCCGCATTGTCTTGGGCGGAAATGGCTCAAGGAGCGCAGATGCTTGACGAAAACGCTTCCCAGCTTATTGTACGGGGCGAAGGCTTTGTGGTTGAGGATGAAACCGCTCTGACCGCATTGGAAGCAAAACCGGAGGCAATCGTGGAAAATGCGGACGCAGAAGGCTTGAACGAAGAAACCGTGACTTCCGTAAAAACGCAGGCAGCGGCTGAAACAACACTCTCACAGGCTTCCGTTACGCAAAGCGCGGCATCCGAAACCGACGATTCAAATCCCGCTCCCATAAACTCCGGCATGCAGGGCGGCGAGCTGCGTGACGCGCAATTTGCCGAAATCAGGGAAACGCTGACACAAAACCGTACGGCCGACACAGTTGAGGTTGTAAAGCAACTGGTTGAGCAGATGAAAGTCGAGGTTAAGGCCGACACAACCGAGCTGCGGCTTACGCTGAGGCCCGAATCGCTGGGCGAAGTCACAATGCGCGTTATCACCCAAAACGGTATCGTCACCGCGCAGTTATACGCAGAATCACAGCGCGTGAAGGAAGCGATTGAGGCAAGCCTGAACGACCTGAAAGACACGTTGACAGGCAAAGGCTTGCAAATAGCGGAAATAGCCGCTTATGTAGCCGAGGACAACGATGGGCGCGGCAGCGGATGGAACGGGCGCAGCGGCAGAACGCTTTCCGGTTCCCGGGTATCCCGTATCATGAAGCGCAACGGGCTTGGCGAAGAAGGCGGGGAAGTTCCGGAAACTGAGGAAAACAATGCCCCGCGTAACCCGCTGGAAGTAGACTACAAGGCATAACGCGGCACCGGCAACTATTCTTGTACATTGAAAATCGAGGTGACAAAATGTCAACGAGTTCAACAAATTCGGCCCAGAACTCTCCTTTAACAGGCGATTTTACTTTGGGCCAGGCAACTAAAAAACCCGGTGAGGGCGCCGCAAGGACGGCGGGCAACGAGCTGGACAAGGATGCGTTCCTGAAACTGCTGTTGGTTCAGCTTCAATATCAGGATCCGCTGAATCCCATGGACGACAGGGAATTCATCGCGCAGATGGCGCAATTCTCCGCACTGGAACAGATGCAGAACATGAACGCCGCTTACGCGAAAACTCAGGCCTACGAAATGATAGGGCGTGAAGTCAGCGGGCTGGCCTTCAACGAAGCGAGCAACTCCTACACAAGGGTGAAAGGCATCGTAACCGGCGTTAAAATCGTTGCCGGCGAGCCGTATCTGGAGGTAGCCGTCGGCGACGACAAGACTATCGATTTGGCGTTAAAGCGCGTGGAGACCGTCTCCGACGACGTCGTCCGCACACATCTGCTGCAAAGCATGAACAACAATATCGCCAACCAGCAGTATCTGACGCTTGTCGGGAAAGAAGTGCAGGCCATAACCGTGGACGAAGACGGCAAACCCAACGGCTACATTGAGGGTGAGGTAACCTCCGTACGCTTCAGCGCAAGCGGCACGGTTCTGGTAATAGGCAACCGTGAGATCAGGCCGCAGGAAGTAATCTCTATCGGGCCGGACAACAAGCTTATCGGCGAGACCGTACTTTATTTTATGTACGATGAGGAAAAGCAAAGCTTGCAATCTGTCCCAGGCACGATTGTCGATATCCGTATAAACGGCGAAAACATGCACATGATTTTCCGGGACACAGACGGCAAGGACCATCAGGTACATTTCAAGCCGCTTGACGGGCTGGTAAAGGCACTGAGCATGAAAAACCGCCAAGCGTACGTCAGAGGCACCGACGGCGACAATAACCCGATTGAGGGTACGGTAGCGGGCGTGGGCATAAGGGCCGGACTGGTTTATGTAGTTCTTACCGACGGCAAAACAATGCTATGGAGCAGCGCGAGGGAAGCGGCAAATAACAGCGTGACGCCGGATAATCCGGGCGAAACGCCTGATCCGGAGGATTCGGACGAAACGTCGGCAGGGTAAGTCAGGGACGAAAGTGGTGTGATGAATGGATGCTCACAGGATTAACGTAAACATCGAAAAAGCCGCAGCCGTTGGCACACGCGCGCATTCAAACGCGATACCGGCTGTGCAGCCCGGCAAAACCTTCGGCGACGCTTTGGCAAGGGCCGCAAAGGGAATTGCCGCGGAAGGAAAGGATACTCAGGGGCTGCGTTTTTCCAAACACGCGTCGGCAAGGCTCAATTCCCGCGAGGTCGAGTTGACGCCGGAGCAATTGAAACGCGTGGAAAACGGAGTAACGGCGGCACTTACAAAAGGCGTTTCAGACTCGCTGGTACTGGTGGACGGATACGCGCTGGTGGTAAACACCAGAAGCATGACGGTTGTAACCGCGATGCAAAGCGGCCAGAACGGCGGGGTTTTCACCAACATTAACGGAGCGGTTATAGTATAAGCTGGACCCGGCGGCGGTAAAAAGCCAAAGGGAGGCATGCGTTCCCGAACGACAGACGGAACGCGCCGCTCCTTGGGGCGGGCGAACACAGTTCGCCCTTGCAGCCCCTGCGGTAGGGGACGATTTTACGTCGTCCCGTACGTAAAAGGAGGAACAACAATATGATGCGTTCAATGTTTTCCGCGGTCTCAGGCCTGCGGGTACATCAAACCAAGATGGACGTTATAGCGAACAATATCGCAAACGTCAACACAACAGGATATAAAAGCAGCCGTGTTACATTTTATGACGTGTTTAATCAGACGATCTCCGGCGCGTCGCAAGCCGACGCGGACAGGGGCACCCGCGGGCGCAACCCCATGCAGATAGGCTTGGGTACAAATGTGGCGTCGATTGACCAGATCATGACGACCGGCGCGGCACAGAGGACGGACTGGGTCTTTGACCTGATGATCCAGGGCGAGGGATTCTTTGTCCTTCAGGATGAAACCGGGCAGAACTTCTTTACAAGGGCCGGCGCGTTCCGCGTTGACGAATCCGGCAACATAACAAATTCGTCAGGCATGGCGGTTTGCGGCTGGACAAGGGTGCAGGATTCATTGGGCCGGTATGTCATTGAACCGGGCAAGATTTCTCCGCTTAAAATAACTGCGGATATGGAATTCGCGGATCCGGAGCCCACGTCGGATATCAAGATAGACGGCAACTTGAATGTGGCGGACGGCGGCAGCGCAACCGCGAGCGGGTTTGTAAGCACTATGGCGTTTTACGATACCCTCGGTACAAGGTATATTGTGGATATCGAATATAAATATCAGGGCAACAATATATGGACGGCTACAATAGCTAACCAGGCCGCTTTGGCGTCGGATCCCGATATAACGTTCGATTTCCCGATGTCCTGGGACTCTTTCCCCACGGCCCCCGGCGCGGCCGACCCGTTGCAATCCGTGGCTCCTATGCCGGCTACCCCGAACAGGACTTTGCATATTGCGTTTGACCGGTTCGGCACACTCCAGCATGCCAGCACCACTCCCATCACCGTGGGCGGAACGCCTCCCGCGCCTGTGATTCCGGCGCCTGATTTACGGCAGACGGAAATGAGGCTGATTATGGGCCAGCCGGATTTAGCCTCTTTGGCGGACGATATAGATATTAACGTAGCGGATGCCGGTTTCGGTAAAACTATATACCCCGCAACGGGTAAAACAAGCAACAACCAGATAAGCATTGATTTGACCGCTCTGGGCCAAAAGGCTATGAACACCAACGCCACCGCCACGCCCCTTAACGGAAAAGAACCGGGGCGCCTTACCCAAACATCTATCGGTGAGGACGGTATTATCAGGGGTATTTATTCAAACGGCACATCCGAGGTGCTTGGGCAGATCGTGCTTACCCAGTTTAAGAACCCGGCGGGCCTTGAGAAAGTCGGCGGCAGCGTATTCCGCGCAACGGGCAACTCCGGTTACTTCGACGGCATAGGCATCGCCCCCGGCACAAGCGGCACAACGCTTCTTTCAGGCGTGCTGGAAATGTCCAATGTTGACCTCTCGCAGGAGTTCAGCGAAATGATTGTAACACAGAGGGGATTCCAGTCCAACTCGCGCATTATGTCAACTTCTGATGAAATGCTGCAAGAGCTGGTTAACCTAAAGAGGTAACATTTTAACTATGAACTGACAACGCAGGGGCGTATAAATATGCCCCTGCGTTGGAGTGTCTTAAAAAAGCCCACAAATTGCATAAAAATTTGCTTGATTCCTATAATTAACTTTGGTATAATATTATGTAATGTTTGAAATGGGGAATGCCAATGATTACCATTACCAAGCTTAACGATAAACAGATCGTGATAAACTGCGAGCTTATCGAGCTTATCGAGGCCAACCCCGATACCACGATAACGATGAACACAGGCAGGAAAATTATTGCCCGGGAAACAGTTGAGGAAATAATCGCCAAATCACTGGCTTATAAAAAGGAAATATTTAAGGTATAAATACGTATTTTGATATAGTTGCAAAACTGATCCCCATTTTTAACGGAAAGGGCGGTATGCTGTGGAACTCAGTTCTCTATTAGGCGTAGTAGTATCCATATTTGCTTTGATATTAGGAATTTTACTGGCTATTGAAATGGATATGACTATGCTGGTATACTATCTTGACGGTCCTTCTGTAGTTATAGTTTTTGTCGGTTCCATCGGCTCCGCGTTATGGGCAACGCCGATGAACAGGGTCGTAGCAGCATTCAAAGCTTTGCCAAAGACTTTCAAAACACCCGACCTGGACGCGAAATCAGCCATTGACAATATAATCAGTCTCTCCAACCTTGCCAGGCGCGAAAGCCTTCTGGCCCTTGAAGAGCCTGTAAAAACCATGAATGACCCCTTTCTTCTCAAGGGGGTTATGCTGGTTGTGGACGGAGCCGATCCGGAGCTTGTACGCAATGTCCTTGAGACGGAGATTGCTTACATAGACAAAAGGCATTCGGAAATCAGGGGCTTTTATGATTATTGGGGAGGCTGCGCGCCTTCCTGGGGAATGTTCGGTACGCTTATCGGGCTGATAAACATGCTTGCGAACCTGAATGATCCGGGCTCGCTTGGCTCGAACATGGCCACATGTATTGTAACAACGTTCTACGGTTCAATAGTGTCAACCGTTTTGTGCGGCCCTACATCCAGCAAATTAAAAATCTTTTCAAACGATGAATTGTTGGTTAAGGAAGTCTTGATTGAGGGCATATTAAGTATACAGGCCGGGGATAACCCGCGCATAATAGAGGAAAAATTGAAATCGTTCCTTTCACCTGCCCTTCGAGCTAGTAAAGAAGAAAGCGGCGGCGGTGAATAAGGCAGTTAATAGTTAACAAACGCTTCGCGCGTTTGTCGCGGGGGGTGAAAGAATGGCTAGGGATAAAAAAACCGAATGTCCGCCTGGGTCGCCTATTTGGATGGGGTCATACGCGGATATGGTTACGCTGATACTGTGTTTCTTCGTTCTGATGTACAGCTTTGCCGTTCTTGACGCCAGCAAGTTTGATGAGTTCGCCGCCAGCTTCCGGCGGAACACGGGCGAATCGATTCTGGATATGACCGGAGGCCGTGGCGTTACAGAGATGCTGGGCAACGGCATAATTGAGTTTCCGGTGCCAAGAAGCGCGGAAAACTTAACAGAAGAATATAATGAGGAGCACGAAAACCGGTTGCGCGCGTACCAACAGGAGCTAGCGAGCCTGTTCCCGTCACCGTACGAAACATATTTTGACCAGTTTGACGGCACGCCCGAGAGTTTTGGCGGATTGCTGAGCTTGATTGTCGATCCGAATGACCTGACTATAGAAATCAATATCGGTAATAATTACCTGTTTGCGCCAGGTGATTGGCGGCTGTATGGAAATATCGGCGTACTGAGTGATGTAGCCGAGGTTATAAACAGGGCCTTCTTGCCGAATGATACCATAATAATTGAAGGCCATACGGATAATGTACCCGTTAGGGGAGGCACACATGTCCGCGACAACTGGGATCTTTCGGCCGCGCGCGCGAATTCGGTGAGGATAGAGCTTCAAAGGCTGACGGGACTGCCGGGCAGCGCGTTCCAGATATTGGGCAGGGGCGAGGAAGACCCCATCGAATCGAACGACACCCCCGAAGGCAGGGCAATGAACCGCCGCGTGGTAATATATATTAAAACCTCGCCGCTGAATGATGTAAATGAGAGGTTCCCGGAAGTAAACGGGCAGGCGGATAACATTTATGATACGGGCAGCGAAATATCTGACGGCATCGTGAATGAAATCCTTGACGGAATCTTAAACGAGCTTACAGACGAATACTATTTTGAGATTGAAAGCATATATTACGAAGAGGAACAAGCTATGGATCAGGAAACGGGACAGGAAAGCGGTCCGGAGACAGGATATGCGGAACCGGATCCGGATGAGACTGAGCCGGAGGCAGGGCCGGATAATGAATCGGAAAACGCGTAAAATATAAGCAAAGGGCGGATGGTTATGGATGGTTCGGGAAAGAACAAGATAATGATGATAGTAATTATTCTGCTGCTGGTGCTTTTGCTTGGAACGATAGCCGGTATTTCCTGGTATGTGATTGGAGTGTTGAACAAGGAGCCGGAGGATATACAGGTGACCCCGCCTGCAGCGGTAGATATAAGGCTTGAGGAACTGGTAACGTTTTCAACGGGAAGAACGACGCGCAACCTTTTAAATACGGGTACCGGCAGGGGCTGGTTCCTGCAGATTGACGTCAGCTTTGAAATAGACGGGAGCCGCGACCGCGAAGGCGCGCTTATAAAGCTTATGACTGATAAGATTGATATGGTGAAAAGTCTTCTTAACGATATAATAGGAAACTGGACTTACGAGGATTTGAATAGCGTAAACGGCGAGGAACGGCTTAGGGAACAGATATTGGAGGTTATAAGCGACGCTTTCCAAACTACCTTGATAGTCAGGGTAAATACGCCCAATATTGTCTATACCCCCGTACCATAATGTCGTAGGGTACTGCGCATGGTTTATTACCCGCGGTTCTGAAAGGATGTGAGGCGCATTGGATGAAAAGTTATCACAAAGCCAGATAGACGAGCTGCTAAAGGCATTTTCCTCACCCGGCGGGTCTGAGACAATCCAGGCCGTGCCGGAGCCTACACAAATCGCCAAGGAGTACGACTTCCGCAACCCTCAGAAATTCAGCAAGGAGCAGCTTAGGAGCATTGAGCTGATCTTTGATACCTTCGCCCGGAACCTGAGCTCGTATCTGACCGGGTATTTACGCGTCCCGACGGAGATAGCGGTCGCAAGCGCGGAACAGGTTATATTCAAGGAATTTTCAAATACGCTTGTAAACCCCGTAATAATGTCGATGGTGAACTTCCATCCGCTCAGGGGTACTATAATAATGGAGCTTTCGGCGCATATCGGCTTTGCGATGATCGACAGGATCTTGGGCGGGCCGGGCATGTCCATCAAAAAAATCAGGGATTTTTCGGAAATCGAAGTAATCCTGCTGGAAAGGCTTGTAAACCATACACTTGGTTTTCTGGTTGAGCCGTGGAAGAATGTAGTTGAGATTACTCCAAGGCTTGAGCATATTGAGACAAACTCGCAATTCGCGCAGGTTATAGCGCCGAACGAAACCACGGCCCTTGTAACGCTGGAAATCAGGGTCGGCGGGCTTCAGGGGTTCCTGAACTTTGTTATCCCGCATTTGGTTATCGAGGCGTATATGGATAGGCTCAACACCAGGCTGTGGTTTATGCAGAACCTTCATGATGACGACGTTGAGGATTATGCCGGGAATCTGGAAGAAAAGCTTGAGCGCACCATTATGCCGATCCGGGCGATAATCGGGAAAACCCGCATTACGGTTGGTGAGTTCGCCAGCCTGCGCGTAGGCGATTTTATTACGCTGGACTCGTATGTCGATTCGGATTTAATCGTTACGGTTGGCGATCAATATAAATTCAAAGCAAAACCGGGCGTTTCGCGCGGAAAAAATGCGATCAAAATTACGTCGCTGATAAATGAGGAGGAGTTAACCGGTGGGTGACATGTTGTCGCAAGACGAAATTAACGCATTGTTTGGTACACCGCCTGCCCAGGACAATCCGGCCGACAGTGTCAGCGGGGGTACAGCGCCCGTCAGTGAACTGGATTCAAGCGCTTACCTCAGTGAACAGGATAAAGATGTTCTAGGTGAAGTTGGAAATATCAGCATGGGAACGGCGGCTTCTACGCTTTCAACCCTTCTTGGGCAGCGTGTGGAGATAACCACGCCGGCTGTGCGCGTACAGAATTGGGACGATATCGCCAGGGGCTACGACCGACCCTGCGTCGGCATAAAGGTAAACTATGTCGAGGGTTTGGACGGCGTGAATATCCTTGTGATGAAGGAACGCGACGTAAAGATCATATCGGACCTGATGATGGGAGGGGACGGCTTGGCCGACCCTTCCGGGGAAATCAACGAAATCGACCTGAGCGCGATATCGGAATGTATGAACCAGATGATCGGCTCGTCATCAACCTCCCTGTCCTCAATAGTCAAATCAAAAATCGACATCGATTCGCCCAGCGCATTTTTGCTGGATTTCGGGGATGAGAACTTCTTTGAAAACGTACAGTTCGTTGGGAGCGTCGTTACGGTAATCCGGTTCAGGATGGAGATAGGCAACCTTATCGACAGCGAAATCATGCAGGTCTGGCCGATGGAGTTCGCTACCGAGATCGTAAACATTTTCATGGCGGAGCTGAATCAGCCGCCAAAGGCGTCAACCGTGGCAAGCGCGCCGCCGAGACAGGAACCCGCTTCGCCGCCGCCGATGTCCCCGCTGCCTACCGCCGCGCCGCTTCCGCCTGCCGCGCCTCCGCTTGCCTCCGCCGCGCCTCCCCCGCAGGAGTACGCCCAGCAGCCGCCTCCGGGATATCCCCCGTACGGTTATCCGCCTCCGGGATATTACCCTCCCCCGCCCGCCTATGCCGTGCCTCCCCCGCAACCTCATATCAGCGCGCAGCCGGTGGCTTTTGAAAGTTTTGACCCCTATGGGGCCGACGCTTACCACAAAGAAAACATCGACATCATCATGGATGTGCCGCTGGATGTTACGGTGGAATTGGGCAGAACTTCGAAAAAAATTAAAGAGATACTTGAATTTCAACCCGGTTCTATAGTAGAATTAAATAAGCTGGCCGGCGAGACCATGGATATATTGATAAACGGCAAGTTCGTAGCGCGAGGCGAGGTGGTCGTAATAGACGAAAATTTCGCCGTCAGGATTACAGATATTATTAACGCCGAAAACAGGATTTAAGTTTCGGAATTTATCTCAAAAGTATTTCATGAAAATAGGGAGTGTGTAATAATGGCAGACAAAACGATACTTCTGGTAGACGACGCGACGATAATGCGGATGATGCTTAAAAAATTGCTGTCCGAGAGCGGATACGAGATTATCGGTGAAGCGGAAAACGGCCAGAAGGCTCTTGAAAAATACAAGGAGCTTAAGCCCCGCCTTGTTATTATGGACATCACGATGCCCGAGATGAACGGCATACAGGCCACAAAAGCTATCAAGGAATTCGATTCCAACGCCTTGATTATTATGTGCTCCGCCATGGGGCAGCAATCCATGGTTATTGAATCAATTCAGGCCGGCGCAAGGGATTTCATAGTCAAGCCTTTCCAAAACGATAGGGTTCTGGAAGCTGTGGCCAAAATAATCGGCTAAAACAGGATTATGAATGCGTTCATAATCACTTTGGCTGAGACCGGCTCTAACGGTATGGATACATCGGGGTTCCGTAATACCACCGCGCAGCTTTTGATCATGATTTTTGTATTTGTTGCCGTTTTTTACGTCATATATATCATTTACAAGTATTTTTTACCGGGAGGAAAGCGCGGGCCGGGTTTTGTTTTTGGCAAATCAAAACATATGAGGGTTTTGGAAATAACTTCTGTGGGGCCGGGCTCAACCATTCAACTGGTAAAGGTTTCAGAGGAGTATTTTCTTATTGGGGTAACTAAGACCCATATAACCTTTATGACTAAGCTCGACGCGGAATCAATTTCAACCGCCGCGTACGATGAGCCCGACATAACCCAAAAACCCCGCTTTATAGAGCTTTTGGGTAATATAGCAAAGAAACCTAAAGACTAAGCGGATTTTGGCCTTAGGAGCGACTGATGCGTATATATAAACGCGTGTATAAAATAATTATATTTCTGATGGTGATTGCGGCCGCCGGTATACTTGCACCCGCCCGTGAGCGGGTTTTCGCGGCGGATATGGCAATACCGGCGGTTCCCGATTTCGGCATTTACATCGATACGGGCGGCGGCGACGCCACCGCTTCGGCGTTGCAGATGATGTTCCTGTTTGTCATCATCGCGCTTATTCCGACAATTTTGCTGATGATGACGAGCTTTACACGCATTATCGTCGTTATGCATTTTATGCGCGCGGCGCTGGCTACGCAGCAAATGCCGCCAAACCAAGTGTTGATGGGCATTGCGCTTATCCTAACGCTGTTCATAATGCAGACGCCGCTGGACAGAATATATAACGAGGCGTATCTGCCTTTCCAAGCCCAGGAAATTTCGGCGGAGGAATTCGGCGAGCGGCTGATTCTGCCGCTGCGCGATTATATGCTGGCCCAGGTTGACAGGGACGACCTTGGGTTGTTCGGCAGGATCGCCGGGCTGCAGCTTACGACAGGGACGTCCCATGACGAGATTCCGCTGACCGTGCTTACCCCGGCGTTTATGCTGAGCGAGCTGAAACGCGGGTTTATAGCGGGTTTTTGGATATATATACCCTTTATTGTTATAGATATGGTGGTTGCTTCGGTATTGATGGCAATGGGAATGATGATGCTTCCGCCCGCCATGATATCTATGCCGTTCAAGCTGATGATTTTCGTTTTGACGGACGGTTGGCGGCGGGTGATAGAGAGTTTGGTGCAAACGTTTTAACCGGTAAGGAGGTTGGCGTAAATGGACCCGCAGATTATAGTTGACTTGGTAGCCCAGGGTGTAATTACCATATTGATGGTCGCCGCGCCGCCGCTTATTATGGGTCTCAGCGTCGGTATCATTGTAAGTATTTTCCAAACCGTGACCAGCATACAGGAACAAACCCTTGCGTTTGTGCCGAAGATCGCGGCGGTGTTTCTGTCTCTGGTTATCTGGGGGAATTGGATGATTGAGCGGTTGCAGGGGTTTATGACATACGCGTTTGCGTCTATTGCACAGATGACGGGATAATTGGTTATGGAATTCGAAGGCGCGCGGGCGTTAGTTGAAATATACTCAAATATTGACGTTTTTATGCTGGTTATGATCCGCGTATTGGGGTTTATGGTCATAATGCCGGTGTTTACGGGTCAGACTATACCCATAATGGGCAGGTTCGCGTTCGCGTTTCTTTGCGCCGCTGTGGTTATGTCCAGCGGGGCGGTGACGGCTCCGGTCACAACAAGTTTACTGGAATACGCCTTGGCAATAATAAGCGAGTTTTTAACCGGGTTTTTAATTGGGTTTACATGCAGCCTGCTGTTCTCGATCTTTCACATGATCGGCCAGCAGACGGACTTCAGGATCGGGTTTTCCATGGTTTCCGTGCATGACCCCATTACCCAGATCCAGACGCCTATAACAGGTAATTTGTTTTACTTTGTGTTCTTGGTGTTTTTCGTATCGCAGGGCGGTTTGGGCATATTGATGTATTATGTGCTGAACACATACGAGCTCATTCCGCCGGGAAACGCGTTTATATTAGGTAATGAAGGCTTGTCCTTCACCATAATATACCTTCTTAGCACATATTTCGAGCTGGGCGTAAAATTCGCAATGCCGATTATCGCCGTAACCATTATAATTGATGTGGCTCTGGGAATACTTGTAAAAGCTGTACCGCAGATGAACGTCTTTGTCGTGGGTATGCCGCTTAAAGTGGGCGCCGGAATTTTTACAATATTCCTGTTGATACCGGCGTGGCATAATTTTATATACCTGCCGTTCCGGGAAACGCTGTTACGTAACGTAACCGGAGTAATCAGGTTTTTGTCGGGGTAATTACCGTGGGGACGTATAATGAAGGATTTAAAATACGATATCAATAAAAACTTATATATAGGAATTCCGCTGAATCTGGCGTTCTTTAACGATACCGGCGGGGAAAAAACCGAGAAGGCCACGCCCCGCAAGCGCGAAAAGGCGCGCGAAGAGGGCCAGGTCTTAAAAAGCCAGGAGATTTCCGTCGCGGTGCTTCTGCTTGCGGTGTTTGGCGGGCTTAGGATATTCGGCCCGTATATATACAGGAATATAAGCGAATTTATGGTGACCGGGCTGGGCATGGTCGCGCAAACGGATTTTGAGATTACCGGCAACACGCTGACACGCTTTGTAACGCAGACATTTTTACTCGTTATAATGACCGGTTTGCCCATGTTCATGATTGTAATGGTCTCAATGATCATTGTTAATTTAATACAGGTACGCTGGAAACCCACCGCAAAGCCGCTGATGCCGAAACTTTCAAAGCTGAGCCCTATTAAAGGCTTCAAGAAAATCTTCTCCATGCGCGCTTTGGTGGAGCTGGTAAAATCCCTGCTTAAAATAACCATCATAACACTGGTAATATTGCTGATGGTAAGGAGTGAACAAGACAGACTTCCGACACTGTTATTCATGGACTTGTACCAAATACTTTCATTTATCGGAAATTTCGTGTGTACAATCGGGATGATGGTTGGAGCGATGTACCTGTTTATCGCCGGGCTGGATTTCCTTTACCAATGGTGGAAGCATGAAAAAGACCTTAAAATGACCAAACAGGAAGTTAAGGATGAATGGAAGCAAACGGAAGGCAACCCGCAGATAAAGGGCGCGATACGCCGCAGGATGCGCGAGGTAAGCATGAGGCGCATGATGCAGGCCGTGCCAGGCGCGGATGTTATAATCACCAACCCGACGCATTACGCCGTAGCCCTCAAATACGATAAGAAACTGGGCGAAGCGCCCGTCGTTGTAGCCAAAGGCGTTGATTTCGCGGCCCGGCGTATCCGCGAAAGCGCCATGCTGAACGGTGTCGGTATCATTGAAAACAAGCCGCTGGCACGTACTCTGTACGACACCGTTGAAGTTAACCATGAGATTCCGCCGGAGCTGTACCAGGCCGTGGCGGAGATATTCGCGCACTTGGTGAATATTAATAAAGTTGCGGTTTAAAGGGAGTTTTAATGAGGACTCTGTTTAAGGAATCTTATTTAGGCGTATTAGTTGTACTGGCTGTAGTGGTTCTTGTTATACCGATGAACCCGGGGCTGTATGATGTTCTGCTGATGCTGAACATCTTTTTGGCGATCGTAATTCTGCTGAACGCCCTGTATTCCAAGGAAGCGCTGGATATGTCGCTGTTCCCCACAATCCTTTTGATGGCTACCGTGTTCAGGATGGTTATAAACGTCGGTACGTTCCGTATGATTATGGCGGAGGGCCGCGCCGGTGAGGTAATTCACACGTTCGGGCAGTTTGTGGCCCGGGGTGAAGTCGGTATCGGTCTGCTGATTTTCGCGATTATTGTCATTGTTAATTTCATGGTTATAACGAAGGGTTCGGAGCGCGTTGCGGAGGTAACGGCGAGGTTTACGCTTGACGCCATGCCCGGTAAGCAGATGGCTATTGACGCGGACTTAAACACAGGATTGATAGACGAGCAGGAAGCGCGGAACAGGCGGCAGAAGATTTCGGACGAAGCCGCGTTTTACGGGTCGATGGACGGTGCCAGTAAGTTTGTAAAAGGCGACGCGATTGCCAGCATTTTGATTGCGTTTATTTCGCTTATAGGCGGAACGGCATTCGGTATACTGCGCGACGGGCTGGATTTCGGCGACGCGATTTCGAAGTACGGCCTGCTGACTATCGGGGACGGCCTGGTCAGCCAGATACCCGCGCTGCTGATATCCGTCGCCACGGGTATTTTGGTAACGAAGGCGACTAGCGAATCGAATATCAATATCGCGGTCACAAGGCAGTTGTTCAGCAATCCCATTATTATGTATATTACGGGCGCGGTGCTGATTTTCCTGGGTACCATCGGGCGCATGGTCTGGTATTTTTCGGTGCCGTTCGGCCTTTTGATGATCTTCCTTGGATATCAGATGAAAACGAAGATTGAGGTTGCGGGCATCGAATCGGAGCTTACGGCGGAGCAGGCCGGAGCGGTGGAGGAAATGCGGCGGCCCGAGAGCGTCTTGAGCTTTATGCAGCTTGATATGATAAACCTATATGTGGGATATGGCTTGATACCTATGGTTGAATCAAGTCAGGGCGGCGATTTGGCCGACCGGATATTTATGATAAGGCGGCAGCTTGCCCTTGAGACGGGCGCGAAAACGCCCACGATACGTATTCAGGACGACATCAAGCTCTCTCCGAACGAGTATAAGATAATGATTAAAGGCAACGAGGTTGCGGGCGGGGAGATTATGTTTGACCATTACCTTGCCATAAATCCCGGTTATGTTGATGACGAGATAGACGGGATAGAAACGGTTGAGCCGTATTCGGGGCTTCCGGCGCTTTGGATATCGGAATACCAGCGGGAACGTGCCGAAGCGCTGGGTTACAACGTTTTTGACTCCCCCGCGATAATCGCCACACATTTAACCGAGACTATACGCTCGCACCTGCATGAGCTGCTGACCAGGCAGGATGTACAGGAATTAATAAACAACGTAAAGGAATCGAACCCGGTTTTGGTAGATGAGCTGATGCCGAAGCTGATGAATGTGGGCGATATCCAGAAGGTGCTTGCGAATTTGCTGCATGAGGGGATTTCTATCCGCGACATGGTGACGATACTTGAAACTTTGGCTGATTTTGCGGGCGATGCCCACGGCGATTCCGATATGCTGACCGAACAAGTGCGTCAGACGTTGAAGCGGTCTATATCGAAAAAATTCTTTTCAAACGGCGCGAATATGGTGCTTACGCTGGATCCCGGTTTGGAACAGCTAATAATCGAAAATATAAGGCAGACCTCGCGCGGTTCTTACATTGCGCTGGATCCCGCGACAACGCAGACTATTTTCGGCAAGCTGCAAAAGGAAATCGCGAAGATAACGTCCATGGGGCTTGACCCGGTCATACTTACCTCGCCCATTGTGCGTACGTATTTTAAACGCTTGGTGGATCCCATCGTCCCTAATTTGACGGTGCTGTCGTATAATGAAATCGATACTTCAGTAGAGCTGCAATCGGTTGGCGTAGTCTCAGCATAGCGGTAATTTCGTTTAAGCGAAATATTGTTTATATTCTTTTTGGATTGCCGAAAGAATCAAAAAACATGGTGACTTATGAAGATTAAGCGTTATGAAGGCGCTGCGGAACAGGATGTCGTCAGGCAGATCAGGGAAGAGCTTGGGCCGCAGGCGGCGATAGTGAGCATAAAGAGTGTACGCGCGCGCGGGTTTCTTGGGGCGTTTAAGAAGCCGCGCGTTGAAATAATGGCCGCGTACGAGGAACCGGGCGAAATTCTGGATGATAAAGCGGTTATGCCCAAGCCGTCTGAAGTTAAAGTGGAAAAAATCGCTCCTGTTAACGCGCCTCCCGCGCCAAAATCAACCATGGAACAGCAGGCAATGAAGGATAACCGGGATTTTGCGGCGGGGTTGAAGGACGCGTACAAGGACCGTGTTATCGAGGAGCAGGCGGATAAGATACGTATGCTTGAGAACAGCGTGGCCTCCGCGCAGGAAATGCTTACCCGCCTTAGCGGGAAATTAAGCGCCACGCGTTATGTTGCGGGTAAAACGGACAGGCGGTTCAAGAATAACGTTATTCAGGTTATCTATGATTCCATGCTTGAGCAGGGCGTTAACGAGGATGTCGCGGCGGCGGTGCTTGAGGGGCTGGATATTATCCCGAATCCCGAATCCGGCATTGACGTAGGCGATATCGTAAAGATGGTATACGCCGGTATTGTGAAGATTATAGGCAAACCCGACGGCGCGTATAACAAGGGAGAAACGAAGGGCGCGGCGGCGGCGGTGCTGGATGATTTGACTCTGGAAAACCCGGTTGCGGCCAACCCTCCCGCCGGAAATTTGCCCCGTACCAGAAGGCGTAAGCCGCCGAAGCCCCATAAGCCCTTTGTCGCGGTGTTCCTTGGCCCGACGGGTGTTGGCAAAACAACGACCATAGCAAAGCTGAGCGCTGATTTTGTGTTGAACAAAAAAACGAAAATCTCCCTGATTTCAGCGGATACTTACAGGATCGCGGCGGTTGAGCAGCTGCGTACTTATGCCGATATACTGGAGATTGACCTTGGCGTTGTCTACGGCCCGGATGATCTGGCTAACCATCTCGAAGCCATGGGCGCGGAAAAGGAAGTAATCTTAATTGATACCGCAGGGCGTTCCCACAAACACGGCGAAAATATGAGCGAGCTGGCTCAATTGCTGGACGTGGCGAAGGATTGCCACAAATATCTTGTGCTGAGCCTTACCACAAAATTTGAAGACATGCTGGAAATTGCCCGGACATATTCCCAGTTAACGGATTTTAACATTATTTTCACCAAACTGGACGAAACGGGTACGTTGGGCTCTGTGTTAAATCTTTGCTACGCCGTAGGCAAACCTGTTTCGTACATTACTTTCGGACAAAACGTACCAGACGATATACGGGTTTTACAACCGGAGGAGATAGCCAGGGCTATTCTGAGCGGTACGAATTGATGAAATGGGGATAATGCGGGCGGGACGCCCGCGCTCCCGGATAGCGGGAGTTATCCTGAGCGGCACAAACCAGCTGTTTAAAACGAACGGGTCAAGGGACTGCGTCCCTTGCAGGGGCCCCAAGGTCTTATTCTTTAGGAGCATACAATGGACCAAGCTCAGTCGCTTCGCAATATCATGAATAAGAATCAGCCCACAGCAGGGCCGCCGCAGACGACGTCCAGGGTAATAACCGTGACGAGCGGCAAGGGCGGCGTGGGCAAAACGAATTTTACGGTAAACCTCGGGATATGGCTGCAAAGCCAGGGCCAGCGCGTGGTTATTATCGACGCGGATTTCGGGTTGGCTAATATTGAGGTGCTGTTTAATGTGTGGCCCAAGTTTTCGTTCGCGGATGTTATCAGGGGCAGCAAAGCGATACCGGATATCTTAACGGAAGGGCCCAGCGGGATAAAGTTTATCTCTGGCGGTACGGGATTCAAGGATCTGGCGAATGTGACAGAGCGGCAAATGGCGCAGGTATTAAACAGTTTTGGCTATTTAGATGAAATATCTGACATAATATTAATAGATACGGGCGCGGGTATTTCAAAGACCGTTACGACATTTGTTAAAGCATCCAACGAAGCGATTGTTATAACCACGCCTGAACCGACTTCGATTTCAGACAGCTATACGTTGATTAAAGCGGTATGCGAAACAGGGGAATATAGGCCGGGGCTTGGTATTGTGCTGAATAAGGTTGAAAGCGAGAAGGAAGCTAACGCGGTCTACGAACGCCTAAGGAGTGTTTGTGAGAAATTTCTGAAGATGACCCCTAAGAATTTGGGCAGCCTGGCAAATGACGACGATCTGGTAAGAGCTGTGAAGGAACAGGCTCCGGTACTGGTAAGCCGCCCGAATTCCCAGTACGCGAAAGGCATCGGGCTTTTGGGCAAACGGATATTGTATCCTGACGTTAGGATTGAAAGGGTGCCGGAACGTACGGGGATATTGGCCTTTATGAAGCGTATTGTGTCGAGGAATTAGCGGGGGATATCATGATATGGTTTATAAAATCAAAACAGGCGACAAGATAAGCATAACTGAGTCGAAGGAAAAAAGGGGATGGCTGAGGAAGAAAGCCGCCGTTACCGCGGGTGAAGAAAGCGTTACGTATATCAGCCAGGTTGAGGATGTTCCCAGCAACACCGAGATTGTGGCGCTGGTGCCGGTTAATCAGGGGAT
>WRAC01000010.1 GCA_009780415.1 Defluviitaleaceae bacterium | reverse complement strand
GGTTTTCCCGACAACAACAAAAATGAGCCTTGCTCGTAAACGGCGCAAATGTCAGTATGATGCCGATTTTATGGCTGATGTCATTCTTTCGGCTGGTTTATAAGTTTTCATGCGTAAGCCGTGTCGCTCCCCCGATTAAGCCTTGCCAATCAATAACATTCATGGTAGTATTGAACCATCTATCTCCTAAAATAAATATAGAGGGTTGATTAAATGCGTTACCGTAAGGAAAGAGCAGAGGTTATTTGTAACGGACTTTTGCGGCTTATGACAGTGCAAAGTGCGGATGTAAAGGGCTGGAGAATCAAAGACGGGCTTTATTGGTCGTCGGAAGCGGTAGACAACGCATCGGAACCTTACCGCGATTTTTGCCCGGATAAGGAAAAATGGTCGGGGAGCGATAAAAATAGTTGGTTCTCGGCGGAAATAACGGTGCCGGAAAGCTTTGACGGTAAGCCGATGTCGTTGATTTTCGCTACACAAGCCACGGGATGGGATGCCAAAAATCCGCAATTTCTGGCGTATCTGGACGGGCGCGCCGAATGCGGGCTTGATGTAAACCATACCGATGTATTTATCACGGATCATGCAAAGACGGGGCATAAATACCGTGTGGACTTGCAAGGATATACGGGCACAACCCTTTCCGGGCTTGAGCTTACCGCGAAAATTGCCGAGATTTCGCCAATTATTACACAGCTCTACTATGATTTGCTTGTTCCGGTAAGGATCATTAACCGCCTTGACAAAGACGATAAAGTACGGATTGATCTTGAAGTCGCGCTGGAAAAGACGTTGAATGCCATAGATTTGCGTGAACCGTACAGCGATAGGTTTTATGCGTCTGTAGACAGGGCGTTGGAAATCGCCGGCGAGGAGATTTATACGAAACTTGCGGGGTACGATGACGTAATCGCCACCTGCGTGGGGCATACGCATATTGACGTGGCCTGGTGGTGGACGGTGCGCCAGACGCGCCAGAAAGCCGTGCGCAGCTTTGCGACGGTTTTGAAATATATGGAGGAATACCCTGATTATGTATTTATGTCCAGCCAACCCCAACTATATAAATTCGTAAAGGAACATCAGCCCGCGCTCTATGAGCGGATTAAGGAACGCGCCCGGGAGCATCGTTGGGAGACAGAAGGCGGAATGTGGCTGGAGGCCGATTGCAACCTCACATCAGGCGAATCACTAGTGCGGCAATTTATTTATGGCAAGAAGTTTTTCGCGGATGAATTTGACGTGGACAGCAAAATCCTGTGGCTGCCCGACGTTTTCGGCTACAGCGCGGCCTTGCCCCAAATAATGAAGCTATGCGGCGTGGAATATTTCATGACGACTAAGCTGAGCTGGAATCAGTGGAACCGTATGCCCTTCGACACATTTTACTGGCGCGGCATAGACGGCAGCGAGGTCTTTACCCATATGATCACCACTACCGGCGCTGAAAACCCGATGGAGCGCTATTTTACAACATACAACGGCAACCTGCATCCCAACGACGTTATGGGCGCGTGGGACCGTTACCAACAGAAGGAATTTAACAACGATGTGTTGATTTCATACGGATTTGGCGACGGCGGCGGCGGCCCTACGCGTGAAATGATTGAGACGGGCCTGCGTATGATGAAAGGCGTGAAAGGCTCACCAAAGGTACGTTTTGCCGATTCCAGGCAGTACTTTGACGAATTGTTTGACAGAGTTAAAGATAATAACAAATTGCCAAAATGGGTGGGTGAACTGTACTTTGAGTATCATCGAGGTACATACACATCCATGGCGCGGAATAAACGCTCAAACCGCAAAGGTGAGCTGCTGCTCCAGGACTTGGAGTTTATTTCGATTCTTGCGGAAAATAAGCCTTATCCAAAAACGGAGCTTGACTCTATGTGGGAAACGCTCTTGCTGAACCAGTTCCATGATATCCTGCCCGGTACGTCTATTAAAGAGGTTTACGACGTAACAAGAGATGAGTACACCGCTCTGGACTCAAGCGCGCGGGGCTTGCTGGCGGAGCGTCTTGACGGGGCGGCTTTGCGAGTTTCCGGTAATATTGCCGCGGTAAACACGCTGGGCTTTGACCGAAACGACATTGTCATCATGGATGGCGTAGACGCCGAAGCTTTGACAGACTCTATGGGTAATACATTCAACCTTCAAAAAACCCACGACGGCAAAACCGTGGCCTTTATTGAGGGAATGCCCGCGAAGGGCGCTTTGGGCCTTAGTTTCGCAGATAAAGAAACGATTGAGAACAAGCTTGTTATCGACGGCTTGAAAATCGACACGCCTTTTTATAATGTTGAATTTGATGAAAACGGCTTTATATCGAGGCTTTTCCATAAAGAAAGCGGGCGGGATGTTCTTTTTGGCTTAGGCAATGAGCTGCGCGTTTACGAGGACAAGCCGATGACCTACGATAACTGGGATATTGATGTGTATTACACGGAAAAAAGTTGGCTTGTGGACGATACCGTTACCGTCGAATGGCTTGAACGCGGCCCCGTCCGCGCCGTTCTGCATATCGAGCGCAGGTTCCTGCAAAGCGTAATCCGGCAGAAAATTCATTTCTATGCCAAATCGCCGCGTATAGACTTTGAAAGCTATGTTGATTGGAAGCAGAGTCAGCTCCTGTTGAAGACCCGCTTTATAACCGACATCAAATCGCCTCATGCCGCGTACGACATCCAATTCGGCAATGTAACGCGCCCCACGCACTCAAACACAAGCTGGGACGAAGCGCGGTTTGAGACCTGTGCGCATAAATGGGCCGACCTTTCGGAAGGCGGCTTTGGCGTAAGTATACTGAACGATTGCAAGTACGGTCACGCCATCCATGACGGCGTTATCGCTTTAACACTAATAAAATCCGGCATTGAACCTTATCCCGAAACGGATCAGGAGGAGCATTTCTTCACTTATTCGCTGCTGCCGCATTCTGGCTACTGGCAAATCGGCGGGACGGTGCACGAGGCGCATAATCTAAATGTTCCAGCCTATATCGCGCCGGCGGCGGGTCCGGGCGCGGGCCTTCCCGGGTGTTTTAGCTTTATAAACGTTGACCACCCGAATATTATGATTGAGACCGTAAAGAAAGCCGAAAGCAATGAAAGCGTGATTGTGCGTATGTATGAGTTTGAGAATACGCGTTCAAATGTGACGGTTACGGTCAGCCGCTATTCCGCCGAGGTTTATGAGACAAACTGCCTTGAGGACCGCAAGGCCTTGATTGCGGAGAATGCGAAAGAGTTC
Organism: Defluviitaleaceae bacterium; assembly: GCA_009780415.1. GTDB lineage: Bacteria > Bacillota > Clostridia > Lachnospirales > WRAX01 > WRAC01. The sequence goes on along the minus strand of WRAC01000010.1, from coordinate 57,836 downwards.
ACCGTTGAATTTAAGCCATATGAAATAAAAACATTGGAATTGGTGTTCGCATAAGTATTGCAAAAAAAGGGACGCTTTCGGGGCGTCCCTTACGTTTATTACAATGAATTCTGACTTTGGCTCGCTTTTAACGTTTTCCATACATACAAACCCAAGGCAAGTCCGATTACGCCGTAAACCATGAAGGAGCGTAAATATTCGGCCACACCCGGGGTGTCCCCGAAGAAGATGCGGGCGATATCGGGTGTGACAATGGTCATGGCGTGGAACAGGATGAGACCGGTGATAACGTTGCGGAGGTTGGCTCTGGATGTGGACGCGCCGCCTACCAGAATAGCCGCGACTGAGAAGAAGCCTACATGGCGGTGACTGTCATAAGTGGTAAGCGTACCCATGTTTTGCAAGAAGATAACCATACCCCATGCGGCAAGCACAGTGGAGAAGATGGTGGCTATGATACGGGTGCGTTTTACGTTTATGCCCGAGACTTCGGCAATGTGCTGACTTTGGCCTACAGCGCGGAAGTCCTGCCCAAGCTTGGTTTTCATTATATAGCTCAGGAATATGAACAGGACGGCGAACAGCAGGGCGGTTGCGAAGGGGGCCTGGCGTACGCGCATCATAAATGTGTTCATTATGATGTTGTAAACCGCCCACAGCATCATACCGCTGCACAGGACGCAGTTGAAGCTCAATGAAGCCTTGTTTTGCACGGTATAATCAGGGTTCTCGCGTTTATGCCTGAAGGTGAAATAAAGGAGAAAGCACATTTGCGCCGCAACGCCAAGAAAACCCAATACCGCAGCTACTCTGTTCATAGACCCAAGCCCGTTCCACACAACGATTGCCGTTATAAAAACCAGTGCGCACAATGGGGAAAGCAAGACTTTTCTGTCCCGGTTAAACTTGCGTACTTGGGTAAAAACGATGTAACATGCCATAGTAATGGCGCAGATCATGATAAAGAACATAAACGGTATGCGTATGATGTTGTCTATCGCGCCCGTCATAACACCCATATCCACCGTCATGCGTACGCCTACCGCTAAACCTTCCAAATTCGCGGGGGCGATGATGGGATTAAGCTTATCCACCTCAATGACATAACCCACGATGAACAGGAATACGAGGTTGTACACACCGGCGGCGAAGTAGCTTACAATCATGCCCGCTATCATTTCCTGACCGCGTACCTTGTTGTAGAGCTTGCCCGTAAGCCAGCCGAACAGTATCGCAAGAGGCAAAGACAGCAGGAGCGCCAATAAAAATTCCGCAATACCGCTCATTTCGAGGTAAAACTGATGGTAACGCAGTAGAAGTATAACGGACTGCGCGGCTATGGCGCCTATGACTATACCGAAGTTAAGCCCAAGACCCGCTATTACCGGGATCATCAGTGATATGACAAGGAAGCTGTTGCGGAATACCCTTTCAATCAATTCACTGAAAAAGCTGATGAAATACACCGTGTAGTTGCCCGTAATGCCGCCGCCTGAGGCCGTTATACCAAAGATGGCTATGCCCAGGAAGAGTATGACGACAATATTATCCAACAGGAAGGCTTTGATTCTCTCGCTGTTTGAGTTATTCATTTACCGCCGCCTCCCTTCGCGTGCATCAGCGCGTATAAGATTATGCCGTTCTGAACTATTGTGCGCAGGGCTTCGGGTATATCGGTACCGGGGAACATAGCGTTCGCGACGGGAGCCATATTAGCCGAAAGTCCCTGAAAGATCAGCACTCCTACAATGACGTGGGTTATGTTAGCCCGGCGTACCGTGGCCCCGCCTATCATAACGGCGGCAACCGCGATAAAAGCAAACATCATTGGGAACAGGTACAACTGTATGAATCCGAAATGCTGGGCGTATATTACGGTACCTACCGCTCCCAGAACCATTGACAACATGCCGGCGTATATGCGGTTCCTGTTTACGTGCAGGCCGGCGGCACCGGCGAACATGGGGTTTGTGCCGCCCGCAGTTATGGCAATGCCTTTTTTCGACCGCATAAACATCCATACCAAAAAGCAGCATAGGAAGAAGAACAAAATCATCCCTGTGGGTATGAATATGCCGTTGATATCGAATGAAAGGGAATTGGTCAGGATATTCCTGGCGTTTATACCCGCAAGCTGGATATCCTGCCTGAGACCCTGTCCAAGGGGCAGGCGCAGCCTTAAGTCAGTAAAGGGCAGTATAACCCATAACATGCTGAACAGCCAGACAAACGCCCAGCCCGTATATGTTGCGATGGTCATTTCCGAGCCTTTTACCGCGTTCATCAGAATGCCGTATCCGTATCCGATGATACAGGCAAACACAACAGACAGTAAAATGGATATAATCAACCAGCCCCAGCTTGTGAACCCGAACTGGATGGCGCATACCATCCCCAGCAGTCCGCATACCATGCCTATGGGCAGGGCAAAGTTCGGGCCGGTACCCGACTGGATCGACGGAACCATTGCCAGCGAGAGTATTCCCAAAGCCCCGAAACGGCCTATGGAGTCCGTTATCATGGAGGTAAGGCTAACGTTGTTGATAACGCCCAGGATCATGATAAAAATCCAGAAAACCAATACTATTAACGTAGGGACGTTTATACGGCTTACTAAAGATTTTAAGGAGAATGTGCTTTTTTCAACCGTGTCCATTACTCCGCCCCTCCTTCCGTTCCTAAATTTCCAAAATCCGCGCCGACTGCAAAGGAATCGGGGGGAATAACATGGGGGAAGGTTGTTTCTTCCTTAACCAAATCAGCCGCGCCGGACATCATCAGGCCGAAATCGGCGGCGGGGGCGTCGGGTTTTAATATACCGGCGACTTTCCCCTCACAGATGATGGCGATGCGGTCACAGATGGAGCGCAACTCCGCCAGCTCCGACGATGTCATTACAATGGTCATACCCTGATCAGCCAGCTTGAGCAGCAAGTCAAGGATAAGCTTTTTCGCGCCGATGTCGATACCGCGTGTTGGCTCCGAAACGAAGAGGAGGCGCGGCTTTTGCGTAAGGGCGCGGGCAACGCATACCTTTTGCTGGTTGCCGCCAGACAACCGGCCCACCGGTTGCAAGGCTGACGTACAGCGGATGTCCAAATCCTCTATCATCTGCCGCGCATTGGCACGGATGGATTGCGCGTGGTAAAACCTGAATGGCCCGATGGATTGCAGGAACTTGTTATGTATTTGCATAGAGGTGAAGGCTATGTTCAGCTCGATTGGTTCTTCAAGAAGCAATCCCACGCCCTTGCGGTCCTCCGATACATAAGCTATACCTGAGGATAACGCGTTTCTGGCGTTGCCCAGAGGCAGCGGCTTACCATCGAAGACAACCTCGCCCTTGGCTTGATACAGGCCGATCAGGCCGTTTGCAATACCCAGCTTACCTTGACCCGCAAGTCCGCCTATGCCCAGTATCTCGCCTTTCCTCACTTCCAAATCAACGCCGCTTACCCGTTCGCCGGGCATGGCGACGTGGAGATCCTTTATTGTGAGGATAACGTCGCCCGAACCGGCACGGTCGGCTATAACCCTGTCTATGGAGACTCCGCGGCCCACCATCAGCTCGGCAAGTTCTATAACATTTGTATCTTTTGTATCCTTTGTAATAATCAGCTCGCCGTCACGGAGAACCGTGACCCTGTCGGAAGCGGCGGTGATTTCATCCAAACGGTGGCTGATGAATATAATGGAAATTCCTTTTTTCGCAAGGTTCCGCATGGCGTGGATCAGCGTTTCAGCCTCCGATTCGGTGAGAACCGCCGTGGGCTCGTCCAACACCAGCAAGCGGATGTTGGTTTTGTCTATTTCGCGTGCTATTTCCACAAACTGCATGTGGCCTACCGGCATACCTTTGACCACGGTGAATTCCTCGATGCCGATTTCCATGGTTTCCAGAGCCTTTACCGCGTCGGCGCTCATAGCCGGGCGGTCAAGCGTTTGGATACGGCTGCCAAAAATCTTTTTGGTAACCTTATTCAAACCGGTGTCCCTTGTGATTTCACGGTTAATCTTTATGTTTTCCGTAACAGTGAAACCGGGGATCAGCATGAATTCCTGATGAACCATGCCAACGCCCATGTCCATAGCCTGAAAGGGCGATTTGATATCCACGGCTTTACCGTCCAGCTCCATAACGCCTTCAAAGCCGCCAGTCGAGTGGATAACGGGCATACCGAACAGAATGTTCATAAGCGTGGACTTTCCCGCCCCGTTTTCGCCCACAAGGGCATGTATCTCCCCGCTTCGTATGTCGATATTCACATTTTTTAAAACAGTGTTACCCGAATAATTCTTGGTGATATTTTTGAAGGACAATAAATTAGTACTCATCCATAAAAAACCCCGATTCCTATTCCTAAATATGCAAAAGCGGGGCTGTCTCGGCTAGAGACAGCCCCGTGTTTAAACGTTATTAATAAACCAAATGCTCAATCAAGAACCAGATAAAGTTATCGACAACGACGTCGGGCTCCTGTCCCGCTTCAAGGAAGAAAGGCTCGGTGTAGGGCCTGAGGATAACGCTGAGATCCTGACCTACGACTTCAAAGATGTAATTCTGTACTACTTCGGCAAGCACATCTATGTCAATTACGTCATAGGGGACTTCGCCGTTAACCGCGCGGATGGCGTACTCAACGCCAACGTGGGTGTACAGGAACGCAAGGGGTACCGGCCAGTTGCCTATGCGGCCTAGCATATCATGCTCTCCCAGAATACGGGTGGTTTCACCGATGACGAAGTTAACATCGCCCATGCCCGGGGGCACTTCGATGCCCAGCGCGTTGGGGAAGGCGTGGAAGGGGGACGGGCAGCAGGGCTCAACATACATAAGTCCATAATCCATAACCATGTTCAGGATTGGTGTTTGCATTCCGCAGTTGGTGGCGAAGATAACGGTGTCGGGGCCGTAAGCTTCGACCATACGCGGGATATCCTCGTACATGAACAGCTGGGTGGCGGAGAGGCCGCCTTCACCGGTGGGGTCGGGCGCTGTGGCGTTTATGAACTCGATGCCAAGCTCAGCGGAACGCGCTTCCATGTTATTGCGGCGGGCGGCGTTCTGGGGCTGAGACATGTGGCGGGGGAAGCTGTAGTGCACGATTGTGCTGGCTCCAAAGTTGTGGGCGGCTTCGGCAAAGAGTGTACCGCGGCCGGGGGTGTCGGGGTTAAGGGCCAGGTTGGCGCGCTTTCCTACTTCGGGGGCGTCCTCCTGAGGATTGCAAAATACGATGAACAGGTCATCGCGCATTTGCAAAACCCTGTCAACCGCCGGGATCATACCCGGTACGGCCTGATTCAGGATGAGGATTCTTACGTCCGGGTCAGCTGCCGCTGATGTGACGATAGTTATAAGCTGCTCGGCTTCCGCCATGAAGTTGGCGGGGTATGTAAGGTGTAAAACCTTGTCAACGCCGTATTTGGCAACAATCTGCTCCGCGGAGCGGAACTCTTCTTCATTCTGGTCCAGAGGGCTGGATACGATGGCGATCTTGCCCGGGAACGGGCCGTCATCGGCCGCAGGGCCGGCTGGCGCGCCTGAGCCGGCTGGCGCGTCTGTCTCACACGCTACGGCAAAAATCATAACAGCCGCCAGGAGCAATGCAAAAATGCTGCGTTTCTTCATTTAAATCCTCCCTTTATTGTGGTGAAATTCTTAAAGCTTATTATACACTTGTTTTTCGCAAGTTGTCAATGAATAATTTTGGATGTTTTTATGTAGTGATACCAAGTTGCAATCTAAATCACACTAACTCCGCACGGAGTAAGTGTTGCTTTGATTGCAACTTGGTATGAGGTTAAAATGGCTATCGTACCGATATATGCATTACGCTGTTTGATGGGATTTCAAAAAACAACTTTCCGTTTGTTATTTTGACATCGGCATCCCTAAGCTTAACAACACCGGGCCGGTCAAAGGTGTTGTACGCCCCGGCCCGCGCGGACAGCAGCTTCGCTTCCGCCGACGTAATATCAATGCCGCGCGCATCGCATTCGACAAGGGCGGAGTCCTTCATCGAAAGGTTCGCAGCCGTGATGTTTAAAGCGCCGCCGGCATCAACCGAAGCCGACGCGCTCAACCGCGGTATGGATGCCCCCTCAAAATCAATAAACTCCGGCTCCAGATAACTGTCCACCAATGCCGCGTCCTGATGGGCTTTGAACAGGTCAAACACATGATATGTAGGCGTTAAAACCATCTTTGCGCCATCCGTCAGGATTATTGCCTGTAAGACGTTAACGGTTTGCGCAATATTAGCCATAACAACCCTGCCGCTGTATTTATTAAAGATGTTAAGCGTAGCGGCGGCAACAACGGCGTCGCGCATCGTGTTCTGCTGGTAGAGAAAGCCGGGGTTTGTGCCGGGCTCAGCGTCATACCATGTCCCCCACTCGTCCACGATAAGGCCTACTCGGTGTTCTGGGTCGTAGCGGTTCATTATTTGTAAATGGTTGGAGATTAGCTCGTCCATTTTTAGGCAGTTGATTACAGTTTGATAATATTCCCGCTCAGTAAAGCCCGTCGCGCCGCCCTTTTTATCCCAATTACCCGTCGGCAGCGTGTAATGGTGCAGAGTTAAGGCATCCATATACTTTCCCGCAGCCGACATCAACTTTTCCGTCCAGTCATAATCATAGCTCGTACTGCCGCAGGCAATTTTATATATCTTATTCTCGCCGTAATTTCTGACATAAGTCTGGTATCGGCGGTATTCGTCGGCATAATACTCGGGGCGCATGTTACCCCCGCATCCCCAGTTCTCGTTGCCCACGCCGAAATACTTTACTTTCCAAGGCTCTTTGCGCCCATTTTCAGCGCGCCAATCCGACATGGGCGACAGGCCGCCGAAGGTCAGGTATTCCACCCATTCGCTCATTTCCTGTACGGTTCCGCTGCCCAGATTGCCGCTTATATACGGCTCGCAGTCTATCTGATTACATAACTCCATAAATTCATGCGTGCCGAAGGAATTGTCCTCAACCACCCCGCCCCAGTGCGTGTTGACCATTTTCTTCCGTTTTTCCTTTGGGCCGACGCCATCCTTCCAATGGTACTCGTCGGCGAAACAGCCGCCTGGCCAGCGCAGTACCGGCACGCGGATATGCCGCAGTGCGTCCGCCACATCGCGGCGTATACCGTTTACATTCGGGATCTCCGATCCTTCCCCCACGTATATCCCCTCGTAGATACACCGCCCCAGATGCTCGGCAAAATGGCCGTAGATGTTTTTATTGATAATATTCTTTCTATGACCGATATTTATAAATAGATTGCTCATTTATACCGCTCTCCCTCATACATAAAATTTTCCCCGCTTGGCAGCGCCAAACGGGGAAACGTTATTATTGGTTTGAATAAACTTTATTATCTAATCGGCGCGTCGGCGCTGAGGCCGATCTTATGCCAGCCGTATTCGCTGTTATAGAATTCTAAAGGTTCGAACTCTATCCGTGTATCCCAATTGGTGACGCGGTTATTAACTGCCCTGAGGGATATTCTCCACTGGGTGGTGTAGTACGGCGCGTTATTGTACCAGTACCACTGCCACGCGCTGTAAGCATCCAGCATGTAAGCTTCGTCCCAGGTGGCTTCGGAACCGATGCGGTCTATTATGGCATCGTATTCGGGAGATGTGTACCTGGAGGGGTTCCACCAGATATGGCCCCATGAACCGTCGGGGCTCGGGTTGGCGCCGGGCGACCATCCGCCGTGGTAGATGTCTATTTCGTCGTTGTCGGCGTCAAAGTCCAGCATATCCCAAAGGAAAAGAACCTCGTGGGTGCGGCCCTGCCACAGCTCCACGTTAAGCCCTACCGCCGCCCAGGATTGGATATAGAAGGGTACTATAACATCCTCCATGGGGCCTTGGCGGAAAGCGAAGTTTATAACAAACTTTTCGCCTTCGGGGCATTCGCGGAAACCGCAGCCGTCTATGTCGATATATCCGGCTTCGTCCAGAAGCCTGTTCGCTTCTTCCGGATTATAGGGGAAGCCGGGGACGCTTGTGTCTATAAGCGCGCGGTGGTGCGGGGGCATATTGCTTGCGGCGGGGAATCTGAGGCCGAAGAAAAGGGTTTCGGTAAGCTCGGCCTCATCTACGGCAAAGCCCATTGCCCTGCGCAGATTCACGTTTGCCATCTTTCTTGTGGGAGCGTATACATTTTTCCCAAGCTCATCGTTCCAGTGACCCAGCCTGAAAGCGATATAATCGTAATCGCCGGTAGGCCGGCCAAGGTAGGTGTAGTTGGTGGGGTTCTGATAATCCTCGTAATAGGCGGTCGGGAAGATGAATACAAAGTCAAATAAACCCTCTTCCATAGCGGTCGGGATAAAATCACTGTTGATTCTTTCCACCACAAGGTGTTCGATAAGCGGCGCGCCGAAAACAAAGTTCTCGTTTCTTCTGAACGCCACGGATTCACCGGGGACAATATTCTCCACAATCCACGGGCCCCAGCCTATTGGGTTAACGCGTACCGCGTCGCTTTCAGCCATTTCGGCAACCGGTATGCCTTCAAAAATATGCCTCGGCATCGGGGTTGTCCACGGCCCGAAGTACAGCATTGAAGGGCTCATTTCATAGAAATGCATAGTAAGGGTTTTGTTGTCGTTTGACAGCACCAAGCCTTCGATATGATCGGCTTCGCCTTCCCTGTAGGCTTCCCAGCCCACTACGTTTCTGGCGTCGGCGTTAAACCTCGGCCCGGTGTAGTCGGGATGGATTATAACTTCGTAGGCGTAGACAAGGTCGTTCATGGTAAGGGGTTCCCCGTCATGCCAGAATACGTCGTACTGCATGGTAAGGGTAAGCGTTCTGGCTTCCATATCATGCTCCCAGGTGCAGACACCATGCTGCCCGAACTGATAAAACTCATTCGTAGCAAGAAGCGACGAGTTGATAAGGTTCACCACTTCCGCGTCAACGGTGGAATCATGGAACACGCCGCCGCCAAACATGCCCGCCCACGGCGAGGGGGAGCCGATGGCATATCTGAAGGTTGTGCCCGGCACATGCTCTTTCCCGGTGTCGATGTAACGGGGAAAACGGGCCAAAACTTCATCCATAGCCTCAAGGGGGTGTGTGCCTGCCGCTGCTTCGACAGTATCAAAGCCGACAAGCACCGCCGCCGTCAGCGCAAAAACCAACAGCAGACATAACAACTTTTTCAACATTGTTTCATCCTCCTAATAAATATTTATTGCTGAGTGAGTTTGATTGCTATATAAAATAATCTAACCCACAATAACAAACTTAAACCATTCTTTTTTTTGCGTCGGCGGCGCGGTTCAGCGCCTGGCCCACAAAGTTCACGCACAGCATCATAAGGAAAATAAGAAGCGCGGCGGGCAGCCACAGCCACGGCCGGTTAGTCATGTTGGCGGGCATCTGAGCGTAAGCGATAAGCCGCCCCAGGCTGGGTGTTGCGAAGGGAAGGCCGAAACCAAGGAAGGTAAGCCCCGTTTCCACGCCCATGTTCATTGCCAGGTTAAGTGTGAAATTACTGGTGATGATTGAAACCAGATTTGGTAAAACCTCCCTGAAGCTGATTACCAAAGGATGCGTACCCATTGTTTTGGATGCGGAAACATAGTCCAGCGCCCCCTGCTGCAAGGTCTTTATTCTTATAAGCCTGGCGGTTCCCTGCCACGACCAGAGGACAATCATCAGTACGGCGAACGTGACCACCGAATAGCTGGGAATCATGGATATGAACACAATAATCAGCATTAGCGCGGGAAACATGGCGTAAAAGTCCAATATCCTCATAAGCACATTATCCAAATGCCCGCCGAAAAAACCTGACAGCAACCCTACCAGTATGCCTATAATCGCGCCGGCAATGGTCATTATAAAAGTGATATTAAATGAGTTCCTTGCGCTTAAAACAAGCTGCTCCAGCACATCGCGCCCGCCGGGGTCCGTACCCAGCGGATGCGTGCGGGAGGGCGGCTGGTTCATATTGCGAACGTTTACAATCGCGGCGGCGCTTTGATCTATGGTTAAAGCCCATGTATAAACGGTGACGACGGTAACCACAAAGAGAATCAGGCCCAGCAGCGCCAGCTTGTCATGGCGGATTTCTCTCCACATTACCTTCCAAGCATTAGTTTCCATGACAGCCCCCTTATTTAATATGTATCCGCGGGTCGATAATAGTAATCAAAATATCCGTAACGAGATACGAAACAACAGTCAGTATAGCGTAAAACATAATTAACGTGTTCACGACGGGGAAGTCGCGGCCTACTATAGAGGTTACAAATAATTGCCCCATGCCGGGGTACGCGAATACGCTTTCAATGAAAATGGAGCCGGTAAATAACCCCGCAATAATAAGCCCGGCGTTTCCGGCTACGGGCAGGAGGGCGTTTCGTAATATATGCCCGGTGTATACTTTATTTTCGGGAACGCCCTTACTCCTTGCGGTTGTGACGAAATCCGACGCGTCGTAATCTATTATCTCGTTTCGCAGAAAGTATATAATACTGATTGTCGATAGCAGCGCAAAGGTTACGGCAGGCAGTACCAGATGGTGCAGGCGGCTGACGGCGTGCTCCAGCGTGCCGGCAGCTGCCATCGCGTCCACGCTTCCCCTTACGGGGAACCAGCGCAGCCGGAAACCGAATATAAACAGGTTTATAATAGAAAACACAACCGTGGGCATGGACAATGCCAAAAAAGTATAGAACATAATGGACTTGTCGATAAATCTATCTTTCTTCTTTGCGGCGAAAATACCCAAGGGTATGGCAATAATATATGTAAATAATGTGGTAAGCAGAGAAAGGCGGACGGTGTTCATCATCCTTTCGCCGATAATGTCCGTTACCGGTCGTTTATGTGTGACGGAGCGGCCAAAATCGCCCCTTGCCAAAATACCCTCCATCCAAGTTCCGTATTGAACATACCAAGGATCGTCCAGCCTGTGTATCTGCCTGAGGATAGCGTATTGCTCAGGGGTGGTGTCGGGGCCTATCATGCCCCTGAGGGCGTCTCCCGGCATAAACTGCGCCAAAAAAAAGATAAGGACGCTTAAAACGAATAATTGGGGTATTAATATCAAGACTCTTCTAAGTATCGTCTTCCACATGCTCTATTCCCCCGTCTTACGGCAACGCGACATAATGCGTGTCCTTTATTTGTTTCAAATCATAGACCTGTGATCCATCCCTATAGAACATATTTCGCTTTTCTTCATATTCCGCGGAGACCAGCTTGCGGCGTTCGTTATTATCATTCCTTTTTAAGGGGTTTATGTCGGGTATCGCGGTAATCAGCCTTTTTGTGTAGATATGTGTTGGATTTTCGTAAATGTCCTTTCTCGTGCCGAACTCCACAAAGCGGGAATTGTGCATGATGGCAAGATTCTCGCACATATGGCGCACAACGCCCAGGTCGTGGCTTACAAAGAGATAGGCAAGCTTTAATTCCTTTTGTATATCCTTCAGATAATTCAATACCTGCGCCTGTACGGATAGATCCAAGGCCGAAACCGGCTCGTCCGCTACGATGAGCTTGGGTTTAAGAGCTATGGCGCGCGCAACGCCTATGCGCTGCCTTTGCCCTCCCGAAAATTCAAAGGGGTATTTTTTGGCGTTTTCGCTGGACAGGCCGACAATAGACAACAGCTCGTCAACCCTTTTGCGTTCCTCCGCCTTGCTCAGCTTCTCAAAATTCCGTATGGGCTCCGCTATAATATCCAAAACCCGTTTTCTGGGGTTAAGGGATGAATATACGTCCTGAAAAATCATCTGTACGCTTTTTTTATAGGGGGAGCGATATTTCCTGACAACCTCCGTTATGTCCTTGCCTTCAAAAAGAATGCAGCCCGACGTAATTTTCGCAAGGCCCAGTATCGCCTTGCCCGTGGTGCTTTTTCCGCTTCCCGATTCGCCCACAAGCCCTAGTGTCTGCCCCGGTTCAATGGTAAAGCTGACCCCGTCAACGGCTTTCACATAACCAACCGTACGGCCCAGTAAGCCGCCTTTTATAGGGTAGTATACTTTCAGGTCTTTTACTTCCAGTAACGCCATTAAGAGTCACCCCCCATTATACGCTGTCAAATTTAAAGGTTTTGTAACAGGAGCAAAGCACAAAATGCCCGGGGTCGGCTTCATGGTAAACCGGATGTTCCTGATGGTCACTTTGGTTAATCCAAGGCACGCGGTGTGAAAACCGGCAGCCCGTCCTTGGAAGGTCTTTCAAGCCGGGAACCATCCCCTGTATCGTCTGGAGCCGCTTTTCATCCCAATCTTCATCACTATCCGCGCTGGGTATGGAATTCAGCAATGAGCGCGTATAGGGATGCAACGGGTTTTGGAATATCTCCGCCACGGGCGCTGTCTCAACAATCTGCCCGGCGTACATTACCGCTACGCGGTCCGCCATTTCAGCCACAACGCCTAAATCGTGGGTTATCAATATCATGCTGGAGCCCGTTTCTTTTCTTAAATCCCTAAGCAAATCCAGAATTTGCGCTTGAATAGTCACGTCAAGGGCCGTCGTGGGTTCATCGGCAATAAGTAAGTCCGGCTTTGCGGATATGGCTATGGCAATCATGGCCCGTTGTCGCATTCCCCCGGACAGTTCATGCGGAAACAACCTGTAGGCCAGCTCGGGATCAACCATGCCAACATTGGTCAGAAGCTCCATAGCCCGCTCTTTTCTGCCGGCTTTATCCAAGTTGGTATGATAAACCAGACTCTCCTCTATCTGGATACCTACGCGGTGCAATGGGTTCAGCGCGGTGAGGGGATCCTGGAAAATCATGCCTATACCCTTGCCGCGCACCTCGTTAAGTTCATGCGGTTTTAATTTTAATATGTCCTGCCCTTGGAAGAAGATCTCCCCCGACAGCCTCGTATAATTGGCATTATGTAATTTAACAACCGACAGGGCCATTGCGCTCTTGCCGCAGCCGGATTCGCCGACAATGGCGAAAACCTCATTTTTATTTATCGAAAGATTTACCCCGTCTACCGCCGCGTAAAACTTTCCGTCTATCCGAAACGATGTTTGTAAATTATTAATCACAAGGAGCTTTTCCGAACTTATGCCGGCTTCCTCACCCATAAACTCCCGCCCCTCCATTCCATGATTTCATTGTATAATAGCAGATAATCTCTGCCTTTGTCAATAGTTTGATTTTATTAAATACCTGTTTGTAAAACCCGTTTCGGTTAAATGCCCAAGTAAAACATGTATTTCGAATCGCTGTTTGGATTTACATTGTTGTGAGCATACGCCAAACGCATGAAAAAGTGGAAAGAAGAGGAGAAAACTGAAACAATCAAGAAAAAAGGTTGTGTTAAGGAATGGATCATAAACGTATTTCGTTAATTTGCGGGATACATAATTTTGAACTAAATCGTTGTTAAAGGTTTGCGAACAGGTCTTTTCCGGGAAGGCAAAAACTTAGTGTGCTTGATATGTTGATTGCATCCAGAAGGGAAAAGAAAATCCTTAATTCTTGACGGGCGAAAGCGTACAACCTCTTTCCTTAATTACCTGCCTAAACGATTTCTTGCAGATATTTATTAAACACATCTATAACCTCAACAACGGTAAGGAGGCTGCCTTTTCTGGGAGATACAACTATTGTGTTTTTATGCCTTTGCGGATTATTCCATAAATCGGTTCCCCTTAACGAAAATGAATAATCCAGCTCTCCCAGTATTTCCTTCCTTATATCCGCTTCCGCTTTCCTTAACAATTCTACCAATTTGCTTAACGAATATATACTGTCTCCCCTCAACGAAAAATAATATTTCGAGATTTTAAACTGTTTATTTTTATAATCACTCTTTTCATTTAACGTCGTAGGCACAAATGTCAGCACATCATCACTTTTCGGCCATAGCCAGTGCAATTCGCAATCGGGAACATCATACCACATAAAACCTTTTGTTTTCCCAATTTTCATCGTATCGTCATCATTCTGCAACGGCAGAAATATATCAATCTGTTCGCAGGGCACGCGCCTGGCCGGTAAATGCCTTATACGCTTTTCATTTACAGTGTTATCAATAAATTCGTTATAATCATTGTCCAGCGCTTCTTTCAGTTTCTTTATCTTGTTAGATTTTTCTAACTCCTCAAGGAATTCAGGCGAATCCAGTTCATAACCATTATTACGGATTATCGTATCCACCGTGTTAAGGAGGATTAACGCATTTTCAACCATATTATTTATATGATCGTCAAACATATGCATTATCGTGTAAATATACATGTTAAAAGAGTAGTGGCCGTCTATTATCGCTTTTGTTTCTCCCTTTATCGATTTAATGCAATATAAACTGAATTTATAGTCAAACTCGTCCAGCCTGCCTTCGATTATAAGCTTTTGAATTAAATAAATGCCTATAAAGCAATCAATATTGGGATAACGGTTAACATGTATTGTAACCATTTCCGTATACGGGTTTACCGCACGTAAAATATAATCAGGTCTTAAAAATATTAATTCGGAGCTTGTTAAATGGTTATCGCTAAATTGAGAATCCAAACATCCGACTTCAAATCGCTTACCGACGGACAGATAAATATGCGAACCGATAACTTGATAATTATCATTTAATAACGGCATCGGTTTTACCAATGATTTCTTTTCGGTTCTGTATTTAAACGTTATATTCTTTTTATTATCCAATAAATAATCAATAACGTCGTCCGGTATGTCGTCCATAATGCCGCTGTTAATTGAATTGACGCTGACCCTGGGATAAACAAACAATTTATTCTGATACATTACTTTATATACGCCGTTCAAGCGTTTTTGAATATTATTGATAAATTGCGCAACCAAAAGCTTAATCGCGTCCGGGTTTTTCGGATAAATAGGAACACGTAAAAAAACAGTAATCCTGCCATCGTTAAATGAAAGGCTTTCAATATATTTATGCGAATACCAATGCATCTTAGTTAATGGGAGCAAACCAATAAACTCCGCAGACGAAAAATCAATCCTTTGGCTGTCAACATCAAGCTCGTCGCCAAGCCGCATAATGCATGCCAGCAGTCGAAGCCTGATATTTTTCCCGTGAAACGAGCTATCCTCAAGGTTATATATATTACAACCCTTTTCACGGTGATATTTGGATATCAGTGATATATACTCTATCAAACCCCTGTCAATATCTGTCTTTTCAACTAAAATGATTTTTATGGCATTTGCGCTTGCAATGTGGTGGTTGTCCCTTATGTGGTTTTTTTCCGCGTTTGAATAAGTTTCTTTTTTTTCAAGCCCCGAAAATTCAGGCAGTTGCATTCCTATATCATGTAAATAGCAGGATGCGGCTAAAATAACGATTTCTTCTTCACATAATTTTTGACCGTAATGGTATTCCAGCATTTTATCGCATAAACGTAAAATCCGTTCCGAATGAGGTATTCCGTGATCGGTATAATATGTATGAATTGGTTTTAACCAAATTTTCCGGGTTTCTTCATGGATTGTATTGATAAACGATAAATACTTAATCATTTCCAAACGAAGATAAGTATAATTGTTTGGATACATAATCAAATGCCCCTTATTCATATTGATTTTTAAACCATTTGAATTACATTATCATACCTATATTAAAATATCAAGTCTTTTTTTAGATTAAATGCTTTTCTATACTTGGGGCTCCGATGTTATCCATACCGTCACACCCTATCGCCGCTCATTTTACGCCGAAATGCAATAACCGCGAGTATATAAACAACAACCGTATAACCCAACACAACTGCCAAATGCGGTAAAACCGCGGCATAATCACCGTTCAAGACTGTTCGTACGGCTTCTACTCCGTGATAAAACGGCAAAATGCCTGTTATAGTCTTAAACGCGCCACCTATTAAGTCAATCGGAATAAACACCCCGGACAACCACCCTGCGGCATTTGTGAGCAATGCTCCGCAAATACCGCCTACCGCTTTGTCATTCATAAGGCTGCCTGTTAATAAACCAATTCCGACAAACAAGAGTGAGGTTATCGATGTCACCAAAATAGCGGGAAGGATGCTGACCGTGAACGAAAGCCCGAAAAGACAAGCGGCGAGCAGAGTTATCGCAGATTGCCCTAATGTCATTACAATCATCGGAGCGGTATAGCCTAGCAAGAAATCAGAAGCGGTCATCGGCGAAGCGAACAGACGTGTTAAGAAAGACGATGTGCGGTCTTTCGCCAATATCATTCCCGCAAGTATACTATTACTCACGTGCTTTTGTCAAGAAGCGATAAAAAAATAAGCAGGGCGAGTATGCCTTGCCTACCTTATTTTTCAAAAATCGGATATTTCCCTTAAATTTAAAGACGGCTATACCATGTGGCACGCAACCATGTGATTAGGCTCAACCTCACGCAGCGCGGGCTCCTCATTTTTGCATATCTCGGTACATAACTGGCAGCGTGTGTGGAAATTACACCCGGACGGGGGATTGAAGGCGCTTGGTATATCCCCCAAAAGCACGGCGCGCTGGCGTTTGATGTTCGTATCGGGTATGGGTATGGCGGCCATAAGACCCTTGGTGTATGGGTGGAGCGGGCTTTCATACAGCTTATCCCTGCCGCATAATTCCACAATCTTTCCCAGATACATCACGGCGATGCGGTCACTGATGTGTTTGATAACGCTTAAATCGTGAGAGATAAACAGATATGTCAACCCTTTTTTCCTTTGAAGCTCGCGGAGCAGATTTAACACCTGAGCCCGTACGGATACGTCAAGGGCCGATACGGGCTCGTCACAGACCACAAACTCAGGATTAAGTATCAAAGCCCTGGCAATACCGATCCTCTGCCTTTGCCCGCCCGAAAATTCGTGCGGAAAACGCCGGAGTTGATGCGCTCCGATACCGACCTCCTCCAATATGTTTTTCACGGCTTCCCTGCGTTGAATTTTTCCGCTTTTTTCAAATACCTTCATAGGCGCGCCGACCAATTCCTCCACAGACATACGCGGGTTAAGCGAGCCGTAGGGGTCTTGAAACACGATTTGTAAATGTTTCCTTGCTTCAAGCATCGTTTTTTTGTCAAACTCTAATAAATTCCTGCCATTGTACATAATTGTTCCGCCGCTGGCGGTGAGAAGCCGTAAAATAACCCGCCCGAGCGTTGATTTGCCGCATCCGGATTCACCCACAAGCCCCAAAGTTTCACCCTTCCGTATGGTCAGGTTCACACCGTCCACGGCCTTGACCGCACCGGACTTGAAATTAAGAATGCTTCTGCGGCTAATAAAATGCTTACGTAGATTCCTTATTTCAAAAAGATTAGCATTATCATGTACATAAGAATTATCAGAAATAACTATCACCTTCCGCGAATCTTATACCAAGTTGCAATCTAAATCACACTAACTCCGTGCGGATGATCCAGTACGCTCACGCTCAGGCCGGCTCATCCGCCCGGAGTAAGTGTTTCTTTGATTGCAACTCGGTATTACCTATGCGTATTTAAAACATGCGACTTTTGTTTCGCCCGACATATAATCTCCAACAATATCCGTTTCGCACCGCTTTGTTTTATAAGCGCAGCGGGTGTGGAACCGGCATCCCGGCGGCATATTATACTGGTTGGGCACCGTACCCTCTATAACGGGGAGGGTATCGACGTTCGTATCCATGCGCGGGATTGATTTCAACAGCCCCTCCGTGTAGGGGTGCTTAGGCGAGTTGAATATGTTCGCCGCCGAGGCATACTCCACACTCTTCCCGGCATACATCACAAGCACATTGTCCGCCATCCCGGCGATCACGCCCATATCGTGCGTTATCAGAAGCACAGCCGTGCCGGTATCTTCCCTTAATTTAAGTATAAGCTCAAGTATCTGAGCCTGGATGGATACGTCGAGAGCGGTAGTTGGCTCGTCGGCGATAAGCAGGACAGGGCTGCACGACAAAGCCATCGCGATCATCACCCGCTGGCGCATACCCCCCGACAGGTTGTGGGGGTATTCCCTCATCCGGCGTTTCGGGGAGGATATGCCGACACGCCCCAGCATATCCAGCGCGGCTTCCTTTGCCTGTTTCTTGGTATATCCGCTGTGTACGGCAAACGGTTCAATCATCTGCTCGCCTATAGTCATTGTGGGGTTCAGCGATGTAAGCGGGTCCTGGAATATCATGGCAATCTTATTGCCCGTAAATTGCACATCCTTTTCTCTGATAACTGCGAAAGGTCGTTACCTTCAAGCTCGATACTGCCATGTGCAACACGCCCGTTTTCCGGCAAAAGCCTGAGGATGGACAGGCTGGTAACGCTTTTCCCGCAGCCGGATTCACCGACAATGCCTAAAATCTCTCCGCGTTTAACGTCAAAATCCACCCCGTCCACAGCGGCGACGATTCCCTTTTTTGTCATGAACTCCGTCCTGAGACCTTTGACCGAAAGCAGATGTTCCATTATAAACCTACTTCCCAGCGTTTTATTACCGGGGAGCCGGCTAATGCCCGGCTCCCCGTGTTTTGACAAATACTCGCTTTAATTAATATCCCACTTCCACGCGCTCCAGTCAAGCACGTTGAAGTTAGCGGCATTAATGCCCGTCAGGCGGTTATTGTACGCCATCAGGCTGTTAGTGGTGAACAGGTAAACAATGGCCGCCGTATCCCTCATGAGCTCCTGATACAGATTAAAATAGGGTACGCGCGTTTCAAAAGTCAGCGCGGAGGTTCCTTCGAGGGCTAAATCGGACAGCGTGTAATCGGTAAGGCGGGAGAAGTTAACCGTGCTGTCCGGATTTATCATCTGCCGGCTTTCGCTCGGGTCAAGGGAGCCGCCGGAGCCTATTACGCCGAAATCATGCAATTCCTCACGCATATCGTTCATCAATGTCGGGAAGTCTACGGATTGGATGCGGACATTCGCGCCGATCCTTTGGAAGTCCTGCTGTATAAGGACGGCGGCGCGCTCGCGGGTGGTGTTGCCGGTAGGTACTAAGAACACCAGTTCCTGATCGAAGGGGAAGTTTTCTTCCTCAAGGATTTGCTTGGCTAAATCAGGGTCGAACCATACCTCCACAGCCGGATTGTAGTACGGACTGATGGGTGAGATGGGCGTCACAATCGAAACGCCTTCGCCCTGAAGCAGGGAGTTGACCAGGACATCGCGGTTAATGGCCATAGAGAACGCCTGACGCGCCCTTTCGGTCATGTACGGTTTTTGCGTGTTGATAATAAGCATTTGATAGCTCTGCGTGGGGATGGATTCGGTTATAAGGTTGTTCTGCTCCTTTGCCATGCCCCAGTCGTCAAGGAGTATCGCGCCAAGGCCGCCGCCCGCCAGAATATCAATCTCGCCGCTGATTAACCCCGCCAGAAGGTTGGCGGTGGGTATGATACGCACCACCAGCCTGTCGATCTTCGGCGCGCCCTGGAAATAATCCTCGTTAGCCGTAAATTCCATGCGTTCGCCGTCTATCTTGGAAGCAAAGCGGAAAGCGCCGGTTCCCACGGGGTTCTCCCAAAGGGTGGGGGCGTTTAGTTCCTCGGGGGTTTTACCCTCGAAGATATGCTTGGGAATCATAAATACGTTGTTTAAGTCATTTAAAAGTGTTTCATAGTACATTGGCGATTTCATGGTGATTACCACGGTGTAGTCGTCAAGCGCCTCAACGGCGATGGATTTGTCTGATATCTCCGCTCCGGAAGCGTCAACCCCGTCAATGTATTGGAGCAGATAGCGGCTGAGAGCTTCAACGCCCGGATTGGAATAAAGCTGGAACGAAAACACCACGTCCGCGGAGGTAAACGGCGTTCCGTCGTGCCATTTGGCGTTTTCTACCAAACGGAACGTCACCGCGGTTGAATCCTCGCTGACTTCCCATGATTTGGCAAGCCTCGGGGCAAAGGAGCCGTCCGCCTGATTCATTGTGAGCCTGTCGTAAAGCTGGTCATAAATCACGCGGCCGTAATTGCTGTTGGTGTTGAGGGGCATCATCGTGTCCCATGGGTTTGTCATAGCCATGGTGATTACCTTCTCACCCGTTCCGGCGGTGGCCCCGTCTGCGGCGCATCCGGCCAAGAGGCCCGTGAGCATGGCTGCGGCCAGAATCAGCGCTATGCACTTTCTCATAAGCACTACCTTCCTTCTTTGTATTTTGTAAAACCTTAAAGCCTTATTTTCGGATCCAGAGCGCTTCGCACGCCGTCACCGATAAAGTTGATGCTAAGCACGGTAAGCACCAGCATGAATCCGGGCGGCACCCACTGCCACGGCCTGCGTGACAGCACGGTCAGGCTCTGGGCGTCGAACAGAAGATTGCCCCAGCTCGCCTGCGGGGGCTGCACGCCCATACCCAGAAAGCTTAGGGAGGATTCCAATATTATCGCGTTTGCGGTCATAAAAGTAGCGGCGATCAGAATCGGCGCGAAGCAGTTAGCAAGCACGTATTTAATCATGATAACGAAATCGGGTGTTCCGATGGCGCGGGCGGACTCCACATATTCCTTTTCACGCACGCTGAGGACGCTGCCGTGGATAAGCCTGGCAAACTGCGTCCAGCCCAGAACCCCGATAATTATGGTGACCGACCAGACGGACGGGCCTACAACCGCGACCATAACTAAAATAAGCACCATAGACGGAAAGGACATGAATATATCGGCAAGGCGCATTATTCCGGCCTCAACCCATCCTCTGTAATACCCGGCCAAAAGCCCCAGCGGCGTGCCCAGGCACATGGCTATCAATGTTGACAGAAGCCCCACGAGCAGGGATGTGCGCCCGCCGTATACGACCCTTGCGAAAATATCTCTTCCTATGGAATCCGTTCCCAGAAAATGACCGGGAGCGGGAGCCGCGCCGAAAGCCGCCGGGTTAGACGTATACGGATCAAGGGTCAGGATGATGGGTAATAAAACAACACAGAGAATTTCAAGTATTAAAACGCAAACACCGGCAAACGCCGGTTTATGGTTTAAAAATTTGCGCAGGGCATCCAGGAAATACGATTCATCTTTCCCGCCGTTATTATCCATCGCAATCATCCTTATTAATCTATCAATTGTAACTTATACGCGGGTCCAGCAAACCATATATCATATCGACGATAAGATTACACAGCAATACCGTAACCGAAATCAACACAGTTATACCCATAATAACCGGATAGTCCCTTGACCCTATGGACTGCACCATCAACGAACCGATGCCCGGCCAGCTGAACACCTGCTCCGTAACCACCGCTCCCCCGACAAGGCTGGGGATAGACATACCGATAACCGTAACCACCGGAATCAACGAATTCTTTACGCCATGCTTCATTATGACCATCCCGCGCTTTAACCCTTTGGCTTTCGCCGTACGTATATAATCCTCCTGCATAACGTCCAGCATGGAAGAGCGCATATAGCGCACCCACCCCCCTATCTGCTGGAACGACAATACCAAAGCAGGCAGAACCATATGCCTTAGCTGGATGAGCAAGGTACGCTGGCCGGACGAGTCGAACATGCCGCCCGAAGGGAGTATTCTTAAATTAACGGCGAATATATAAATCAGCACAAGCGCGGCGAAGAAATTCGGGGTGGACGCGAAAAGCAGGGATATGCCCGTTGACACGTAATCACGTGCCGAATTGGGTTTTACGGCCGCAAGGATTCCCAGCGGAACGGATATTAATATTGACAGGATTATAGCAGACGACGCCAGCATCGCGGTGGGGCCGATACGGGCCATTATTAAATCTATTACGGGCCTCCTGGAGCTTATAGAAAAGCCCAGATCGCCTTGGAGCAGAGCCTTCAGGCCAGTTAAGGTACTGGACAAACACGGGCTTGTCCAGCCCCAGCGCCTCCCTGTAACGGGCGATCTCCTCCGCCGTAATGCGCGGGTCCGCCAGAAACGCGTCCAGCGGGCTTCCCGGAGCGAACGAAGCGATTATGTACGCAAGTATTGTTATGCCGAAAAAAGTCGGTACAGCGATCAAGAGCCTTCTTGCAACGTATCTCCATTTCATAGAAGCTTGTTCCTTTCGGGAAAAACGGCGGCTGCGGCGTTTGAGTAGTATATATTATAATATTTGTGACTAAGATTGTCAAGAATGAGCGTTTATGGTAAAATATTGCTGTAACCCAATTTGATCGGGAGGTAATTAGTAATGGATAAAGTAACGGCTGTATCAAGGATTATTGATAAAACGAAAGTGTCGGCAGAAATTGACGGTTTAACCTTAATAGCGGATATACCCGCGGCAAAAGGCGGAGGCGGCGAATACCCTACTCCGGTTCAGATGTGGGCCGCGGCGTTGTTGAATTGCTCTATGATGACCTTGCGGGGTTTTTGCCAAAGCATGGAATTATCGACGGAAGGGATCGGGCTGGAGCTTGCGGGAGACACGGAGAAGGGTATCTATCAAAGCATCGAGTTTATTGTGACGCTCCCCGAAGGGTTCCCGGAACAATATATAAAACCGATTAACAGTGTATTCGACGCGTGCACCGTGACAAAAATCATGAAAAATCTGCCCGAGATGAAGGTTACGATAAAACATAATTGAGCGGAGGCGCATATATGCGTGAAATAACCCCGTGCAGGCCATCGTGGAAAGGGACTATGACGGCCAGGGAGCGGTTTAACAATCAAATGCGGTATAAGCCCGTTGACCGGTGCTTTAATATGGAGTTTGGCTACTGGGAAGAAAATTTCACCAAGTGGCCGCTGTTTTATGAAAACGGTATAAAAAACAATGAGGAAGCCGATATCTTCTTCAATTTCGACAGGATAGAAAATGTATCGGGAAATATATGGATGTCACCATGCTTTGAGCAAAAGGTCGTCGAGGTCAAGGGCGATAAAAAGATAATGATAAACGGCGACGGCCTGCTTGCCGAGGTTCCCGCTGACGGGCACGACACTATCCCGCATTACATAAAGGCATCCGTAGAAACCCCTGATGACTGGTTAAAATGCAAAAAAGAACGGTTCAGGCGTGATGATCCCGCGCGGCTTGTTAATACGGATACGCTCAAGCTGGCTTATCCAAAAAGCCGGGAGTTCCCGGTTGGGGTTTCTTGCGGCTCAATGATCGGTAAAATCCGCGACATGCTTACCTTTGAGGGACTTGCCTACGCCACTTATGATTACCCCGAAATGGTCGAGGACATGGTGGAAACCTGCTGTCTGCTTGCCGAGGATTTCCTTGACCAAGCGCTTCCCGTTGTGGACTTTGACTTCGCCAGCGGTTGGGAGGATATATGCTTCAAGAACGGCCCCATTGTATCGGTCAATTTCTTTAGGGACGTGGTAATGCCGAGATATAAAAGGATAAAGAAGAAATTGATGGATTTCGGCATTGATATTTGGTACACGGATTGCGACGGGGACGTGCGCCCGATTCTCCCTTATCTGCTGGAAGGCGGGATAAATTGCCTCTTTCCCTTCGAAGTCAACGGCTGCGCCCATCCTGCCGAATTGCTGAGCCGGCACGGCAAAGAACTGCGCATAATGGGCGGGTTTGATAAACTTAAAATGATTGAAGGGAAGGAAAGCATAAAAGGGTATATGCAATCCCTTGCCCCGATGGTGGAAAGAGGCGGCTTTATCCCGTTCTGCGACCACAGGTGCCCGCCGGACGTAACCCCGGAGAACTACCTCTATTATTTAGATTTAAAGGAGACGATGTTTGGCCAGGTGAGATAAATACGTTAACAGAATGCAGAAATCAAGCTCTAAGCGCTTTCAATGATTTTACCGTCTTTTATATTTATGACCCTGTTCCCGTATGCCGTCGCTTCTATGTTGTGGGTCACCATAATGATGGTTTTTTTCTTCTCACTGTTGACCCTTTGCAACAGCTTCAAAACCTGGGTGCCCGCGGCGCTGTCCAAGTTGCCGATAGGTTCGTCCGCCAGAATGACGTCAGGA
This sequence comes from Defluviitaleaceae bacterium, assembly GCA_009780415.1. Taxonomy (GTDB): domain Bacteria; phylum Bacillota; class Clostridia; order Lachnospirales; family WRAX01; genus WRAC01. The sequence continues at coordinate 33,973 of WRAC01000010.1, read as the reverse complement.
TTTGTTATCAGCGCGCGGGCGATTGCCACCCTTTGCTGCTGCCCCCCGGAAAGCTCGCACGGGATATGCTTCTTCCTGTCGGCTAGGCCGGTTATATCCAATATTACGTCAAGGTCTTTCTTCAGGCTCTTTGGCTTTTTTCCGTCAAGGATAGCCGGCATAAGAATGTTGTCAACAACGTTAAGGTTGGGGATGAGGTTGTAAAATTGAAAAACAAGCCCAACTTCGCGGCGCCTCATCACGCTTTGCCCCCTGTCGTTCATGTCCCATATGTTCTTGCCGTTTAAAAGAATCTGTCCGGCGCAAACCTTATCCAGACCGCCGATAAGATACAGCAGCGTACTCTTTCCCGAACCCGAAGGCCCCATGATCGAAAGGAAATCACCCCTGTTAACCGTTAGGCTGACATTATCAAGCACTCTCACATTATTTTTCTCAAGCGGGAAGCTCTTGCTTACTCCCGACACCTGAACAACTGCGTTATTTGCCATAAAAAATATCCTCCTTTAGAATTCTTATTCATATTTGATAGCTTCAATTATGCTCATTTTCGAAGTCCTTGAAATAGATACAAATGCAGCCAAAGACATGCACGCCATGATAAACAGCATAGCCGCGCCGAATATTGCGGGATTATATGTAATAATTAATTTCTCATGCCACATGAATCCCATCATCACGGGCGCGACGGATAACATCCCGGCGGCGGCGGCAAAGGAAAGCAGCGTACCGGATACGGCAATGACGACCGCCTCAGATGCCATCACCCGGCGTAATTGGCTTTTGCTCATCCCGACAGAACGCATCACGGCCAGCTCCCTTTTCCTTTCGATAAAGCTGGCGAACGTATTGTTAAAAATACCCGCAACGCCGATTATTGTAGCCAGAACGGCATAGGCGGTCAGCACGTCGAATATGCGCATAAAAGCGTTGTAGCTCTCTTCCAATAAATCATCTATTGTTTCCATAAAGAGGACGCGTCCCAAAAATTCGGCGCGTGTGTTTGCCATAGCCTGCGGCGTTTCAGCGGCGCGAACATAGAGCCGGGAAAATGATATTTGCCTGCCGTCCGATTTGATGTTGCCGGCGGAGATAAATCCGGAGACACCGCCGTCATTGGGAGAATGCACAAACCCCGTAACAGTGTAGACATAATCCTCCCCATAAAAGTTCAGCGTTACCTCGTCGCCAATGTTAATATCAAACAGGCGCTGCAGATGCGTGGTCAGGATGATGTTACGCCCATTGTCAAGACCCCTAATGGCAGCCAGCGTATTATTATCAAAATCAGTTTTTACGTAATCAAAGTACTTCTCATCCTCGATTCCGTAAAGGACGCTTAAAAAAGAGTTAAATGAGGGCACGTACTGATTAAAGACTGTGTAATACCCAAGGGTGTCGTCAACGCCTTCAACCGCCCTCAGCCTGTCAAGCTCATCTTGACGGGCGCCGCGAATGATCAGCATATAATCATAGTTGAAAAAACCCGTATTTATTTCCCTGGCCGTATTACTGACCGAGAGTGTAAATACCGCCATAAATACGGTGCATGATACAGAAATTGTGATAAGCCTTACAATGTCTAAGAGCTTGCTGTTGTCTGTGACATTTTTTATGCCGATCCAAAGGGCAGCGAATGTCCCCGCGCGCCTGCCGATTAATATTGCGATGAGCTTGATAACGCCTTGAATCAGTAAAATTGACGCTACGATAATCAAAACCATGCATATAACAGCAACAATGAAACTTGTTAAACCCGGTTTGATAAAGTGCGGTGTATGTACACTCATTGCAAACACAACTGCCGATAATGCGCACGTTATTACGCTGCGCGATGCCTCTCTTTTTTTATGTTTTATGATGTCTCCCAAAATAATATTGCGCAAGGGGATCCGGGAAATCTTTATAACCGGGACAAGCGCCCCGATAAGCGTAAGCGCGGCCCCAAACAAAACGGTAAAAATCAGATGTATGCTGTTGATTTGAAAGGTAACCCCTACCCCTCCGCTTACGCCGGGCACATAAACGCCCCCGATTATATTAAGCGCGGCCAAGCCCAGCAGACATCCAAAAACCCCGCCCAGCAAACCAAACGTCAGCGCCTCGCTTAAATTGATCATCGTCATCCTTATTTTGGTACACCCTACCGTTCTGAACGCGCCAAGGGACGGCAGACGTTCAATGAAAATCAGATTGAACGAGGTGATTACGATAAACAGGCCCATAACCACCACGAATATTGACGAAACCGCAAAGGGCATTGCCGCCGTGTTGGCGCGCGACGCTGCCAGCAGCTCGTTGACCGCGTATTCCACAGCCGCCCGCGGATAAATAGCCTCGATATCTTGCTTAAGCTTATCAATTTGATTCTTGTCGCTTGCGGCAATATAGATTACATTCGGCAGGCCGCCCGCGTTTAATGCCTCATTTGCGAAATCCATTGGAACTATGCCAATGTCCGGCAGCTCCATAAGGAATATGCCCGTGGATTCGGCTACCCCCACAATCAGCATCTGCGCATGCGTTCTTTTCCCGAAGTGCATTTCCATTATATCTCCGGTCTTATAATTATGTTTTTCCGCAAAAGCCCGGCTTATTATAATTTTATCGCCGCTGAAGTCATTAAGCCCTTCATGCCTATCGGCGAAGACAATGGGGTTAAATCTTTCAAAATCAGCAAAGTCCCCGCCGATAATCTGCATATAAAGACGGTCACCGTCAGCCGGGATAACCGTCGCGTAATGCTGAAGCTGGCCCGCATAATAACTAATCCCGGTAACCGCTTTAAGGCTTTCTGGAGATATGTACAGCAAGCTATCGGTAGTAACGTACAACTCGTCATACCTATTCACCATAATAAGATCGGTTGAACCCGTAAACTGGCGCATCTGGGCAATCGCAAGCCTTTCAATCGCCGCGCCGAGACCCAATGTCGCAAAAAACAACGCGGTCGATAAACCAATTGACAGCAGAACCAATAAGCTCCTCAGCTTTTTTTTACCTAGATTCCTTAATATATGTTTATATATTATCATTTTCCAAACCCCCGTCTGCGTTTTATCTGCTCATTTATAAATGCGATATCGCGGTTTGTCCGCGTTAAATCCAGTACAAAAGCCGCCGCATAAACTACCGCGATGACTAATATGGGATGCCAGATGTTTTCAAGCCTGAACCACTTTAACAACAAGCCGCTGCCAAGGACAACAATGTTAACCATCGCAAATTCAAGTAGGTACTCAAGAACAGGGTAGTATAATGAAATAAATTTGCTGGTTAGCTTCGCCAGCAGCCTAATCAGCAGGGTGACAAAAAGCAGTTGAAAAATAAAAACCTTATTTCCCCCCTGCCCATATAAAATAAAATCAAAGACATACAGGACAATCACGATTATCGCAAAATTCATAAGCCAATCCTTGATGAATTTCTTCATTCCGCATCTCCTCCCTTTTCGGTAAACGCCGCCCTTATACCCGGAATATAGGTACGGGAGATCGTTATCTTCTCACCATTGATCAATGTGCCTTCCATACGGCTGTTTAGTAATGTCCGGATATTTTCCAGGACGTTTATGTTAACTACACAGGATTTGCTTGCCTGTACAAAATCAACGTTTTTCATAAGTATTTGATACAATTTCAGCTCACAATGAAAAATATCCAATTTGGTATAAATGTATGTTTTTCTGTCCACGCTTTCCGCATAAAAAATATCATTTACCAAAATGCGGTGCTGCCGTCCATTCTCCATGCCATAAAGATATTGCTTGCTCTGCTCCACTTGCTTTATAAGGTTGTGTATTCTGGCATCCATTTGCGCATAGCGGATTTCGACCTCGGTTTCGGAAATATCCTGCAATTGTTTTAAAATCAGCCTCATAATCTCACCTACCCATATAGTACCTACGATAGCGCTTCTTTATTAGTCTTGGGGCCACGCGTAAGTTACAAATATAAACGCATAAGTTACACAAAAGCACTGTGTGCGTTAATATTTGACATTAGCGAGGAAAGGTTCAGAATGGTTAACAAAAATTTATAATGGTTGATTTTACTATGATTTTAGTTGGATTTTATAACTAATGTGTAGTTTTTGGGTTTGTTTTCATTTGACATTCTGCCGGATTTTGTGTACAATAACTAAAAATGACCGCGAGAGGTGTCTGTGGTTTGGCAAATCCGTCTGCGCCCGTGAGAGTACGAAAATCAAGATTTTCGTGGAACAGTTTCATAAAAACACTAAAGATAATGCGCAAGAGCTACTGGTTGTACATAATGCTTATACCCGGCCTGGCGTTTTTTATACTGTTCCGCTACCTCCCCATGTGGGGAATTTTGATTTCATTTCAAGACTATAACATTTTCCGGGGCTTTTCCGAAAGCCCCTGGGTCGGCCTCAAGCATTTTACCAATTTCTTCAACAGCGCCACATTTGCCACACTAATGATAAATACGCTGCTTTTGTCGTTTTACAGTATAATTTTTGCTTTCCCCGCACCCATCATACTGGCGCTTTTCCTTAACGAAATACGGCTTAAATGGTTCAAGCGCGCCATACAGTCGGCGATTTACGTACCGCATTTTATTTCATGGGTCATTGTCGCCAGTATTTCTTTCATGCTCCTGAACTCTACGGGGCCTATAAACGGCCTGATAACCACTTTAAGCGGTAACACAGCCTCTTTCCTAACCGAACCCCGATGGTTCCGGCCTATAATCATCATCCAAACAATATGGAAGGAATCGGGATGGGGCACCATAGTTTTTCTAGCCGCTTTGACAGGCGTTGACATGGAGCAGTACGAAGCCGCCATAGTCGACGGCGCGGGGCGATGGCGGCAGGTCTGGCATATAACGCTGCCCGCCATCCGAAGCACCATAGTCATTTTATTAATTTTACGCATGGGAAATGTCCTGGATAATGGATTCGACCAGCTCTTCCTTATGTCAAACGCCGGAAACCGCGTGGTTTCTGACGTGCTTGACACCTTCACCTACAGGGAGGGTATAGTAAACGGGCAATTCAGCTACACCACAGCCATCGGCCTGTTCAAATCCGTTATAGGCATGGTATTGATACTAGGCACTAACAAGCTCGCTAAAAAAGCGGGCGAATCCGGGATCTTTTAGGGGGGATAAACATGATACGCAACGACTCTACGGCATCAAGGATTTTCGATGTATTCAACGTGTTTTTCCTTATCTTTTGCGCGGCGATAACCGTTATACCGTTCGTGTATATTATCGGCACCTCTTTCGCCACCCAGGCGGAGGTCGCCTCGCGCCCCTTCTTCCTGATTCCCCGTACCTTCCAGCTTGAGGGCTACAGATACATATTTTCATCACGCACTCTCCCCCGGGCTTTGTGGGTTTCAATCTGGACCACCGGGCTTGGTACCCTTGTATCCATGTTAATTACGCTTACATTCGCTTATCCGCTCTCTAAAAAGTACCTTGTCGGGCGTACCGCCATCTTAATGATGGTAACATTTACGCTGGTGTTCAGCGGCGGAATGATTCCCGCTTACCTAAACGTCCGCAACCTCGGCCTTCTTAATTCGTATTGGGCGCTCATACTCCCCGGTGCCGTCAGCACATGGAACCTGATAGTACTTAAAAACTTTTTCCAGTCCATCCCAGCGGAGCTTGAGGAATCCGCCAGAATAGACGGAGCTTCGGACATAACGGTTTTTCTAAGGATTGTGCTCCCCTTGTCCAAAGCGGCAATCGCCACCTTTTCACTTTTTTACGCCGTTGGTTACTGGGGCGCTTACCGCCCTGCCCTATTCTACCTACCCAGCCGTCCCGACCGCTGGACGCTGCAGCTTATACTCCGCAGTATTGTCATGCTGTCTGCGGGGCGCATCGACGACGCAAATTTCGACCCCTCTTTGGTCACACCGCCGTCTGAAAGCATCAGAAACGCTGTTATCGTGTTTGCCACCGTCCCCATCCTTGTCGTATACCCCTTTATCCAAAGGCATTTCACCAAGGGCGTTATGGTGGGCGCGATAAAAGGGTAGCGCTGGGAACGCGGGCGTCCCGCCCGCAACATGCCGCACGTGCTGATTTCCAGGCAAGCCATAAGGCAAGCCTTGAAATAAAATCAAAACAGGAGGAATATTATGAAATCAATGAAAAAGTTACTTGTTGCGGTAACGGCTGTAATGCTAGCCTTTACAATGGTTTTATCAGCCTGCGGTTCCGGTACCCGCGACGACGGTGATGACCGTTACACCATCACCATCCTCACAGTATCCCACAGCGGCGAGATTATTGCCAGCGACCATCCGGCTATATTAGCGCTGGAGGAACATACCGGTTACAGAATCGAATTATTCTATGTTCTGAACGCGGATTATGACGCGCAGATGAACACCCGTCTGACCGACGATTTACCCGGCCTTGTCGTAATAACCGGTAACACCGGGCCTATCGTACAGGCCGCCCAGTCCGGCGCTTTCTGGGATATCACCGATTATATCATGGAATACCCGAACTTGGCCGAAATCAACCAGAACGTCTTTAACAACATATCCATCGGCGGCCGCTATTTCGGTATCCCCCGTATGCGCCCCGTCGGACGCCCCGGCATGGTTTACCGCAGCGACTGGCTTGAGAACGTAGGGCTTGAGGAACCCACAACCCTTGACGAGCTGTACGAGGTACTGTACGCGTTCACAAACAACGACCCCAACGGTGACGGCAGCGCAACATTCGGCATGGCTTGGACCGGCTTCCACATGGGTCCCTTCCATGACCTGGCTGTAATGCACGGCGCGCCAAACAGATTCGGCGTTGACGAGGAAGGTCAGCTTTATCCGTGGTTTGAGCATGAAGGCTTCATCGAAGCGCTTGATTTCAGCAAGAAATTATACGACGAAGGCTTAATCAACACAGACTTCGCGGCCTTGCAAACGAGCGATTGGGCGCATTTCCTGCGCAGAAGCGAAGCTGGCTGGCATATGGACGTTACTGACGAATCCAGACGCGCCGCCAACGGTTTACGCGACAACGGCATTATCACACAGGAAGATGTCGATGCCGGCACTCATATCTGGGTAATGGGTTCCGTTGCCAATAGACACGGGGAACTCCTCGTACGCGCCCATGACGGGCATATGGGTTATGTCGCCATCTCCACCACCGGAGCAAGAACCGAGGAGGATTTACGCCACCATCTCAACTTCCTTAACATGCTGAACGATGAAATCGGCCAGAATATCTTGATTTGGGGCGCGGAAGACGTAAACTACGAATGGGTTGACGACGAAACCATTTTAGTTATCCCCCGCGCGGAAATCCTCAATGGCTGGGATATAGTAGAAGGCCTGAACCAGTTTAGAATGAGGGACGACCTTACCTACAGGCAGTGGCGCAACCCGCGCGAAGTCCGCCATGACGAAGTACAGGTTGAAAACATTGAGTTTGCCGTTTACAACCCGATACTTCCGTTTGCGGTAATGTCCCCCACCTGGACACTCAGCATGCGCTCCCTTAACCAGATCATAGACGACGCGGTCGTCAACTATGTCATGGGTAATATCGACTTGGCAGGATTCGGATTAGAAACCGCCCGCTGGTACGCCGAAGGCGGTCAGGACTCCCTTGACGAGCTGCAAGTCGCTTTTGACGAAGTAAACACAATCGAAGAGTAATTCAACATTTAAATAATAATTAAGGGGAGCTTTTATAGTTCCCCTTTTTCATTAAAACAGGGGGAAGCAAATGAACGAATTATTTGAATACAAGGACAAAGATACAGGGTATGTTATCAAGCAGTTTACCAACAGCAAGGAGCGTTCCAGCAAGTTTTACTTTACGACGGAAAGTTTTACTTCCGATGATAAATATTTCTTTTACATAAGAACCGAAAACGAAAAATCGGCTATTTACCGTGTGGAGTACGCGACGGGGAAGCAGGAACTGGCGCTCGGGGAAGGTTATACGAATTTGGGGATGGATTATCACCGCGATTGCGCTTATGTGCGAAAAGAGGATTCCGTGTACAGGTTCGAGACGCTCACGGGCAAGCTTACGGAAGTGGGCGTTCTGCCGCCCGGGCGCTGTACCGGGCATTTTTCGGCATCAAAATCAGGGCTGATATGGAGCTCGTACCAGCTTGCCAATAAAATTTACGCGCTGGTTGTGCTGGACCCCAAAAAGGGCGTTGCGGAAGTTGTCTGGAAAGATGACCATGTTCTTGGCCATTGCCAAGCCTGCCCCGGGGATGACGAATCCGTTATGTACATACATGAAACAACGGGTGACGCCTTACAACGCATTTGGATGTTTGATTACCCCACACGCACGGTACGCCCGTATTATGTGGAAAAAGAAGGCGATTGGATTACCCACGAGGTATGGACGGGCGACGGGGATTATTTATATTTTATTAAATATCCGAACCACATTATGCGCGGAACCAGGGACGGTCATAATTTCAAGGTTATGGCTGAATCCACGCAATACCTGCACTGCGCTCCCGACAGAGCGGGCAAATGGATAACAGCCGACCGCATAACCGGCGTTTACATGGGATGGAAAAACCAAATCATGCTTATAAACGCCGAGACGGGCGCGGAGGAAGTGCTGGCAAACCTTGCGGAACCTGCAACCGGCGCGGAGCATCCGCATCCCTCCTTCAACCGCTCAGGCAATGTGGTATTGTACAACGCGCCGATTGATAAAGGTTTTTGCAACGTTTGCGCAATAGATCTTGACCAAATAAAAAAACCATGAGCATGGATATAATAAACAAGGCAAAAATGGCGTTGTTGTGTATGCAGCGCCATTCTTGGGAACAAGGAGTTTGCGCCCAAGCCTTTTTTGAGGCGGGGGATACGGAGACGGCTGTCGGGCTCGTTCTCGACATGGCCAACCGCCAAAGGGACGATGGCCGGCTGGGTCTAATGTACGGCGAGACAACATGCACCGACCCCTTATCCGCTTTGGAGGCTCATGTAAAAGCCGTTGAAATAACAAGGGACGAAATGCTAAAAACCGCTCTGTACAAAGCGCTGCGTTGGGTACTTGAGGACGCGCCGCGCAACGAAACGGGAATCGTCTACCATGTCGATTACGCCAAACAGTTTTGGGTGGATTCCATGTATATGCTGCCGCCCGGCCTTGTGAAAGCCGGTTACGAAGCCGAGGCTATTAAACAGGCCGACGGTTACATTGAACATTTGTATATCCCGGAAAAATCACTGTTCAAGCACATCTGGGATGAAACCGAGAGCCGGTTTATCATAGATAAATTCTGGGGTGTCGGAAACGGCTGGGCCATAAGCGGTCTTGCCCGCATGATTGAGGGCATAAACGATTCAAATACGAAGAAACGTTACGCCGAGATTGTGCGTAAAACAATTGAATCCGCGCTGGAGCTGCAGCGGAACGATATGCTGTTCCATAATATATTGGACGACCCGGATACCTTTGTGGAAGCCAATTTCGCCCAGATGCTGTGCTATACGATTAAAAAGGGCGTGCAAACGGGCTGGCTGGACGCTTCGTTTATGAAACGCGTCCCGGAAACGCTCGATGCCGTCTTGAAGCAAGTGGACGAGTACGGCATACTGCGCGGGGCATGCGGCGCGCCTCACTTCGACAAACCCGGCGCCGCACCGGAAGCACAGGCTTTCTTTATTCTGTCGAGGCTTTAAAATGTCGTAATTGTTGCGTATAGATTACAATTTTAAAACATGGATTGACATTGCGTTTATTGTCTGTTAAACTGAATGATAACTCTTATGAAAGGGGTAGGCACTGTGAAGAGTTATATGACAGCTTGGTTTTTTGATTCTGAACCTAAGTTTGCTAATCCGCTCGGACGCAGGCTTAGTCTCTTTTTGATTTTATAAGAGGATAGTATCTTTTACCGGATTATAAAATCATTAAGCGGCTGAGGAAAGTACAACCTTAGCCGCTTTTTTATTCTGTAATAACATATTAAGGGAGTGGGTTAAAATGGATGAAACCACGAAAATCGTCATGGATTATTATGACGCGGAAGTTGAGCGCGAATGGAACCGCATAGCGGGCAGGCCGGAATATTTGTTAACATGCCGGATGCTTGACCGCTACATAAAGCCGGGCAATTCGGTTTTAGACATCGGCGGCGGGCCGGGCCGGTATTCGGTTTACTTGGCTGAAAAGGGCTGCAGCGTGACACTGTTCGATTTATCCGCCGGAAATACCAAGTACGGAAAGGAACGCGCCGCCGAACTTGGGCTTTCAATCAGCACCGTCACAGGCGACGCGCGCGAGGCCGATAAATTGGTTAACGGTCAATTCGACCATGTTTTGCTTATGGGGCCGATGTATCATTTATTAGACGAAGCGGACCGCGTTAATTCTGTAAAAGCAAGCATAAACCTGCTTAAACCGGGCGGCGTAATGTTTGTTTCGTTTATAAATATGATGGGCGGTATAATATACGGCATGAAATTCATGCCCGAAATCATTGCCTCCACAGCTCCTTGCGAAATAGAATTTATACAGAGCGTTATTGATAAAAGAAGCTATGCCGGCGACGCTTTCACAAAAGCATTTTTTATCGAACAAAGCGAATTATTACCATTTATGGCTCAGTTTCCCCTTGAAAAGCTGCATTTGTTCGGTCAGGAAGGCATAGTTTCGCCCTGCGAGCCGAACATCATGTCGCAGCCCAAGGAAATCATTGACCTTTGGCTGGATTTAAGCGAAAAGCTCTGGGACCGCGAGGAGTTGCTCAGCTGGTCAGAGCATTTAATGTATGTCGGACGGAAATTGTAAATAAAACCCTGAAATTTGCTATAATGCGGGAAGGCGGCGATAAATTGAACGATAAAGTTTATATATACGAAGCGGTTATAAATTCCGCCGAAACGGGTAAAGGCGGCGCGTATGCAGCCTTCCCTTATGATATACGCGCGGAGTTCGGCAAAGGCAGGGTTAAGGTTCACGCCACATTTGACGGAGAACCTTATGACGGAAGCGTTGTAAATATGGGTGTGAAGAATGAGGATGGGTCGGTGTGTTATATTATTGGCATACGCAAAGATATACGGGCGAAGATTGGGAAGCAGGCGGGGGATAGGGTAAAAGTGACTGTTAGGGAGCGGGAATAATTTTCGTGTTATTCTTATTGTAAAATAAATATTTATTGGAGGTACAGTATGATAATTCAAAGACCCTACCGTTGTTTAGTTGATTTTGAAAAAGTATATCGTTTTATGATTAAAAACTACGAAATAGACTGGCGCAACGGGAAGCCGGCAACAGCTTTTGAATATTCACAATTACTGTATTGGACTGACCATACACAAGACCATAGAAATACTATATGGGAGGATGACGGATGTATTGTCGGGTTTTGTTGGTATGACAGCAAAATCGGAGAGGCATATTTCAATTTAACACCCGGTTATGAAGTAATTATTACAAAAATGATAGAATATTCACATGAAAGACTAAGCAAAGAAGATGGAAGTTTGCATCTTTGCGTTTACAGCAGCCAAAAAAGTATAATTGATGAAATAAAAAGGCAAGGATACGAATTAATTTGTGAACATAAAGAAGGGATTTACGATTTTTCAAAGAACACGCTCAATTATAAATTACCGGAAGGATACCATTTTAAACCCTTAGCTGATTGTGACCGTTTAGAATTACAGAACGCTACTTGGAGAGGTTTCGACCAACAAGGTGATTCCGAGGGTGGCATTGAAACGGTACGGCGTTTTGATACTGCTCCGAACAGAACTCCTGAGTTGGACGTGGTAATTGTTGACGATAAAGGTGATTATGCTTGCTATGCTATGATGTGGTATATACCCGAAAATAAATTAGCATATCTGGAACCGTTTTGCACAGAACCTAAGCATAGAAGAAAAGGACTCGCGGCAGCGGCTCTTTCCGAACTTGTACGAAGAACAAAACTTTTAGGTGCAACGCACATGACCGGTGGCAGTAATGAATTTTACTTTAGAGTAGGTTATGATCCAGTTACTATATTTACAAAGTGGAGTAGAATTACTCTTGCAGTATAGGCGTATCAGACGTTTAGTTGGTTCTAATGTAACACAACCTTATGACGGAAGCGTTGTAAATATGGGCGTGAAAAACTCCGACGGCTCAGTGTGCTATATAATCGGCTTCTTGAAAGATATCCGGGCGATACGGTACGCGTTACGATTCGGGAAAGGGATTAAGATGTATTATTGACATAATAATCCATTTGAAATTAGCGATTGATATCTCAAGAGCGGTTGAAACGCCAATAGAAGAAATATTTATTTTTTATAAAAAATATCGAGAGTGGAGGTAACATTAAATGTTGATGGCCGAAATAATCAGAAAGCGGAAATCAATACGAAAATACGACCCCGCTGCGCTGGACTCCGCAACCCTTGAAAAAGTACGGGCGCAAATTGAAAATGTAAAACCCTTATACCCGGACATACGATACAGCATTGAAATTACAAACAAAACCAAGGGTTTATTTAACATCAAGGCACCGCACTATTTAATATTCGGGAGCGAAGAGAAAGAAGGCGCATATGAAAACATCGGTTTCGTCGGGCAGCAGCTGGACCTGTTCCTTTCCGCGGCCGGGCTTGGAGCCTGCTGGCTGGGGGCGTCAAAGCCGCAGGAAATAGAAGCGTCCGTTTTGCCCCATGTTATTTCCTTGGCTTTTGGCAAACCCGGCGAGCCTTTGCACCGCGATCTTTCCGAGTTTAAACGCAAACCGCTGTCAGATATCAGCCAAGGCTCCGACAAAAGGTTGGAAGCGGCTCGACTTGCGCCCAGCGGCGTAAATGCGCAGAATTGGTATTTTATCGCTGATAATAATAAAATCCTTTGTTACCGAAAAAAATCCAATCCGCTTCTTGGGTTTTTCTATAACAAACTGGGTTGTATCGACATGGGTATCGCCCTTTGCCATATTGCGGAAGAAAGCGAAAATTTTAATTACATTAAAGAAGCAAACGTGCCCGGCAGAAAAGGGTGCGTTTATATGGGGACCGTGATTTGAAATGATTAGCCACATTGTTGAATTGATTGTTCCCGGCGCTGAGGCGGAGCAATTTTACGATTTTATGATTAACCCCGACAGTAAGCGATACAGCGAGTGGTGGCCGGAGGAGCATTTGCAATTTCGTATTACAAAACCCGGGGTTGAAAACCATCTTGGCGATGAAGTTTATTATGACGAATACCTGGGCGAAAAACGCCGGCTTGCTTTCCATGCGGTAGTTGCCACGGCAATACGGCCCAAGCATATTGTTTGGCAGATGAAAAAAGCCGGTATGCGGCTTCCGGCTTTTCTTAGCTTGGAATTGAATGATTCACCGGGCGGTGTTCATATCAAGCACGAACTGAGGTTAGGGTATCAAGGTTTTGGTAAATTATTCGACCCGTTCATAAGGCTGTATTTTAATAAATCATTTCAAACGGCTCTCGAAAAACATTGCAAAACCGAGTGGCCCAGATTGGCTGATTATCTTATCAATCCGTCCTTATCGCGGCAAGCGCGCTGAGCTTTGTGGCCCTCTGCGCGGGAAAGAACCCGGCTACAAGGCCGATTACCGCGGCAAATAAGAGACTGAGTCCGCTAAGCCAGAAAGGTATAATCGAAACCTTCATGGCCTGCATTTCACCGTAAAAATTGTACATATCAATGAACTTGAAGAAATCTAGTCCGTTTTCGTTTAGAAAGTATGAGGCGAGGTAGCTGACGCCAACGCCCAATGCCCCGCCAAAGAAGCCGATTATGGCGGACTCAAGCAGAAAGAGCTTGCGGATATCGCGCAGGGACGCGCCGATAACCTTCATTACGCCAATCTCCTTTGTACGCTCTATTGTCGACATAATCATGGTATTCGAAATCCCGATGGTGGCGATAAACAGCGATATGCCGCCCATCGCGCCCAAAAGCATTTGAAGGCTTGCCATGGTGTCCCTTAATTCCTTAATATAAGACGCGGGATACCAAATATGCTCGCCATCCCTGAAACCCAGCTTCTCCAGTTCCTCGATAACGCCGTCAATGGCGTTTACGTCGGTGCATTTTATGAATCCACGGTCATATCTTGCGGCTTGCTGGCTGGTACTGATATTGGTGCCGCTACCGCCGCCCCACATGTTCTGCTGCCATTTTTCGCGTTCTTCCTGCAATGCCACAGCCGTACGGACGTTCATAAATGAAGCGTGCGCGCTTTCCCAGTTCTCACCTTGGGTCAATACGCCCACGCCGTCGACCCGGTGCGGCCTGACCGCCCTTTGCGTGTTTTCGTTATCGCCAAAGGGATCGAAATCGTCCTCATATCCATCCGCGAAACCGTACGACCATTCCTCGCCAAAACTCCAGTCAACGCTTATCCTAATACGGTCCCTCAGCACATTTACATGTGCCCTGCCGTCCCCTTCGTACATCCTGGTGTAATATAAACGCCAGTCGTTTCGCTCACGCAGTGTCATATACGCCATAGGCACGGTTGATCCGAATAATATACCCCACTCGTCTTCCGACGTAAGCCAGCGGCCTTCCTCAATCTCATATCCCAAATAAGGCAGTGCTTCCGGATAAACACCAAATACCTGCAAATCCGCTACGTAGCGGCCAATAACAGATTTAATCCCCCACACATTTACCCAGGGCGTAACGGCTTCAACGTCCGGTATTTGCAGTATACGGTCAAACATTTCGTCGTCAAGAACCAGCGCGAAGGGATCATGCCCGCCAAAACCGCTGTAATTATATATATTAATAACCGTGGCGTTCGGCGTGGACATCATGCGCTCCTCAAACCCCTGGTTTATGGCAAGCCCAAGGGATATCATAATGATAATCGCGCACGCGCCCACCACAACGCCCAGCACCGTAAGGAAGGTGCGCAGCTTGCGTTTATAAAGGTTTTTTAACGCCATCGATAGAGTGTCGAAACTGTTCATATTAAGTCTCCAGCGAATACGCCCTGCGCATTTTTACCCCGCGCACAAAGAAAAACGTTAAGCCCAGGCCAATTACGCCGCCCACGGAAATCCAGGGCCAAACTCTGCTGTTTGCATAATTCAAACCCCTTTTTGTCCAATATACAACGGATGCCGCAAAGCCCTCGGGAGCGGGTTCGTCGAATCCAAACATATCCATGCCCCCGCCCATGTCAAAGCCGCCGCCGGGCCTGCCGCCACCTCTGCCGCCGCTGTCCACAACTACCATACCGCCGCCCATGCCGCCCATCATCATTCTTCCGCCCATATCGCCCATTCCCATGTCGAAGCCCATATCAAAGTCAAAGCCCTCCGAAACGGTTACGGTTGCTTCTTCCGTGTATACTACGTGTTCGCCTGTATCCAGGTCATATGTAACGACTATTCTCAATGTATGCTCACCGGGCTCCAGCGCCCTTATAAAGCCGTCATAAAAATCAAAACCGCCCATATTGAAGTTACCCACGATGTAAACCGCGCCGGAGCCGTCAAAGCCCTCGCCTTCCGCGGTTATCTTTAGGTTCCTGAGGGTCACGTAGCCCGTGTTGCGGAAGTAGAAGCTTAGGAAATGCATATCTCCCACGCTCATAAACGACGGGAAGTTAACGGGGCCAAGCTCCATTTTATCCGGCTGGCGCACGGTTATGCCCACCTCCTGAGAGCCTTTATGGGATTCGCCATCCGAATCCTCGTACTCGAACAGGATCCGCATCACATAGTTGCGGCCCTGGGCGTTGTTCAGGCAAAACATGCGCAGGTCGATTTCCTGCTCCCCGCCCGGTTCTATCGAAGCAATGTAGAAGGAATTACTGCCGGAAACAGGCGAAAATACATTGCTGACAGGTTGGGCCGTTCCGGTGGTCTCCGGCATGGTAAGTGAGACGATAATATTACTTACGGTCTTGGTTGGATGGGTATTTTGGACGCGCATAAACATGTCGAACTCCTGCCCCGCCAAAACCACCCTTGGGTTTTCCTCGTTTGTGCTTGTAATCCTATACTCGCTCAAAATAAGCCTGGGTACGCTTCTGTCCACGCCGTCCGGCCCAAACACCCCGGTTCCTCTGGAGTATATATGCCCGTATTGCTGGATACTGCCCTTGCCTCTGGTGCCGTCCTCCAATATTATCCCGTTTTCAAACGAAACGGAAAAACCTATTTCGTAAGCCATTGTTCTGGCTTCGGATGTGGGTATGTACGTAAAAGCAAGGGTTATGGACTGCCCCGTGCGAAGCTCCTGTATTGTTTGCGCGGGCGCGGACGCGGGCACTATCGCTGACGGCGCTTCCCCTTTAACTACGATGTTTGAGGCGGTTCTTGTTCCGGTATTTGTTAATGTTAAGTAAATCGTGCCGCTTTCGCCCACACCCAAGTTCTCCCCGGGGCTATCGGTGAAGCCTATAATCCGCGCCTGGCTTACCCCCGTTGCCAAGTCCGAATCCGGCCGTACAACGTTAATGGCGACATATTGCGTAAAACTCTCCGTAACCGGGGTACCGTCGGCGTTTCTCCGTCCTGTCTCGTATAGCGTATTAACGCCGACAAGGTATGTTTTGGTACGCGAACTCTCGGTTGGGGAAAGAAGGAAAGTAATTTCGTGTCCGTCATCCGGCGCTATCTCCGGAAAGAGCAATACATTGGGGCTTGTAGGAACTAATTCAGCGGCCATCTCAGGGGGTATGACAAGGCTAATGCGTACGTTACCCGCAGTTTCGCCGCCTCTGTTTGTGAACGTATATGTAATTTCCGCGCTGTCTCCCGCATTAAAGGGGCCTTGGGCCGTCTCCAGCCCAACGGATTGCAACCGAGCCCGCGCCGCCCCGGTACCCGGCTCACCCTCCACAGCGATATGCCCGTACTGCTGTATACTGCTTGTAACCCTTACGCCGTCTTCCCTGTTTATGCCGGTTTCAAAATCTATGGCAAAACCTATTTCATAAGTCATCGTTCTTGCTTCAGACGTGGGCATATATGAGAACTCAAGTGTTACGGACTGCCCCGCGCGAAGCTCCGGTATTGTTTGCGCCGGCGCGGACACAGGCACTATCACCTGCGGCGTTTCTCCCTTAACCACGACATTTGTGGCGGTTCTGGATCCGGTGTTTATTAAAGTCACAAAAATTGTGCCGCTTTCGCCCGCGCTTAATCTTTCCTCCGGGTTTTCAGTAAACCCCGTAAGCCGCGCCTGGCTTACGCCTGTGCCGGGCGCCGGGGTTGGCGTCGGCCCTGGCCGCCTTACGTTAATGCCCACATATTGGGTGAAGCTCTCTATAACAGGGGTTCCGTCAGCGTTCCGCCGCCCCGTCTCGTATTGGGTAATTACACCGACCAAGTATGTCTGCGTACGTGATTCCTCAGTCGGGGAAAGGTGGAAAACGACCTCATATGCATCTTCCGGTACAATTTCCGTAAAAAGCTGTATATTGGGACTTGTCGGAACCAGCCCGGTGGGTATGTCAAGGCTGACACGTATGTTCCTTGCGGTTTCGATGCCTGTGTTTGCGAATGTATACCATATTCCGGCGGAATCGCCCGCGTTGAAGGGGCCCTGAGAAGATTCCAATTTAACGGATTCCAACTGTCCGCGTATACCCGCGCCCGTTTCGCCCGCTATTGTAAGATAATAAGTGCTTTTGAAGGATCTGCCATCCCCGAATTTCACGTTAAACTCTATAGGATATGTACCCGACGCCATATCCTCATGGGCCTTCATCGTAAAGCCCGCGGGGCTGTAACCGCCGGGTAAGACGTTCGGCAATATAAGCGTGTCGGAGCCGGTCAGCGTTATGCCTCTGGGGCCAAGGCCGGAAGAGGACACCGAGACCTCAACCGCTTCGGCCACGGCGTCGCCTAAATTAACGACATTTGCGTATGCGATAAAGTTGTCGCCGGGGCGCACGATATCTATGTCCGTATAAAATTCGTCAATTACAAGGAGGGGCGAATGCGTCGGCCCTTCCTCAACCTCTATCTTCACCGATCCCCTGCCGGTATACTCCTTATTATTTACGCAAGTATATGTATAAGTGAACCAAACGTCATAAACGCCGGGGCTTACACCGGGCAGGGGATTGATGACAAAATGAAATGTCCGTTCGTCCCCGGGCGACAGCAGGACGTTACTGCTCCGCACAAATTCGTTTCTCCAGCCAACCATCATTTCCGGGGCAAAAGTTAAGTTTTGCGCCGGGTTATTACGCGAATCGTTCTTGTAGGTTATACCGACGGCCACGGATTCACCGGGGCGCACGGTAAAGTATTCGTTCGGCCCCGTCATTTTCAAGTCGGCCTCGCGGTTGACATCGGGGCGCGGGGTTGGCGACGGCGAAGGCCGCGGGGTTGCGCCGGGATTTATTTCGACGGCGATAGAAGTACGCACAGAACCTACCGCGCCGGATTCAGTCGTGAACGTTACGTCGATGGGTATGTTTATTGTACCGCCTGCTTCCTTGTCTAGGTTTGCGCCGTTTAGACCTATGATTATATTTCTGGATTGTCCGGGTCTAAGCGGGTTTCCCGCCGTTATATTTGATGTCGGGGAGACGATTATTCCTTGGCTGCTGCCGGGGACAATGGTTGTCCCAACAATATTTTCATTCCCTATATTCATAAAAACCAAAGCCGCATCGCTGCTGTGTCCGGCAGTCAATGTGCTGCTGCCGCTTTGAATGGACAGCGCGCTTGATTCGACGGGGCCCGAATAACGGTTTAAGACATCTATTGCTATTGTCTGTACCTTATGCTGCCTATTCACGTCATGCGGGTCTAATGAATAGAGATAATCAATTGTAAACTCTATTTTTCCAGCCGGCACATCGCGGAAAACCAGTACTGTGAATTCCAACTCCAATGTATCGTCATCAAGAGTTTCAAAATTAAAAGTTCTTAATCCTCTGACGTCTATTCGGTCGGACGTAATTTCCGGCCTATGTATTATAAGATTATAAATGTCCCCGTCCGGTTTATCTTTGCTAAATACCAGCGTTAACCTTACTTCATCACCGTCATAAATCATTCCAGGCATATTCCTAACTTCCGCAGAAAGACCCGCATGAACAAAAACCGGTGTAAATATAATCACCACAAACATAACCAGCATCATTAAAGTAAATTTTTTCATTATTATTCATCCCCTCGGTATATATGACGTTTTATTTCAAAAAAAGTTCTTGTTCTTTTACAACATCCACGGCTTCGTCAATCTTCCCGTCCCGGATGCGTATTAGTTTATCGGCGTAGCTTATCAGCTCGTTGTTATGCGTTACTATTATTAAGGTTTGGTTGAATTTGCGAGCCATTCCGGTTATTAAGTCCATCATCTCGGTTGTCGTCTTGGTGTCTAGGTTCCCCGTCGGTTCGTCGCAGAAAACGATTTCGGGGCTGTTTACGAAGGCGCGCGCTATGCTGACGCGTTGCTGCTGACCGCCGGAGAGCTGGGAAGGTTTGTGCCGCGAACGGTTATTAAGGCCGACGGAGCGGAGCATTTCCAAGGCCTTTTTCCTGCGTGCGGCACGTCCGAATTTACGGAATATCAGGGGCAGCATGACATTTTCGAGCGCGGTGAGCGTCGGCAGCAAATTATATTGCTGGAACACAAAACCTATGTATTTTTGCCTGAAGAGGGCCAGCTGTTTCTCCGACATCTTCTCTATGTTGCCCGCCTTGAAGCGGATGCTTCCGCTGGTGGGATGCTCAAGCCCGGCCATAACGTTCAGGAGCGTTGATTTGCCGGAGCCGGACGTCCCCAGCAAGCAATAAATCTTGCCCTTCTCGAAGGTAAGGTTTACATCGTCAAGGGCCATAATCCGCTCATCGCCCATTTTGTATATTTTTCTCACATTTCTTAAATCAGCTACAATCTCCACAAAGCCTTTCCTCCCAAGCTATTTTAAGACACATACATCCCATTCTACCACAAAAAAAGAAAAAACACAAAAAAAATAGAAGAACATTCAATTAACATGTTCTTCCAGTTAGCGATTGCAATTTACTTATTATTTGCTGTACTTTCTCACATTCTTTATTGTTTCGATTACAAACTCCATTTCATTTTCAGAAAGTGTTCGAAGCAAAGATACAATAGCATCCGTCTGCACTTTGGCGTTATAGGCGGCTCTGTCCTCGGCTACGTTCAAGTCGCCCTTGGAGGCATCGGGTACCGGCATTAACAGATCATTTGTCGTTATCCCGTATAAATCACAGAGCTTGTAAACAATTTTAAGGCTTGGACATCTGTCGCCACGCTCAAGCAGCCCGATATAAGATTCGGATAACTCAAGGTATTCAGCCAAGTTCTCGACAGAAAATCTTCTTTGTCTGCGGTGCTCGCGAATGTTTTTGCCAATAGTGCTGCATTTTTGCTTCATATACGCGGCTTTTGGATTTACCTTTTCAAGCTCAGCGAAAGAGTCATCCGAAGCGGGATTTTTTGGCCTTCTTCCCATACAGATTCCCTCCTTTCATTTTTATAATTTTTAACTTTAAATTGCCGAATGTTATTATATTAGAATTATAACCACAAATTCATTTGTTATTAACGAATGAAGCCCTTAACATATAATAATATATTAATGTGAAATTGCAAGTCACACACTGAACATTCTCTCAATTCTTTCAGTTCGATAAAAAAACGCCGCCCTGAATAATACAGGACAGCGCATAAATCAACACAATTATATGAATTATTTACCAGCCGATAACACGCACCAGGCTTTTTGCACGCCGCGCTTTTTCAACGGCGCCATCCACCGTACTGTTAACAACGGTTAAATGCCCCATTTTTCTGCCTGTTTTGGAACAGGCTTTGCCATAAAGATGGACGTGCACATCGGGGTCGCGGTAAGCCTCCTCCAAACCGGCAAGGGATGCCGCTCCATCGTTCTCACCCAAAAGGTTCACCATAACCGCGGGTGAAATCAATCTTACATTCCCAAAAGGCAGCCCCACAATCGCCCGGATGTGATTTTCAAACTGGTTGGCGAAGCAGGCCTCAATCGTGTAATGGCCCGAGTTATGCGGGCGCGGAGCTACCTCGTTTACATATACCTTACCATTTTTCGCCACAAAAAGTTCAATGCAGAACGTTCCCACGCCCTCGAAAACCTCCATTACCCTATCGGCTATAGATGCCGCCTCGTTTATAGCCGTATCACCAATCCTTGCCGGAACGATTGTTGTATCTAAAATGCTGTTTACATGTATATTTTCGCCAATAGGGTAAATAACTCTTGTTCCGTCAATACCCCTGCACGCGATAATAGATATCTCTTTCTCAAAATCTACAAATTCCTCTACCATCAAACCTTTTGCCCCGCCGCCCAGCAAACGGTACGCGTTTTCGATTTCGCGCTCATTATGAATCAACGCGTTTCCCTTGCCGTCGTATCCGCCCGTTGCGGTTTTTAGCATAAGCGGGTAGCCAAAGCGGTCTTTTTCACCATATTCCCGTATTTCATCCGTTCCGGCAACCGCGGCGAAACGCGGCACAGGTATATCGTTCCTATTTAAAATATTTTTCTGCTCATACTTATTTTGGATGGCTTTTAAGCTCGTAACGGAAGGGTAAACAAGGTGACCGCGATTTTCCAGAATTTGCAAAGCCTCCGCGTTAATATGCTCAAACTCATATGTTATTACGTCGGCATGGTCCGCCAGTTCAAAATACCCTTCGTTTGCATCAAAACCGGCGATAACATGCCGGTCGCATATGCTGTGGGCGGGGCAATCCGCCGCCGGGTCAAGCACGGCGGCATATAACCCAAGTCTTTTCGCTTCCAAAATCATCATCTTTCCAAGCTGCCCGCCGCCGATTATGCCAATCCGCTTTTTCGTTATATCAATATTTCTCAATTATTTAACGCCCTCATTTCCAATAAATAGGCTTCGTATCCGATTTTGTCCAGCCTGGCGGATTTTCTGTCTACCATCTCTGTCAGGCTTTCTTTAAATATACTCAACTTTTGCGCAATCTCCGCGTTGTGTACGGATAAAATGGATGCCGCGAGTATCCCGGCGTTTTTAGCCCCGTTTATCGCAACAGTCGCCACGGGAATGCCGGGCGGCATCTGCACGATGGAATACAGGGAGTCAACCCCGTCCAATGCCCTTGATTTCACAGGCACACCGATTACGGGCAATGTGGTCATAGACGCCACCATTCCCGGTAAATGCGCGGAACCCCCGGCACCGGCGATTATTACGGCAAGTCCCCTATCCCTTGCCGTCTCCGCATATTCATAAAGCTTTTTAGGCGTTCTGTGCGCAGAAACAATGGACATTTCAAAAGCAATGTCCAAATCGCCAAGGAAATCGGCGGCTTCCTTCATAATGGGCAAATCAGAGTCACTGCCCATTATTATTCCGACTTTCATGCAAAGCCTCCCGTCTTAAAAGGCCCTACGGCGCGAACCATAGGGCCTTTCTGTTTAATTATCGTATAAAGTTCTTACGGAAGCCAATCAACATCGCCGTAGAATTCCGCGAATTTCTCGGTACGCTCGGCAATGCTGGCGTTACCGATGTTAATCATGATGTTATCCATCGCGGCGTCGTAAACACTGTCAAAATCCTCAGGACTGGCTACTATGGATGTAGCCCAAAGCGCTTCCATCCTGTCTCTAAGCGTATTGGAAAGGCCGTCTTCAGACTCTATAATACCTACGTTTACCGCTTTGGTAGTGCGGCCATCATTTGTTCCGGCTGCGAAAGCAGCCTCAATTAAACGCGGCGGTACTTCTGCGTAGCCAAGCGCCAAGGACAGAGTTTTTACCCTTTGATCATCAATATTGATAAAACCGTTCCCGTTGTAGCCTATGGTATAGTCAATGTTCCGGGGCGAGTTCATAAACATAGGATCGTGAGCGGGAGCCGGTATTATCCTTATAGCTCCGTTATCCATTATCTCATGCGTCAGGCCCTCTTCACCGGTTTGCAGGTACAGGATGACTTCCGGCCTTGATATCCAGTCAACATACAGCAAGGAAGCCACGGGCTCGGTATTTGTGGAGGGGAGGAAAATCTTGCGGTCCGCTGTGGTCGTGGGCAGGAACTTGCGGTGTAACCCCGCGTCGTTCAGGAAAGTATCAACCGCGATAAAGTTCGCGTGTTCGCCTACATTCCTGTGTAATTCCGCGGTAATACCCTGTTCGCCGCCGCGGTAGGGATAATCCCAGTTATGGATAAACGCGCCGACAAAACCGGCCTTTTTTCTGTCCTCCGGAGTGTCGTTACCGGGGCCGTAAAGGGCGAAGTCGGGGTCAATCAAGCCGTCGTTATACCATCTGTTTAACACACGGATCGCTTCTTTGACGCCGGTCCTAAACATTCTTCTGTCGTGGAAATCGGTGATATACCATTCCCTATCCGTAATGTCGTTTGGAATATAGCTTTCAATTAAAAGCCCTGCCTGCCAGCCTACGTCCTGGGCAAGATTAAAGGGGACCATCTGATCCGCGTCGCTGCCCAAAAGAAGCTCGGCGTTGTCACGGAAAGCGATAAGCATGGCCTCAAACTCAGCCTCGCTGGTGGGCGCGTCCATACCAAGAGCCTCAAGCCAATCCTCACGCACAAAGGTATTTAACCTTAAACCGCCGTAGTTCATACCTTCAAGCATCCAAAGGTGGTTTGTCTGAGGATCTTGATTCTGGAAAATGTTCGTTCTGCCCAGCGTTTCCCAGATATTCGGGAATAACTCCTCGCTGTTATGCATAAAGGGGTTAAGATCCCATATCGCGTCCATTCTGCCATAGGTGTTGACGGCGTTGATGTTGTAGCTATAGCAAACATCAGGCGCGCTTCCCGCGGCCAGCAGGTTTACGATTACGTCGGCCTCCGTCCAGCGGTGCACGCGTACAAACTCAACTATGATATTGTGGTCGCGTAACAAGCCTTCCTTGATCCAATCAGTGTAAGCGTTGTTTGTTGGGTCCGTGCCGCCGTTGGCGGCGTTTTCACGGTCAAAAACCTCTACTGTGATGGAACGGGGTTCGATAAACCTGCGGTTTTCGTCAAGCCCGTAAGCCTCGAGCCTCTCGGCAAGCGACGCGTACTCGATGACCTCGCCCAGCGATACGCCGCGTATGACTCCGTCTGAGCCACAGCCGGCAAAAACGCCCGCACACATCGCCAATGTCAGCAAGATGCTAAGAAATTTCTTCATTCAATTTCCTCCTTTTAACTATATTATAAGGCCTTGGGGGCTGCGCCCCATAGGTTGTTACCAAGTTTTTACTCTTTAACGGCCCCCAGCGTAACGCCCTGAACAAAATACTTTTGCAAAAACGGGTATACGCATAGGATTGGTATAGTGGCGATAACTACCGTGGCGGCTCTTACCGCTTGCGGAAGCCCCGGCGGCGCGAAACCTTCCTGAAGTGTGATTTCAATGGATTGCGTGTCCTGCTGGATGTTGTACAGCAAAAGCTGGATTGGGTACCATTCCCTAGCGTTGTTCATAAATACCAAAGCGTCGCCGTAGCCGTTCCAGCGCGATACCGCGTAAAAGAGCGCGATTGTGGCAAGGGCGGGTTTTGACAGCGGCAGGTAAATACTGGTTAGGACACGAAGGGGCCCGGCGCCGTCCATCTCTGCGGACTCTCGCAGGCTGTCTGACAAGCCATAGAAAAAGCTGCGCATTAGTATCATGTTGTAAACGCTTAATGCGCTGGGGATTATCAATACAAGGGGGTGGTCGAGGAGGCCCAGGCTTTTCATCAGAAGAAAGTTAGGGATAGTGCCTGCGCTGAAATACATGGTGAATATAAGCATAGTGTTAATTATGCGCCGCCCCTTTAGCTGCTTGTAAACGAAGGGATAGGCGCAGCAAACCGTAAGGAACAAGGAGAACAGCGTACAGATAAGGGTAAGTATGACCGTCCAGATGAGGGAACGGAAGTATTTGGGGTCGTTTGACACCGCTCTGAACGCGTCGAAATTTAATCCTCTCGGCCATATGCCAACCTCATTGCGGACAAGGGCGGAGGAGGAACTAAGCGAGCGAGAAAAGACATTCATCATTGGGATGATGCAGAGCATTATCAAGATGATGAAAACTAAGATTATTATTGTATCGCCTATTTTAGAATTGTTCTTTGAAATCATGAACCCGTCTCCCTTACAATATACCGCGCTCGCCGAAGCGCTTGGCAATAGTGTTTGCCATAAGCAGGAATACAACGCTGACAACCGATTGGAACAGGCCGACTGCCGCCGCAAGGCTCTGCTGCATACCTCTGATACCCATGTTGTAGACATAAACGGATATAGTATCAGAGTATTCAAATACAAGCGGGTTACGCATAGCCATGATGCGTTCGAAGTCGGTGCCCAGAATGCGCCCAAGGCTCAGTATGAGGAGGATGACTATTACCGGGCGGATGCCTGGGAGGGTGACATGCCACATCATGCGGAACCGTTTCGCGCCGTCGACGGCGGCAGCCTCGTAAAGCTCCGGGTTTATGGCGGTTATGGAAGCCAGGTATATAATAGTATTCCATCCCATGCTTGCCCATATGCCTACAAATATGTAAGTAAATACCCAGTTTATCGGGGATTGTAAAAACGGTATTGACGTACCCAGAAAATTGTTTACAATGCCTCTGGAGGCAAAAACCTGGGTGGCAAGGCTTGCGATAATGACCCAAGACAGGAAATGCGGCATATACAGCACGGTTTGGGTGAAGCGCTTGAACTTCATATACCGCAGCTCATTAAGCAAAAGCGCCAATATAATGGGGATGGGGAACCCTAAAACTAAGTCGAGTATATTCAACATAAAGGTGTTGCGCAGGGCTTCAAGGAAGTACTGATCCTGGAATGCCTTGATAAAGAACTCAAAGCCGTAGTTGTCCGCCCAGGGCCGCTCAAACAGGGGCCATAGGAATTGGTTTTTCTTGAACCCCGCCAGTATGTTTATCATCGGCGTATATCTGAAGAGGAGGATTTGCGCAAATGGAATAATTAAAAGCAAATAAAGCGTTCCGTAACGCTTGAGATGCAGCATGTTTTTATAGAATTTGCCGCTGTTATCGCGTTTCCGGGCGCCGTTGCTTGGGTTATTTGACTGATATGCTTCCATGCAAAGCCCCCCATCTGATAAATTTGTCTAATTTTATGCTAATAAAAAAACGGTTTTTTGTACATAGATAAATTAAAGAATGCATGTAAAAATTTAATACTGTTATTGTAGAATATGAACCCTAAACGCGCCGATGGGTTCTTTTAAATAAATAAAGACCGGTTTGCCGCCGCGGAGGCGGACGGTTTCGTGATCCAGCTCTACTCCCCGTGATTCAAGATAGGCCATGGCGCGGGCAACATTCAGGCACTTGATGCCGATATGGCCAAAATCGCCCAAGCCCTGGGACTTCATGATTTCAATGCAGTCTGTTGAGAAAATAGACATGCCTGTATCGCGCTGGGGGAAATTGAATAAATTGGTGAACGCGTCAGCCTGCGCTCCTGCGGATGCTTCGTCCGCCGTGTTTATGCCCAGATGCGCGAAGGTGAAATTATGTACTGTCTTAACCGCCTCACGCGCCAGCCGTGTGATTTCGTTAAAATTTTTAGCCTTTATCAAATCCTCGCGTACAAACCAGCTTCCGCCGCAAGCCACGACGGAATCAAGGGAGAGGTAGGAAGCCAAGTTGTTTATATCGATTCCGCCCGTGGGCATGAACCGAACACCCCCATAGGGCGCTCCGATGGCCTTTAACGCCTTTACGCCTCCGTTTGTTTCCGCCGGGAAGAATTTCATAACATCCAATCCGTAGGAAAGCCCGGCTTCAATGTCTGTAGGGCCGCCAACACCCGGTATTACATTAATATTATTACTTGTGCAGTATTTTACTACATCGTGATTGAAACCGGGCGATACGATGAACATTGCGCCCGCGTCCACCGCTCTTTTTACCGTCTCCACATTTGAAACGGTTCCGGCGCCGACCAGAACCCCCGAACCGGCAACGCTGCGAATAGCCGCCTCGGCGGCGTCTGTGCGGAAAGTTATCTCCATAACGTTTATACCGGCCGCGCCAAGGGCCTGCATCAGCGGTGGCGCGTCTAACGCGTCCTCCACCTTAATCACGGGGATAATCCCGCAATTAAAAATATGCTCGTAAATATTAGCCGTGGTATCCATTCTGTCACTCCTTCGATTAATAAAATATTAATATATTTTTTACCTTCTGTCAAGTCATACCAAGTTGCAATCAAAGCAACACTTACTACGGGCGGATGAACCGGCCTGAGCGTGAGCGTACTGGCTCATCCGCCCGGAGTTAGTGTGATTTAGATTGCAACTTGGTATCAAGCAAATATTTACATAATATGACATGCTGTTGTCATGTTTGTGCGGTAGAATAAATTTAAAATTGAACCGGAGGAGGATGTAAATGTTTATAGATGAATTGAAGAACTACATAGAGCAAAACGGAGGGAAGATGGCCGTTGTATCCATTGAGCGAATGAAAACCTTGCAAAACGATTTATGTAGGTTCCGGGAGGAAACGGAATTAAACGGTTTTCAAGAGTGGATTTTTAACAATATGTACAAGTTTGAAGCGATTCCCGGCAGCATGAAATCAATTATAATAGTTGCGGTATCGCGCCCCGCTTATGCGAAGGTTAGATTTACCGCAGGCGGGAAGGATTACAATGCTTTCGCGCACGTTACCGCAAACACGGATAAGATAGAAAAATACATAAAGTCAGAGATGAAAAGGGCGGGTTATGCAATACAAGCTGAATTCGATCTGCCGTTGAAACGGATAGCGGTACAAAGCGGTTTAGCAGAGTATGGCAAAAATAATATCGCCTATGTGGAGGGCATGGGCAGTTGTTTTATCTTAACCGCTTTCTCAACGGAAATGCCCTGCGAAAACGACGCATGGAGAGAATCCGTCGTTTCGGAAAAATGCGGCGGCTGCGGCATATGTACCTTGAACTGCCCGACGAAAGCTATAAATAAAGACCGCTTCCTCATTGATAATCAAAAATGCCTTTCCGCAATAAATGAAGATACGCGTGATTTCCCCGAATGGCTGCCGGATACCGTGCACCATACCCCATATGACTGCCTGATGTGCCAGGCGGGCTGCCCGATGAATAAGGGTCAAGAAATTATCGAAGCGGCATTGGATCAGGAGGAAACCGAAAGGCTGCTGGCCGGCGCGCCATATGATGACGCATCAGAGGAACTAAAAAAGAAAATACATTTTCTGGGTCTTGACTACTGGCCTACCGTCCCCCGTAACCTGCGGGTTTTATTTGATATGATTGACAGGGGGCATATCCCCGCGTTACCGGATTGTTAGAATAAAAAGCGGAGGTTTTAAAGATGAACAATCACGGTGTCGCGGTTTGCGGCATGTGGTTTACCGCTCATGGTATCGGCGAAAACCTCGGGCATGTCCTTGCCGGGGAAAACGCCGGTATTATGGAAAAGTTGAGGGCCGTCTTTTCCGCGTGGTACAGCAACAGGCACGTGGACGAGAGCGACCCGAACACCTATGTTCTCCGTATCCGTTTGACGAACGGCTTTCTTATTGAACACGAAAGCAACAAGAGGTATGATATTGATTTTGAGAAATTAACGGCGTAGCGGCAATTCAGGCCAACCCATACCGGCGGCAGCGCGCCTTTATCTCTTTCACGTGCGCGGGCGTTGTGCCGCAGCACCCGCCGATTATATCCGCTCCGGAATAAATCAGCGCGGCAACGCCAGCCGCCATTATCTCGGGCGTTTCAGGGAAAGTTTCATGCCCGTTTTCGTTAAGCTCCGGTATTCCGGCATTAGCGTGTACGATTATAGGGGTATGCGGTAAGCTTTCCCGGATTTCCTTAACAATCGCCGCCATATCCGCAATACCGTTGCCGCAGTTCGCGCCCACAATATCCGCGCCCGCATCGGCCGCCGCTTTGCATGCCGCTGCCGGAGTATCGCCCATAAGCGTCCTGAAACCGCCTTTTTTTATGGGCGAGAACGTAAAAGTGCAGATAACCTCCAGCCCGGTGTGCTCCTTAGCCGCTTTTACGGCCGCGACGGCTTCGTCAACCGCCATCATTGTTTCAAAGCAAACGGCGTCCGCGCCGCCTTTTTCGAGGGCTATGGCCTGGGTTTTGTATGCCCCGTACAGTTCCTCCTCAGTAACCTCCCCCGTAATGACAAGCTTGCCCGTCGGCCCGGCGCTGGCTATAACCCAATTCTTATCCCCGGCGGCTTCCCTTGACAGTTTTGCGGCGGCCTCGTTTATTTCCGAAACACGTGAATCCAATCCAAACGGGCGCAGCTTAAAGCTTGTGGCCCCGAAGCTGTTGGTTTTAACCATATCCGCCCCCGCGTCTATATAAGCCCGCGCTATATCCCGCACGGCGTCCGGGTTCTCCAGACACCACAATTCCGGGCATTCCCCAGGTTTAAGACCCTTCCCTATCAAAATCGTGCCCCACGCGCCGTCCGAACACAGTATTCCGCCCGATTTTACGGCGTCCGCTATTTTTCCGCGCCCCACAATAATCACCCCTAGGATACAGTACTTATCTGTCTGCCTTTCCGAATCTGATGGTAAAATTAAACAACTCATGCGTAAGCGAAAGCCTTATGCTATCGGCTTCACTGACGAAAACGCTCTCGTCACCGCTGATTGATACAAGGACGCGCCCGTCACCCAGGTCTGTCCATGTGCCCATGTCATCCCCGCGCATAAGAATACCGTTTCTATGAAAATCCCATAAAACGCCGCCCGAGTCCTCCCACTTGCCTATTACCGGATGTGATATTGCCCATAAATTAATAACAAGACCGTAAACCCCATGCCTTAGCGTCATTACACTGCCTCCGGCCTCATACATAAACACCGAAACGTCACCGCCAAGCGTAACGCGCACACGCCCGCCGCCTAAGTCCACCCATCCGCCCGTTCTTACCCCGTCAGGGCCGTCTTGCTGTAAAATTCCTCCGGGCAGGAAGCGCCAGCTTTCACCCGCCGCTGTTTCCCACGCGCCCATTACAGGGCTGGGCGGCGGCGTGACATATTGTGTCAAGGCAACCGCTTCCCGTTCCAGATACGTAAAGACAAGGCATCCGTCGAAGATTGTATAGAAAATAATAAAGGTTTCGTCATCATCGGCAGCACTCACTTTTAGGCGCCCGCTTCCCACATCCAGCCATGTGCCGTGTACATCCGGGCTTTGGTATAGTGTGCCGTCCTCAAAAAATTCCAAACTATTCAGACCCCAGAAGTCATAGAATACCCATTCACCAACAAGCCCGGTATCAATAGACGGCACTTCAATCAGCCGGAACGCCGTATCCGCCGCAATGTCGATACCCTCGCCCTCTAGAAACGCCCCGTAAAAATCAAAATGTATCACGCCGTCCACAAGCTTATAGCTGACATCAACGGGCTTGCCGTCCACAACCATTCTGATCCTGTCATTGCCCAAGTGCAGCCAGTATCCCGTTTCATATTGCCCCTCGACATTCAGGTCATCATATATCATAACCATTTTAACAGCCAAGGTTCCGTCCGGCATGAACACAAAGCTCATCTGGCTGGTATAATCCATGTACTCCATGTAATAGTATTCGCCCATCGCTTCCATAGACAGGAATATAAGCTGAGCCAGCTCAGCGGGGTCAACCTTCCAATGCCCGGTCAGCGGGCTTCTGGCTGTTTCCGGCCTGTTAAACATTAAAGGCCTGCCGTCATGATCAAGCCAGATACTAAGGATACCGCTATTGATTTCATATTGTATTATTTCGTTGCGTTCGCCCAATATCTTTAACTGCCCTTCCCCAAGGTCAAGCCATACGCCGCGCATATACTCATATCTGGGAAAAAACCAGTTACGTTCAATATATGTGGCCGCCCAGTCGCCGCTTTCATAGAATTCCACCACCTGGCCCTCCGTATCTATCCATCTGCCGGTGAGCGCACTGTCCTGCCCGCTGACTTTGGTATAGCAGAAATGCAAATTGGAGGCATCGGGGAAAATCATGAGGATTTCGGGATGTCTGCCGTTACCTATTGTGACGGACGTGTCGAACGCCACGCGGTATTCCGGGTTGTTAAAGTATTCTGCCATGGGGTCTTTGTCCGCGTCGAACCAAAGGGTTCCGTCATCAAGCTCCTTCCATGCGCCGTAATATGTCTGTATGAAATTGACGCTGGTTCCGTCGTCACGGTACAGTATGCCTTCCATCCGCGAGAAAATGTACGTTCCGTCCGCGAAGAATTCAATCGTGTCGCCCTCACCGGACGCAAAGTACCATCCTTGAACCATGCCGTCCGCCGCCCATTTGCCCAGAATCGGATGCCCTGTCATATCGGCGCCCATCATCAGCCCCGCGGATATTATCAATAAAGCTGCCAGTAAAAGCTTTTTAACTGTTTTCATAAAATCCCTCCTTTCTTAAACTTATATCATTTTTTATATTTTTAGTCAACATTGATAGGCTTGCCAAAACTTGCAAAAATGGCAAAGGCCGCTTTGGCAGCGGCCCGCTTGTTATTTGTCGTCCTTTTTTTCATCTTTGTCGCTGCTTTTCTTGTCTTTTTTATCTTCTTTCTTATCTTCCTTCGTGTCCTCAAGGGGCATGGGTTCGCTGCCAGGCGGCGACATGTTCGGCGTTTTTATGCCGACGACATCGGTTTTGCGCACGGGTACGCGTATGCCGCGCACATCCCCGAACTCAAGCATAAACGCGTCTGTGCCGACGCTTACGATTTTTCCGAACATACCCGACGTGGTAACGACCCTGTCGCCGACCTTAAGCGCCGACTGCATTTCCTTCTGCGCTTTGTCACGCTTGCGCTGCGGCCTGATGATGAAAAAATACAGCGCGGCGAACATCGCCACCCACATAAAAATCATTGAGCCGCCGAAAAGGCCTCCGCCCTGCTCGCCGCCCTGAGGCGCTTCGCCGGCAGGCTGCTGCACTTCACCAATCGTATTTTCGCCAATCACAAGAAAGGAGTATCCCAATTCATTTAAACCCTGTAATAATTTCATCCCAGCATCTCCCAATTTAATATATAACCATCTGCAATTATAATAGGAAAAGTTATCGTAAGTCAATAGTATTCATAAATAATTTGTGATATAATGGTGCGTACATGATTAAGGAGGTTAATTAATGGATTACAGGAACGTATACACCAGATGGCTTGAGGACGCGTATTTCGACGATGAAACGCGGAAGGAACTGCGTGAGATAGCCGAAAATGAGAAAGACATAGAGGAACGCTTTTACAAGAACCTGGATTTTGGGACGGGGGGCCTGCGCGGCGTTATCGGAGCGGGTACAAACCGCATGAATATATATACCGTGCGCAAGGCCACCCAGGGCCTGGCTAACTATATCCTTAAACACGCGCCCGACGGCAGGGAGCGCGGCGTCGCCATCGCCTACGATTCCCGCCGGTTTTCAAAGGAGTTCGCCGAAACCGCCGCATTAACCCTGTGCGGCAACGGCATCAAGGCCTTTGTTTTTGAGGGCCTGCGCCCAACCCCCGAACTGAGCTTCACCGTACGCCATTTGAA
This sequence comes from Defluviitaleaceae bacterium, assembly GCA_009780415.1. Lineage (GTDB taxonomy): Bacteria > Bacillota > Clostridia > Lachnospirales > WRAX01 > WRAC01. The sequence goes on along the minus strand of WRAC01000010.1, from coordinate 1,457 downwards.
CTGCATCGCGGGGATCGTCGTCACCGCCAGCCACAACCCGCCGGAATATAACGGTTACAAGGTTTATTGGGAGGACGGCGGGCAGGTGAAAGAACCGCGCGATCAGGAAATAATCGACGAAGTGAACAATGTCAGCGACTTTTCCGCCATCCGCGTTATTGATATGGAATCCGCGGCGGAATCCGGGCTTTTCGTTTCCATCGGCAAGGAAGTTGACGACGCTTTTATGCGCGAGGTTATGGCGCACAGCAAAAAACGAAAGCTTATCAAGGAAATGGCCAACGATTTCGGCATTATCTACACGCCATTTAACGGCGCGGGTAATGTCCTCGTGCGCCGCGCACTTGCCGAGGTAGGTTTCACGCGGGTTTACGTCCCGGCGGAGCAGGAATTGCCCGACCCGGACTTCACCACAATTGGCTTCCCCAACCCGGAAAACCCTAAAACCTTCGACCTTGCCATTAAACTTTTGATAGAGAAAAACGCCGACATAGCCGTAGCGACCGACCCGGACAGCGACCGGGTAGGCGTAGTAATCCGTAAAAACGGCGAAACGGTCTACTTCAGCGGCAATGTAATCGGTGTTCTGCTAACGGAATTCCTGCTTTCGGAATTATCCGCGAATGGAAACCTCCCCGACAACGCCTCCATCACATCAACCATTGTATCCACCGACATGACAAAAGCCGTCTGCAAAGCCCATAATACCGCGTATTACGAAGTCCTCACCGGCTTTAAGTATATCGCCGGAAAAATCGGAGAGTTCGAGAGAAGCGGCAAACACAGCCCTATTATGGGGTTTGAGGAAAGCATCGGCTACCTGATCGGCACCCATTCACGCGACAAGGACGCGGTTACGGCGACCTTACTTATCTGCGAAATGGCGGCGTCGTATAAAAAGCGCGGTATGGACTTGCAGGACGGAATTATGGAGCTTTACGAAAAATACGGTTATTACAGGGAAACGACTATAAATATCTCTATGCCAGGCTTGGACGGACTTGCTAAAATAAAGGCGGTCATGGCGCGGCTGCGTCAAGACCCGGTAACGGCCATAAACGGCGTAGACATCATTGAGCGCCGCGATTATCTTACACAGGAAGTAAAAACCGCAGCAGGCACAACCTCCACGGGTCTGCCCCTTTCCGACGTGCTCTACTATGTCCTTGAAGACGGCAGCTGGTTTTGCGTAAGACCCTCCGGCACGGAACCGAAGATAAAGGTCTACCTGGGCGTGCGCGAGGATACCCTCGAGGCCGCCGATAAAGCCCTTTCGGTCTTCACAGATGGCGTAAACAATGCCATAGCTATAGTTTAAGGGGTATAAAATGGGCGGACTACGCGAAGAATGCGGCATAATCGGCGTTTATTCAACGGCGAGGAATGTGACCTCGGATATTTTTTACGGCCTTGTGTCGCTGCAGCACAGGGGGCAGGAGAGCTGCGGCATTGCGGTT
>WRAC01000009.1 GCA_009780415.1 Defluviitaleaceae bacterium | reverse complement strand
AATAACCGCGTTCACAGCCGAACACGCCAAAATAAAACAAGCGGGCGAAGACCTTAACAAGCAGATAGCCGCAGGGCTTACGTCTTCCATTCCGACCGTGACCGCCGTTGTACCGCAGATAACGCAAGCGATAATAACCGCGTTCACCGCGCAACATCAAAGCATTAATCAAGCGGGGCAAGACATTAACAAACAAGTTGCGGCGGGGCTTACGTCTTCAATTCCCGAAGTTACAAAGGTTGTACCGCAGATAACGCAAGCCATTATTACCGCGTTTACCGCCGAACACCCAAAATTGAAGACAGCGGGCGAAGACATTAACAAGCAAATAGCGGCGGGCATGACGGCGGCTATTCCGCAAATTAACGCAGTTATACCCGAAATCATAAAAGCCATTGTTGACGCGATAAAGAACGCGCACCCGCAATTTGTACAGGCGGGCAAGGATTTAATGCAACAGTTGGCGAACGGCATTAAAGAGGGCGCAAATGGCATTTCAAGCGAGGTAAACAACGCCATAAACCCGATTATTACCGCCTTGACCGACCATAACAACCAAAACAGCGCGGTAAGACGCTTTCAACAAGCAGGGCAAGACATGGCGCGGGGCATTACGACAGGGTTTATAAATGGTTCGTCGGATATGCGGCGGGACGTAAACAACGAAATTGACCGCCTTGTAAGGGAAGCGCAAGCGAAATTAAAAATTTCAAGCCCTTCAAAAGTATTTGCGGAAATCGGCGAATTTATGGCAATGGGGCTTGGAATAGGATTCGCCGACGAAATGCGCGAAGTTCGGCGGGAAGTACAAAACGCCGTCGGCGACATGATACCCGACCCGACAACCTACACGGCGGGGCGCGGCGGGCAAGCGGGAACGCAAGGCGGCTTCGCGCTTACGCAAAACATATACACCGCCGAAACCAATTACGCCGCCCAACAGCGGGAAGCAACAAGGGGGTTTAAATTAATTGCAAGGGAGGTTGGGGCGATATGATGAAGCGGCTTATTTATGAGAATGAGCGCGGCGACAGGCTTATATTTTCCACAGCTTCGGAATTTCATGTAAACATTGACAAAGACGTTACAGGGCTTTCGGAAATCAGCAACGACATTGTTTCAATAATCAGCATGGGGCAAGACGGCAACACGGAAATTGGAAGCCGCATAAAAGCCCGCGACATTGAAATAGTGGGACATATCAACATGAGGGACAAAGACTTGATACACAGAACCCGCCGACGCATGAACCGAATATTGAACCCGCAATTTACAGGGCTTTTAATATTCGAGTTCGGCAATATTCGGCGGGTTATCAGTTGTAGCGTTCAAGAAGCGTCGCCCGACGTTGCGAACCCTGTATTGCCGCGATTTATTATACAAGTCTTTTGTAGCAACCCATTTTGGCGTGAAGACACCGAAACCCGACAGGATATTGCAACATGGATTGGGGGATTTGAATTTCCAATTGACCGAGCCGACGACGACTTGCCGCAGGGCTTAGAAATACCGATTGACCCCGACGACCCGACAGAACCGACTTGGGAAATAGGTTGGCGCGAACCGTCGCTTATTGTAAATGTATTCAATGGCGGCGACGTTCGGGCGGGTATGCGTATAGACTTTCGGGCGTTGGGCTACTTGGATAAACCATTTTTATTAAACGTGGTTACAGGCGAATTTATACGCATGAATACGGATATGCAAGCGGGCGACGTAATAACGATTAATACCGCGTGGGGTGAAAAGGGTATTACATTGCGGCGGGCGGGCGTAACAACCGACGCTTTCCGTTACCTTGACCCCGACAGCCGATATTTACAGCTTGCCGTAGGTGATAATATTTTCAGATACGACGCAGAAGAAAATATGTATAACCTTGACGTAACAATACACCACAATAATTTATATTTGGGGGTGTAGCATGGAAATATATTCATATGACCGCGACTTAGAGTTGAAAGGCGTTATTGAAAAAATAACGTCTTTTATTTGGGTTCGCCGTTATAACAGCGTCGGCGAATTTAAGTTACTTGTACCGTTTACGCCCCGCCACAACGAATTATTGCAAATGTACAGGCTTTTGCGGAAATGGGACAACGACGAAGAAGCGGGCGAAATCCGCTATATTGACATTCGCATGAACACACAGGGCATTGAAGAAATTGAAATACAAGGGCATTTCGTTACAAATTGGTTAGGCAAGCGGATTGTATTAAACCCGATTGTTGTTACCGCGCCGACACCGCAGATTATGACCCGAATTGTGACCGAAAATATAACAAATCCCGCGAACCCCCGACGACGGTTGCACAACATAACCCATACCGACATATCAAGCATAAGCAGGGGCAACATTGAATATTCGTCGGAGCTTTTTATAAATGCGGGGCTTGCGTTGGAGCGTGCGGCGAAAGCGTCAAGGCTTGGTTACAATTTGACCGCCGACATAAGGCAAAAGAGATATTTTTTTAATATCTATGACGGCAAAGATTTTACGTCGGGAAATTTGTCGGGAAACCCGCCCGCCGTCTTTTCGGTAGAGTTTGACAACATCTTAGAACAAACATTTACAAATTCAACCGAGCGTTTGCGAACAACGGCTTATGTAGGCGGCGAAGACGCGCACGACCGACCGCGCCGCGTCGTCGAGGTAGGCGACACAGCCGCAGGGCATGAACGCGCCGAAGTATTTATAAACGCAACCGACATCGTGCAGTTTTGGCGGGACGAAAACGGCAACGAACAATCCATAAGCGACGCGGAATACGGCGCGTTGCTTTTTACAAGGGGCGTTCAGCAGTTGGAATACTTCGCCGAAACATTGGCGTTTACAAGCAAGGTAAACACACACGCCAACTTGAAATATAAACGCGATTACGACTTAGGCGACAGGGTAACTTGTATCAATCAGCGTTGGGGCGTTCGCGTAAATGTACGCATAACCGAAATAATGGAAGTCTACCAAAACCAACCCGAACCCGAAATTGAAATAACCTTCGGGGAAAGTTTACCCGCCCTTATTGAACAAATAAGGGCTTTATACATTCAATAAAAAAGGGGTGATATTTTAATGTCCGAGTTTTCAAGTTTTTTTAATTCAATCGGGCGCGACCGCCGATACCTTGCCGAACATTGGGCGAATTACTTTGCGTCGTTCATTGGCAACGGCGTTTTCCCCTTGCCGTCGGTTGGGCTTCAAGTTATAGCGGGAAACGCGGGAACAAGCGTCATTATTCGAGCGGGGCGCGGTTGGATTAACGGTTATTTTTATGTCAACAGCGACGAATTGACATTGCAATTACCCATTGCCGACGGCGTATTACGGCGCATTGACCGCATTGTAATTCGTTGGGATTTAACGGAGCGGCGCATATTTGCCCGCGTTAATTCGTCAGCACCCGCAAGCAACCCAACGCCGCCGCCGTTACAGCGGGACGCGGACGCATGGGAATTATGCCTTGCCGACGTTTTGGTAAACGCGGGCGCGACTTCCATTACGCAATCAAGCATTACGGATAATCGTTGGAATACGGCGTTATGCGGCATAGTGGCGGGGCTTGTTCAACAAATAGACGCGACGACCATTACGGCGCAATTTACGGCGTTTTTTAACGAAATGAAGCCGCGCATATTGGAAGATTATTCGTTATGGACGGATAACATTCAATATTATTATGACCTTTACACGCAATTAGTTGTACAGGGACACGCGCAATTTACGCAGGATATGGCAGACTTTTTCTTGCAGTTCCGAAACAGCACAACAAGCCAATTTAATGTATTCGTCAGCTTGATAAACGGATTTACGACAGACAGTACAACCGCATTTCAAGCCTTTTTGGTTTGGCTTAACAATTTTCAAGCGCAATCGTCGGCAAACTTCAATAATTGGTTTGACGGCATAAAGGGCTTGCTTGACGACGACACGGCGGGGCATTTGCTTTTGTTGATACAGGAAATACAAACATTTCTTGCGACCGACGTTATAGGAACGATAACCCATAATTTAGGGCATTACCCGCTTTGTACGCTTTACAAGGTGGACGGCGCGGCGGGCATTGCGGGCGCGGGCGTATATGGAGCGGGCGGCGGCAACCTTTTCACGATTCCCGCCGAATTTGAAATTGACGGCTTCGACCGCGTGACCGTTAAAACGTCAAGCGCGTATGCGTCATGCACGGAAATAAATAAAATTTCCGATACGCAATACGGCTTCGCAGACCCCGACCCCGATAATTTAACAAGCCTGTTTTTAATAATTCGATAGGGAGGTAAAAGAAAATGGTATTGCAAAATTTAATCAAGACACAACCCGATTGGCATAATATCATAAATGCCAACAACGCAATTATCGGCGACAGCTTAACACTTGCCGCCGACGTGACTTATGACGCAGGGGGCAACGCTTACATTGTGGCAATCAATAATTTATCGCCCGACGTTGCAAGCGGGATTCCAGCGACGTTGCCCGAAACCTTTTCCGTTCGTTGCCGTTTTCCGAACGACTTTCAAGCGGGGGCGGTATTACGCATTGGGGCGGTTGATTTTACACCGCAGGGCGCGGGCTTCAAGGCTGGCGACGTAGCGGTAGTAAACTTCGACCGCGTATCAAATCAAGCCTTTTTCAGTTCGGGAATGGATTTAACGCGGGCAAGTCAAGAAAGCGTTGACGACATAGCGGCGGCAACGGAGGTAATAAAACGCGACGTTGAAGCGATATTGCGGCGTGTAACCCCTGTTCGCCCTGTAAATGCAAGAATGGGCGTTGCATGGAATTTTACAAACCCTTCGCCGAACCTTGTAAGGCTTGACGACGCGGTAGGGCTTGTCGCAACGGCGGGCATTGGAGCGGCGCAAGGCTTTTCAGACTTCGACGAAATGCCTGTATATAAAGACATACGCCGTTGTAACGTCAATGCAAGCGGCGTTGTTACCGCTTACGAAGGGCAAGCGGGCTTTTCGTACACCGCCGCCGATGTAATGGTAGAAATACCGCTTTTTTATTACCGCATTGAACAAGACACAACCCAACGCCGCGAATGGATAAGCAACGTACCTACAAGCGGGTTTACGGTTCACCCCGCTTTTGCCCGACCGTGGGGCAACGCGCCTTACATTTATGTCGGGGCATACGAAACAGGGGCGGGACACGTTAGCCGAAGCGGGCTTGCGCCGCTTGTAAGCATAACCCGCGACCAGTTCCGCATAGGGGCAAGGGGTAAGGGTACGAATTGGAGTTTGCAAGACCTTACAACGCGCATGGCGTTGGAATTGCTTGTTAAAATTGAATTTGCGAACCTTAATACGCAAGCGGTTATCGGCGGCGGCAACACCGCGACAGCGGCGGCGTTATTGACAGGGCGCACAAATTCGATAATAGGCACAGGGCGGGAAGCGGGCGCAAATGCTAACGGCTTGTCGGTTGTATGGCGCGGGATTGAAAACCCTTACGGCAATGTTTGGGAGTTCGTAGACGGCTTCAACGTCAACGCGGGGCAAATGCTTTTCGCAAACGACCCCGCGAATTACGCAGACGATACGGCAACCAATTATACGCCGATTGCAATTCCCCTTCCCGCGTCGGGTTCGGGGACGTATGCAACGCGGCTTGGCTTCGACGTTCTTCAACCGTGGGCGGGCTTACCGTCGGCAAACGCGGGAGGTTCGGAAACGACGTTTTTATGTGATTGTTATTGGTTTAGCGCGTCGGGTTGGCGGCTTGCTGTCGTCGGCGGGTATTGGAACAGCGGCGGCGGGGCGGGCTTGTTCGCGTGGCATGTCGGTAGCGCTTCTTCGCTTGTCGTTGCGCACGTCGGGGCGCGTCTTCTATGTATTCCCCGATAGGGGGTTAGGAAGGGGGATTTATCCCCCTTGCGGTCTTAAAGTCTTTTAATGTTTTAAATTTTGGGATAGCCGCGCCTTTCGTGGCGGCTTGCTATCGTCGGCGGGAATTGGAACAACGGCGGCAGGGCGGGCTTGTTCGCGTGGAATGTCAATAACGATTCTTCGATTGTCAATGCGAACGTCGGGGCGCGTCTTCTTTTTACAAAGAAGTTCTTTCTTGTTTTAAGCGCGGCTATTCCGTGGTCTTTTACCAAAAAATTTTACCGTAGGGACGCGGCTTAGTAGGACGACCGAAAGGGCGCGAGGTAAAAAGAAGAATTGAGGTTATCCCATGAAACGGATAGGCAACATTTACGAAAAAATTTACCATTATGACAATTGCAAGCGGGCAATATACAACGCTTCGTATGGTAAGCGAACCCGAAAAGACGTTAAGCCTATTTTTGACAATATCGGGCAGTATGCCGCGATACTTCATAAAATGCTTAAAAATCAGACGTACAAGCCGACGTTATACCGAAACATTGTTATAAACGACCGCTTGCAGGGAAAGCAAAGGGAAACGCAAGTACCCGCGTTCTTTCCCGACTTGTGCGTACAACACGCGCTTTTACAAGTCCTTGCGCCGATACTTGAAAAACGTATGTACCATTGGAGTTGTGGAAGCCGACCGAATAAGGGTACAAGTCATGCAAAAAAGGGCGTGGAGCGGGCGACCTTACAACGAAGGAACAAGGCAAAGTACGCCGTTAAGTTGGATATTAAAAAATGTTACCCGACCATTGCCAACGACCCGCTTATGCGGGCGTTTGAACGTCTGATAAAAGACAAGCGGGCGTTGTGGCTTATTGATAAAATCGTGCGTTCGTGCGAGGGCTTGCCGATTGGCAATTATACGTCGGCTTGGTTTTGTAATTTCTATTTAACACCCATTGACAACCTTTTGAAAGAAACGCACAAAGTCAATTTTTACATTCGTTACATTGACGACATGGTTTTGATTGACAGCAACAAGCGCAAATTAAAAAAGGCGGTAAAAGACGTTGAAGCGCGTCTTGCCGAAATGGGTTTAAGCATACACCCGAATTGGAATATTTTTCGGATTAGAAAAGCGGGCAACGGTTATAAAGACCGTCCTATTGACTTTGTGGGCTTTTGCTTTTCTTTAGGTTATACAACCCAACGCCGCCGCAACGCCTTATCCCTTATGCGTCATTCGCGGCGCATTGCGAAAATACACAGGGCGGGGCGCGTGATACCGCACAAGTTGGCGGCGGGCTTCCTTGCGCGGGCGGGACAGCTTCGGCATTTCAAATCGCAGGGCTTAAAGCGAAAGTACGTTGACACATTGCCATTAAAAATAATAAAGGGAGTTGTTAGAAATGAGAGTAAGAGGAAATCAAGCACCGTCGGCGGCATATGACATTCACCCACAACCCGACAGGGCGGGCTTTATGTTCGTTCGATTTTTTGAAAATTCAAACGAAATTGAAGCGAAGGTTGACGGCGGCGAAGCCGTGAAGTTTTGGGAATACGACGAATACGCGATTATTGTTCAAGACCGACCCGACCTTGCCGCCGACATTGAAGAAAATTACGACAAATGGATTTTGACGGCAAAGACCCACAAGCCCGAAGCAATAGCCGCCGCAGAAATAAGCGACCTTACAAGCGTTGTAACAACCATTATGGGCGGCGCGGGCGGCAGGGGCGAAGCGTTGGAGTTTAGGGCGACTATTGAAAAAATAGCGCAATTTGCGCCCGAAGACGTGGCAATAACCGCACCGACGCTTTTTCCGTTGTGGTCTGAAAGTTGGCGCGGAAACGCGGGTACAATCGTTCGAGACAACGGCGAATTGTACCGCTCAATCCATAACGTAACAAACGCGGGGCAAAATACAAAGCCGTCGGCGACCCCTTCTATGTGGACGCGGATTGCAGACCCCGCCGAAGAGTTCCCGCAATGGATACAACCCCTTGGAGGGCATGACGCATACCCAGCAGGGGCAAAGGTAACGCATAACGGCAAGCGTTGGGAAAATATACACGGCAACGGTAACATTTGGGAGCCGTCTGTATTTGGTTGGCGCGAAATAACAGTATAAGGGGGCGCGTAATATGCCGAATACAAACGAACATTACGGAATGTATGAAGCCATAGTTGACGCAACCAACAGCGAAGTAATTTTATTCTTTATCATTGTTGCCATAGTTATGGCGGTTGTCGTCGCGCCGCTTTATATTGCCGTATTAAAAGACCGCAGGGAAACCCGCAAGCACGAAAGCGAACGCGACGCGAATATGCAAGCAACCGAAAACGACAGCCGACAGCAATTAATGGGCGTGATAGAGAAAAACAGCGAAGCCATAACGCGGCTTTCCGTTACGCTTGATAAAAACAGCGAAAAGCAAGTTGAAGCGTTGAAGCGCGTACATGAACGCTTAGACAGCAAAGACACCGTTATGCGGGCGCAACACAGCGACATTGTAAGAATCAATACGAATATTGAAAATATGATGCAAAACCTTTTAGAAATGGCAAGCAAAATAAATAAAATATTCGTATTAACAAGCGGGGGCAATTTATCCGAATGACAGGAAGTGAGGTTATGCGACAGCCAAAAAAACCGCCGACCGCGAAGCCTACAGCATGGCAGACTGTTCTTATCAATCTTGCGAATTTACTTAAAGTTAAAACGATTGTTACGTTGGCAATCGTTTTTTCTTTGTGTTTCAAGACCTTAAACGGAATTGCGATAACAAACGAATTTGTAATGATTGCGACGGCGGTTATTACCTACTATTTCACGAAGGAAACAGACAAAACCCACAAGGAGGATTGAAGGGAAATGAACATAATACAGGACTTTATACCCGCAGGGCGGCGAAACAGACCCGCGAGAGCTAACCCCATGAATTTTATAACCATTCACGAAACAGGAAACACAAGCAGGGGCGCGGGGGCGCGAAATCACGCCAATTATTTAAAAGGCGACGCGGCGGCGGGCTTGCCTGTATCATGGCATTATACGACCGACGACCGCGAAATTTACCAACACTTGCCAGAAAATGAAGACGCTTTTCACGCGGGGGACGGCGGCGGGAATGGAAACCGTCAATCAATCGGTATTGAAATTTGCGTTAATTCAGACGGCGACTTTCAAAAAGCCATTGACCGAACCGTAGAGCTTGTCGCCGAAATATGCCGCCGTCGTAGTATTCCGATTGAAAATATACGGCAACATAACAGTTGGAGCGGTAAGAATTGCCCGCAGAATATACGAGCAGGGCGACCCCACACATGGGAAGTATTTATTGACAAGGTAAGGGCAAATTTAACGCCCGCGCCGACACAGCCCGCCGAACCCGCCCGAACGGTTACGCTTGATATTTTGGGAAAAGTTCAAGATGTAAGGGGCTTCATTGAAAACGGCGAAACATTTGTAAGGCTTACCGAATATTCGGCGGCTTTAGGGTTCGCGGCGACATGGGACGGCGACCGCCGCTTGCCTGTTATCCGAAAGGAAGGGGACGCGACCGCGCCGACCGTTGCCGCCGTTACCGACGACGAAAAGCGGTTGTTGCAAATAATAACCCATTGGGAAGCGCGGGGCGAAAGCGAAAAGGGGCAAATACTTGTTGTAAACGTGATTAGAAACCGCGTCGCGGCGGCGGGCTTTCCCGATACCATAAACGACGTTGTATACGCGCCGAACGCTTTTACGCCGACCAAACGCGCCGACTTCGACGAAGCGCAACCGAACGCCCGAACCATTGCGGCGGTAGACAAGGCATTAAGCGGCGAAGACTATTCACAGGGCGCGACGTTCTTTCACAGTATAAGCGGTATACGGCAAGCCGAAGCCGAAGGACGCAAGGTATGGCACGAACAAGCCGCCGACGAAGGGCGGCTTATACGTTTATTCGACGAAGGAAACCACAGATTTTACAAGGGGGTTCAATAATGGAAATCACAAATAAAACAACCGTCGCAATGTTACAGGAATACGCGGCGAAAAATAATATTGATTTACAGGGCAAGACGCGGCGGCAAGATATTGTTGACGTAATACAAGCCGCCACAGCGTCGCAGAATAAGCCCACAAGCGACGAAAGCGCGGGCGGGGGTGCAAATACCCAACCCGAAGCGGAAAACGCCACAGGGGACGCGGAAAGCGTCACAGGGGACGGCGAAGCGGGCGCAATCGTTATCGAAACGCCCGAAAATGTTATTGACCCGACCGAAAACGACCACAACGACGGCGAAAATGTTATTACCCGCCTTTTGCAAGCGTCGCGGCTTCTTATGCAAGGCGACGACGTGCAAGCCGTTCATGCGCGGCTTGAAGAAAAGGGAATAAACGTCGGGACGGATAAAGCCGAAGGAATTTACGGCGCGAAAACAGCTTACGCCGTAAGGTTGTTTCAAGCCCGAAACGGTCTTATTGTTGACGGCAAGGTAGGAAAATTCACCGCAACGGCTTTAGGCTTCACATGGCAAGGCGGCGCGTTATGATATGGGTTACACCCTTAGCAGACGACAGCGACACGACATGCGACGCTTGCGAAAGAGAAAAAGCCGCCGCCGTTTTACACATGGCGCGGCAAAGTGAATTACACGGCGGCATTGATAGCATTAAACACAATATAAAACTTTGTAAAAAATGCAAAGTTGACGTTGTAGAAAAACTTTCCGAGGTAATCAAACTTGTATCAGACAAAGAAAACCCATAAATGAAAACCCCGCATTGCCTGTTATGGCTTGCGGGGTTTATTTTTTTTAACTTTTCGCCTGTTATCGCTCAATCACGATTCCGAACAACCCATTTACAAAAATGAATTTAGGCGGGTTCGGTTTTGAAGTTATTAAGTGGAGGTGAGGGGAATCGAACCCCTGTCCGAAAACATGTCTACACAAACGTCTCCCATCACAGTTGGTTATTTAAGATTCCCCAAAGCAGACGCGAACCAACACGCGGGAGCTTTGGGTAGCTTTTAGTTCTTGCGCCGTTTCAAAGCTACTGGCGGCGCAGTTCCCCGCAAAGTCGACGCCGGTGGTTTAATCAGCGGGGTGATTAAGACCGACGGCCGCGATTACGCGGCGTAAGCTAAATTATTATTGTTGTTTATTTTTTGTTGGCATTTTAACGCATTTACCGTTGCGGATGGCAATTCATGCAGAAAATACTCCCGTCGAAACCATTACACCCCCAGATAAAAGGTTTTGCGTTTATTTCTATTATAACAGCTTAAAAACCCGGGGGCAATACGAAAATAATGGTTATCTCAATACATTTAAAACCAGTGCCAAAACCATGAAAACCGCGCCCGCTATCTTTGTATAGCGCTCAAGCTTGCCTTCAAGGGATCTGCTCTTGTTTTTATCCCAATAGGTATCCCCTTGACCCATTCCGGTTACACCCGCCGATAAACCGGCGTTTTTCTTTTTTTGCATTAAAATCATGACATTAATAGCGGCACATGTCAGAAATAGGATGACAGATAAAATAACAAACCAAATACTCAAAATACTACCTCCTTAATATAAATACATATCAACATACAGCGTTAACTGACCGTCAAAGCAACGAACAACAGTATAACATATGCTTTTCATAATTGCAAGACTTATTTAACTTTCAAAAGCGGCATATTCCTATTGACCGCTGTGATTCACTATGTTGTACTAACCGTTGCCACCGCCCCTAAGCTCTTTTACATTAAAATACAAAATGATATGATAAAGCATCTTGCTACATCCCCGGATATCATTTATAATAGTAATTATTACCAATAAGCAATAAGGAGGGCATTAAATGCAGTATAACTTCCCCAAAGGGCTGTATGTTGACGTACGCATTGAGCATTTGTTCAGTACGCGTATCAGGTATACGTTAAAGACGCTTGATGAATGCAAGGAACGCCAGTACAGCGCGGCTTTTATACGCGCCTACGATGGAATCCGCTGGTATTACGCCAGCACATCGGATTTAACGTCGGTACAGGCAGAGATAGACGGGCTGGCTAAGCTTGCGGCCAATAACGTCGGACTTGAAGACATGCCGGTTTTTAAGAACTTCAGCGATAAGAAGGACAAAAAGCTTGTCTTTACCGGGCACGAGGTTTCCAACGTACCGCTTCAGGAAAAAGTGTCGCTGCTGGAATCACTGATGCCGCTTGTTGAAAAAAACGCGTATATCAAGATCTGGATGTTAAATTATCTTGACGAGTATAAGGTTAAGGAATTCTATAACAGTAAAGGCGCGGAGCTTACATGGGATTTCCAGCGCGCCGGGTTATCCACAGGCTTCCAAATGGCCGAAGGCGAACGTCAGATGCGCGAATCCTATCAGATTGGAAAAACACGTTTCAACGAGCTTAAAGATTTTGAAGAAGGCATAACCAAACTAATCAAGGAGTGCGAAGAATTTTTATTGGAATCGGAAGCCGTGGAGCCTGGCATTTATCCGGTTTTGATGTCTCATGTTCCCACAGGCGTTTTTGTACACGAATGCTTTGGGCATAAGAGCGAATCCGATTTTATGATCGGCGATGAAGCCACGCGCAAGGAATGGGCGCTGGGTAAAAAAGTCGGCCCGGAAGATTTGACTATTGTTGAATCGGGCTTGGTGGAGGGCAATGGATACGTTATTTACGATGATGAAGGTAACGCCGCCACTACAACATATTTGATTAAAAACGGCATTCTAACAGGCCGCCTGCACAGCGCCGCCAGCGCCGCCGACCTTGGCGAGGATGTTACGGGCAACGCGCGCGCGATGGACTTTGAACACGAACCCCTTGTCCGCATGACGACTACATATATTGAAAATGGCGCGAAAACCCTTGACCAGCTTATCTCCGAAACGGAAAACGGTATATATGTCAAAGGCGTAATCCACGGCTCCGGCATGTCCACTTTTACCCTTGCGCCATCCCTCGCTTATTACATAAAGGACGGTAAAATCGGCAAGCCCGTCCGTATATCCGTAATTTCAGGCAACGTATTCGAAGCGCTGGAAAACATAGACGGCATAGCCAACGACCTTACTATGGGAAGCTTTGTAACCGGCGGATGCGGTAAAATGGCTCAGTTCCCGTTGTCCGTAGGCTTTGGCGGCCCGCATATCCGCGTTAAAAACATGCAGGTACAATAAAAGGGGGCAGCATGATGATAAATGAACTTTACAGCCAAAAGGTTAAGAAAACTATTTTAAGCGTTACTAATAATAAAATTACGGGCATATTAAAATCGGACACGGCTAAGACCGGCCTGCGCCTTTATAATGACGGTATTATCGGCGTTGCGGGCGCAATCGGAGTATATGATGAAGCGAAGCTTGCAAACCGGGCGAAACAGATGCTCAACTTTAAGGTGCCGTATAATTGTGAGCCTGCCGGGAATATTGAGAGGACAGTGGATCTGTCGGATAGTTTTGCCTTATCTGATGAGGATTTTATCAAGACATCGGAGACTCTGCTGGAAAAGTTGGCAAAGCAATATCCGCAATTCGCCGTAAACCATCAAATAATATACAACGAAACGGAAACCAGGCTTCGAAACAGCAACGGCGCAAACCTTGTATTCAAGGACAAAACCGTTAAAGTAGTGCTGCTTATGAAGCACAAGGAATCCAAAAACATGATGGACAGCTTAGGCATCAGTTTTTCACGCGGTTATGATTTGGACGACGTTTTTAACACCGTTTCGCAAACCTGCGCCGGTTATGAAGAAAAGGTATCGCTCCCGGAAGAAAAAATGCCTGTTGTATTTTTATATGAGCATGATGATATTTTAGCAAAGTTTTTGACGGATTTAAACGGGCGGATGATGGGAACGGGCGCGTCCCTGTTTACGGATAAAATCGGGCAGAAGCTCTTCGCCGACGATTTTTCGCTCTGTGTTGAACGCGGCCCTCTTGATTATTACTCCTCCTTCTTTGACGCGGAAGGCACTGTACTGCCCGGCGACTCCTTCGCGCTTATCGAAAACGGCGTGTTAAAATCCCCGTACTCCTCCAAAAAGATAGCCAAGGAATTTGGTTATGCCGCAACAGGCTCCGCAGGCGGCGAGTACGATTCCGTGCCGGACACCTTCCCAACTTCTATAAATGTGCGCGCCAGCGGCAAAACCATAAAAGAACTCTTGGGCGGGCGCAAGGCCATATACGTCGTATTCGCGTCCGGCGGCGATTTTACCCCACAGGGCGAGTATGCCTCCCCCGTACAATGCGCCTTCCTCTTCGACGGCGCGCGCCTGCTTGGCAGATTGCCCCAGATTTCCATACGTTCCAACGTGTTCGACATGTTCGGCAAGGATTTCATCGGCCTGTCCGCCGACGGCCTGTCCAAGCACAACCCCTTTAAATATCTGGCTATGGACATGAATGTAGTTACCATTGGCGGCTGGTTGTAATTAAACGCCCATGCCATACGCAAGGGCGGACTTTATATCCGCTTAATCAATACATGGAGGTGTCTATTTGAAAGTACCGGTATCAGACTTCTTAGCATCTCAAAAGCCGGAAATCAAGCGGCTTGTGGGATTACTTGAAAATCAATTCGCATATGTCTCCGTCCTTGGCACCGATGTTTCCGGCAAAAGCTTCACCGTCCGCGATAAATCGTCGTCCGTGTCGAATATCCCTCTTGAGGAACGCGGTTTTGTAGCACGCGTTTATACAAACGGCATGTATTACGAGTACTCATTTAACAATCTGCCCCCGGGCGGCGCGGACAAACTGGCCGAAACCATAGTTGAAAACGCAAAAAAGTCGGCTGAAATGGCGGCCGATATCATCCGCTACCCTTTGATCGAAGAGGAGTCCGCAACCATAAGCTACCACGGCGAAGTGGCAATCTTGCCAAATTCAATGGCCTCCGCCGAAAAGCTGGCGCGCTTACGCGCCATAAATGAAAAAGCCCATAACTTGTGCGACGTTTTAGTAGACCTCATTGTTACCTGCACAACCGCGGCGGTGTCGAAGGTTTTCATTTCATCCAAGAAAGACCTGGAGCAAAACTATATCATATCCGAAGCCGCAATTGTTGCCGTCGTAAGGCGAGATGACAATACAAGGTATTTTTACACTTCCTGCTCAGGTTTAAAAGGCCTTGAAATCCTTGACGAGCTTGAATCAAAAACCGCCGGGTGCGTTGAAAACGCCGTAAAGCTTCTGGACGCGAAACCTATGCAGGCCGGAGAATACGATGTAATCTGCGGGCCGGACGCCGTCGGCATCATTGCTCACGAAGCCTTCGGGCACGGTGTTGAGATGGACATGTTCGTAAAAAACCGCGCCAAGGCCGTCGAGTATCTCGGCAAGCCCGTGGCAAGCAAGCACGTCACGATGCATGACGGCGCCAAATCGGCCAGCCATGCCGCGTCTTATCTGTTCGACGACGAAGGCACACTCGGAACAGACACGGTGATTATCAAAGACGGTATTTTGCAAACAGGCATTTCCGACCTGCTCTCCGCGCTGAAGCTGGGCGAAACCCCCACCGGCAACGGCAGGCGCGAAAGCTTTGCCAGAAAAGCCTATACGCGCATGTCCAACACCCTAATCCGTCCCGGAAACGATAAACTTGACGATATGATTTCCTCACTAAAACACGGGTTCCTGATCGAAAGCGCCGAAAGCGGAATGGAGGACCCAAAGGATTGGGGCATCCAGTGCATGTTCACATCCGCGCGTGAAATCATTGACGGCAAGCTGACCGGAAACCTTTACGCGCCTGTCATAATGACGGGGTATGTGCCGGAGCTTCTATCGAATATTACCATGGTATCGCGTGAGGAGGACGGCTTTGAGCTCACCGGCGCGGGCGGATGCGGCAAGGGGTATAAAGAATGGGTAAAAGTCTCCTGCGGCGGGCCCTATATCAAGACGAAAGCGAGGCTGGGCTGATGCTGGATGCGCTTATTACTATTTTAGACGAGTATAAAAATCAAGGGCTTGAATACCGTTTGATCGAACGGAAGAAATCCCGCGCCGAGAGCTTTTACATCAAAAAAAGCCTTGAGATGAATCGCGGCGTAGATACTGATGCTATCGCCCTTACGGTTTATAAGGTGTTTGAGGAGGACGGCAAATCCTTCAGGGGTTCGGCGGACGCGACCATCCATCCCGGCATGACGCGTGAGGAAATTAAGAACGTTATTGATGAAGCCTTCTTCGCGGCGGGATTTGTAAAAAACGAAATGTATCCGCTGGAAGAAAAGGGTGCTGCCCCTACCGGAGAATTTACAAGCGGTATTCCCGCTCTTGGCGTCCATAAAACTATGTCGAAGCTTCGCGAAGCCGTCTACGCGCAGGACAAACATGATAAAGGCAATATAAGCTACAGTGAATTCTTTGTTGATCAATCAGGCATCCGCATAATAAATTCAAATGGCGTCGATGTCCGCTACACTGCTTACTCCGTTGATATTGAGCTTTCCGTGCATTGGAGGGATGGCGGCGAGGTCGAGAACTTCGAGGCTTATAAACTTGCGGACTGCGATACGGCGTTAATTGGCGGGCGTGTGGAGAAGCTGTTTAATATAGCCTCGCAAAAGCCGCTTGCTGTGCCTACCCCATCTGTAAACGATGTCAATGTCCTTTTGACCGGGGAATGCTTAAATGAGTTTTTTAATTACTACTACGAGAACTCAAACGCTTCAAGTATCTACACCAAGATTTCAACCTTCGCCGTGGGCGACGAGCTGCAGGGTGAATGTGCCGGTGACAGGTTTACCTTGGAGCTTGACCCATTTTTACCCGGTTCAACCGGTTCCAGGCCTTACGATAATAACGGGACGCCGCTTAAAAAGGTTTGCGTAGTCAAGGACGGCAGGCTTATGCAGCTGTGGGGCGATCTGCGGTTTTCAAGCTACCTGAACGCCCCGGTTACAGGAAATATCGAAAACCGCGTGATTACCGGAGGCTCCACACCCGTTTCCGAAATGAAAACCGCTCCGTATCTGGAGCTTATCTCTTTCAGCGATTTTCAAATGAACTCTATGACAGGCGATTTTGCCGGCGAAATCCGGTTTGGATTTTATTACGACGGAACAGAAACCGTACCTGTTACAGGCGGCTCAGTTTCCGGAAACATAAAAAAAGTACACGGCGATATGCTCCTATCCGCCGAGCGCGCAAGATATAATAATTATGACGGCCCGGCAACGGTTTTGGTTAAGAATGTTTCAATAGCAGGAAAATAGAAAAGGGACGCGCAGGCGTCCCTCAAATATTATTCAATTACTGTGCCGGATTCCCCGCTCAGCGCTTGCGCGGCTTTCTCAAGGGAAGTGATAATGGCGCGGCGGTTTTTTCCGCTTTCAACGAACATACAAGCCGCCTGCACCTTGGGCAGCATACTGCCCGGCGCGAAATGACCTTCGCCGCTAAGTTTCTTAGCTTCCGCAACGGTCATTCCGGGCAGGGATTTTTCATCGGGCTTACGGTAATTTATGCAGACCCGTTCAACGGCGGTAAGGATAAAAAGGATGTCCGCATCTATAAGCTGAGCCATACGCGCCGCCGCGAAATCTTTGTCGACGACAGCGTCAACCCCTGTGAAAGCGCCATCTTTTTCCGCTACGGGTATACCGCCGCCGCCGCAAGCTATAACAACACGTTTGTTTTCAAGCAAACACATAACAGTCAATTTTTCCATGATATCGACGGGCATGGGCGATGCCACCATCCGCCGCCAGCCGCGCCCGGCGTCCTCGCCGTAAACATGCCCCGTTTCCTGCATAATTTTTCGCGCAGTTGTTTCATCACAGTAACCGCCAACGGGCTTTGTGGGCTTCTCGAACGCCGGGTCAGCCGTGTGCACAACCACGCGGGTTATGAGGGAAACAACCGGATTGTCCGTTATGCCGCGCTTGTTTAACTCCGCCTCAAGAGCGGATTGCAAGTGATAACCGATATATCCCTGGCTCATAGCCGTGCATTCGGCAAAGGGCATACCTGGGGTTTGGCCCGTTTTTTCACATTCATCAAAAGCCTTTTTTATCATCCCGACTTGCGGGCCGTTGCCATGCCCGATCAAAACCTCATGACCCGCTTCAATTAAATCAACGACAGCGCCGGCGGCAACCGCCGCTTTCTCCATCTGCTCGTAAGCATCGTTGCCTAAAGCGTTCCCACCCAAAGCTATTACAATTTTCGCCATTTACATACCCTCCATATATAGATGCGCATAGCAAAGCCCGCATGGAATCACGCGGGCTTTAGAGCATAAAACATAAAAATTATCTCTTCGAGAACTGAGGAGCCCTGCGCGCGCCTTTAAGACCGTATTTCTTACGTTCTTTCATACGCGGGTCGCGGGTCAGGAATCCGGCTTTTTTGAGGGCCTGGCGGAACTCGCCGTCCGCCTCTACCAAAGCGCGGGCGATGCCGTGGCGTATCGCGCCGGCTTGGCCCGTGAAACCGCCGCCTTTAACGTTAACCCTTACGTCGTACCTCCCGGTAAGGTTTGTAAGCTCAAGGGGCTGCCTAATAATGAGCTTCAACGTTTCGGGGCCGAAATAATCGTCTATATCACGCTTGTTGACAGTAATCTTTCCTGTGCCGGGAAGCAGGTAAACCCTGGCTATAGAGCTTTTCCGCCTGCCCGTGCCATAATACCTGGCTAAAGCCATATCCTATACCTCCCGTTAATACGAAATCTCAAGCACTTCGGGCTGCTGAGCTGCGTGTACATGCTCGGAGCCCGCGTAGACCTTGAGTTTCTTCAACATATGCCGCCCAAGGTTGTTCTTCGGAAGCATCCCCTTGATGGAATGCCTGAGAACCTCGGTGGGCTTTTTCTGCAGCATCATCCGCAGCGTTGTCTCTTTCACGCCGCCAAAGTGGCCTGTATGGCGCCTGTAAACCTTGTCGTCCATTTTATTGCCCGTGACCTTGATCTTGTCGGCGTTAATTATGATAACGTAGTCGCCGTTGTCCATGTTCGGCGTATACGTTGGTTTGTGCTTGCCGCGCAAAACCTTGGCAACTTCTGTGCTAAGCCGCCCCAGCGTGTGATCCTGGGCGTCCACAACATACCATTTCCGCTGAATATCCGCGGCTTTTAGGATGTATGTCGATCTCATCGGATTTCCTCCATTTTTTTTACCGTTCTAGAGTTTAACACGCGTCCGGGGCTAGTGGAACACGGGAAAACAAACATAGACATTATAAAGCCGCCTGTTGATTTTGTCAAGCACAAATTTTACTTTAAAACTGAACTTACGGCTTCCTTAATAACACCCGCCGCGAAATCCAGATCGGCGTACTCAAGCGCGTCGGAAATCTGTAATCTTATACGCGCCGCACCCTCGGCCACAACGGGAAAACCGAAGCCTATCGCGAACACACCCTTGTCCATCATAAGCTGCGAGGTGCGTATGGCGTCCGCCGTACTGCCTATGACAATGGGAATGATGGCGCTGTCGCCGTGCATGGGTTTAAGCCCGGCGTCAATAATCAATTTACGCGCATATTCCGTTTTTTCTCGGAGAGATGTTACGATTTTCGGGTTATCCAGCAAATATTGGATAGACGCCATTGCTATGGCGCACAGCACAGGCGGCAGGGCGTTAGAAAACAGCGACGGGCGTGATTTCTGCGCGAGAATCTGACATACGTCGGCGGTGGACGCGATAAAACCTCCGCCCGCGCCGCCCAAGGCCTTGCCGTACGTGCCGGATATAATGTCAACGCCGCTTGTCATATTAAAATATTCCATCGTGCCGCGCCCCGTTTTACCGATTACGCCTGACGCGTGGGATTCGTCAACCATTACAATCGCCCCGTACCTTTCGGCAAGCGCAACGATATCCGGCAGCGGCGCGATATCGCCCTCCATAGAGAACACACCGTCCGTAATGATCAATTTGGTTTCGCTGTCCTTCGCCGCCTTCAGTTTTTCTTCAAGGTCGGCCATGTCCGAATGCTTATAAACGGCGCGGTTAACGCCTTTTGCCACGGCACGGCAGCCGTCAATAATGCTGGCGTGATTAAGCTCGTCGGAAATTACGGTATCTCCGGGCGCAAGCAAAGATGGGATCGCCGCCGTATTAGCCGCCCAGCAGGATGTGTACGAGATTGATGCCTCCATGCCGCAATACCGGGCCGTAAGCTCTTCCAACTCCCTATGGATGTCGAACGTCCCGCAGATAAACCTCACGCTGGACGCGCCCGCGCCGTATTTACCCAGAGCCGCCAACCCCGCGTTTACAACCTCCGGCTTATTGTCAAGCCCAAGATAGTTGTTTGAGCAGAGGATAACCGTACGCCCGTAGCCCTCAATATCGGTTTTCCCGGACATCGGCCCCTGAAGATGCCTGAACACCTTCATTGTCTTTTCGTTATCAAGCTTTTCTAAATCCCTGCGAATCCTGTTGTAAAAATCCTTCTTCATGAGTTTCCTCCCGTTTTTTTGTATGCTATCCCGTCAATCATACATAGACAGTTTGGGTCTATGAAGCTTGTCGTCGTGGTCATCCTCGCGGGAAAGCTGTCATTTTCAAAATACTCATAGAAAACATCCCTGACCGCGCGGAAATCCGTTAAATCCTTTAAATATAAATGCAGTTGAACCATGTCACTAAGTGACGCCCCAACCGATTCCAATGTCTTTTTAATATTTTCCAAAGCTCCGCGTACTTGATGCGCAGCGTCCGTTTCGTCACGCCCGCCGCCGTGATGCGCAAGGAAAATAAAGTCTCCCGCGATAACGCACGCCGGACAGGTCTCATCACCGCAATGGGTCGGCATGCGTTTTATTCCCAACTCAAAACCACCTTCCCCGAGTTCCCGCTCCGCATCGCGTCAAAGCCTTTCTCGAAATCATCAATGTGGTAACGGTGGGTTACTATCGGCGAAATATCCAGCCCCGTTTGTAAAAGCATGGTCATCTTATACCAGGTCTCATACATTTCGCGCCCATATATACCCTTTAACGTAAGCATATTAAAGACCACTTTATCCCAGTTTATCGCGGTTCCCTTGGCTTGCATCCCAAGCATGGCTATTTTACCGCCGTGCGCCATATGGTCAACCATATTATTAAACGCAACCGCGGAACCCGACATTTCAAGCCCTACGTCAAAGCCCTCTTTCATGCCGAGTTTCTCCATTATTTCCTTGGTTGAAATCTCCGCGGGGCTGTAAGCGTGCTCCAGACCCATTTTATGGGCCAAATCCCGCCTGTACTGTCCCCTGTTTAAAATAACCACATTCCGCGCTCCCGCGTGCCTGCATACCGCCGCCGCCATGATGCCGATAGGCCCCGCGCCCGTTACAAGCACATCCTCGCCCAGTAAATCGAACTGCAGCGCGGTATGCACGGCATTGCCAAAGGGGTCAAAAAAACTGTACAGTTCTTCGGGTATGGACGGGTCGCAAATCCAGACGTTACACTCCGGAATGCACAAGTACTCGGCAAAGCAGCCGTCGCGGTTAACGCCTACGCCCTTTGTCTTCGGGCAGAGATGGCGGCGCCCGGCCAGGCAATTCCGGCATACGCCGCAAACCAAATGTCCCTCGCCGGACACAATCTGCCCCAGCTTCACACTTTTAACATTGCTCCCGAAACCGGCCACTTCCCCCACAAACTCATGCCCCACGGTCATCGGAACAGGGATGGTGCGCTTAGCCCACTCGTCCCATTCGTAGATATGTACGTCCGTACCGCATATGGCTGTTTTACGGATCTTAATCAGCACATCGTTCGGTCCGGGTTCCGGGATTGGTACTTGGTCCAGCCACAAACCTTGTTCCGGGTGCTTTTTAACTAGCGCTTTCATGGTTTTCATGACGTTCCTCCTAGTTTATTCCATTCTTTATTAATTACGGGCGAACACACCGCGCACATTGAAGCGCATATGCACAAGCCCCTACATCTCCAGTTCGTTCCATTCTTCGTACAGGGCATGGATACGCATCTCAACGGTCACTTTCTCCGCATAAACAGCCTGCGCCGCCGCCGCGTCCGTAGCCACCGCATCAGACATCAGCCGCTCTTCCAAACTCTTCAACACTGCCTCGCCCTCGCCAATTTCCTTCTCAAGCCGCGCTATCCTCGCGGCTCTTTTCCGTTCGCCGCTTCCGGTTTCCTTACGGCGCAAATAATCGGATTTCGACGATGATACGGAGTCGTTGGAAGCTTCCAAAACCGCAGCGTCCTGCCTTTTTTCCAAATAATATTCATACCCGCCGTCGTATGTCACAGCCCCGTCTGCGCTAAGCTCTATTATCTTATCCGCCGTGGAGCTTATAAAATAACGGTCATGAGATACATATAAAATTGTTCCGGTATAACCGCGCACGGTTTCCTCCAATATTTCCCGGGAAAATATATCCAAGTGATTGGTCGGCTCGTCCATCAGCAGAAAGTTAGAATGCCCCAGCATCAGCCTGCACAGGCTCACCCTGCCCTTCTCGCCGCCGGACAGAGTCCCCACTTTTTTAAACACATCGTCGCCGCAGAACATAAACGCCGCCAACGCCGTCCGCACTTCTGTCTGCGTCATGCCGGGGTAAGAATCGTAAACCTCATCATAAACGGTTTTTTCAGCCGATGAGAAGGCCTGTTCCTGGTCATAATACCCAATCCGTACACCCGCGCCCAACCGTATCAAGCCTTTTCCCTTTACGCGTCCCAGCAGCATGTTCAACAGCGTAGTCTTGCCAACACCGTTCGGCCCGATCAAGGCGACGACCTCACCCCTGTAAATATCCATACCTACGCCCGAAAACAGCGGCTCATTATAAGCCATGCTCAGATTCTCCGCGTGCAACACATCCTGCCCGCTGTGTTTGCGCGGTTCAAGCATAATGCGGATTGTGTGCTGGTCTTTAGGCAATTGCAGCCGTTCCACCTTCGCCAGCATTTTTTCCCGTGTTTTGGCGCGTTTGATGGACCATTCCTGGCTGTATGACCGGAAACGCCTGATTATCTCCTCTTGCCGCTTAATTTCGCGCTGTTGGTTTACATAGCGGCGTATCTGAAGGTTACGGTCAACATCCTTCTGATAGGCGTAACTTGAGTAATTTCCGTTATAAACCTTGCCAACGCCGTATTCTATCTCAACTATCTTCTTCGCCAGCCCGTCTATAAAATAACGGTCATGGGAAATAAGCAAAACCGCGCCCTTGAAGGTTTTTAGCAAATATTCCTCTAACCATGCCACCGCCGCCATATCCAAATGGTTCGTCGGTTCGTCCAGCATCAGCAAATCCGGCTCTCGAAGCAGCAGCTTTCCCAATGCCACGCGGGTTTTTTGCCCGCCGGAAAGTTTATGCAGCGGCAGTTTTATTTCCTCTTCCGTAAAGCCCAATCCTTTTACAACGCCCTTAACCAGGCTCTTGTACGTATATCCCCGGTTTTTTTCAAACTCTGCCGTCAGTTTTTCGTATTTTTGTAAGAGGCCGGAAACAGCGGACGAATCGGCGGCGGACATTTCGGTTTCCAAGCGGCGGATAGTTTCTTCCAGCGCGATAACATCCGCAAAAACGCTCATCAGCTCGTCATGGGCATTGTTTCCCGTGCCAAAATCCGGCGCTTGCGATAAAAAACCGATTGTCGCGCCCTTTTTAAATGAAATATCGCCGTCATCAGGCAGTATTTCGCCGGTCAGTATGCGGAACAAAGTGGTTTTGCCCGCGCCGTTAACGCCAACTACCGCGGCGCGCTCGTTTGCTTCTATGCCGAAGCTCACCTGACGCAGCACTTCCTGCGCGCCAAAACCCTTAACTATATCTTTGCATTGTAAAATCATCGTTTTCCTCCACGCATTACTATTATGGCAGAAACAGACGGAAATGTAAAGATTGACAATACATAAATCAACATATATACTATCTTGGGTAAAGGACTGTTTTTAATGGACTGGACATGGATAATTACACCTGTAGCCGGCGGGGTAATCGGATATTTTACAAACGTGGTAGCTATTAAGATGCTTTTCCGCCCGCATTATGAAAAGCGGCTTTTCGGCATAAAGCTCCCGTTTACGCCCGGTTTGATCCCAAAGGAAAAACACCGACTTGCGCAAAAAATGGGTGAAACACTGGCGAAGAATGTCTTGACGGAAGATGAATTGGTGGAAGCCGTTTCGTCTCCCGCCGTAATGGACAAGCTGGTGTCGTTGCTGGACGGTTTTCTGGAATCCTTCAAATCCGGCGCGTACGACGGGCAAATCGGCGACTTATGCGATGTACTATCGCAAAAAATAGCCGCCGCTCTTGAGGATTCACAAAGTCCCGTAAATACGGCATTTACGGGTGTTATAGAACGTATAGCACAAACAGGCTTGGTTCATAAAATTATTAATGCTCTGCGTTCCAACACACATATTCTGGGCGATTATACCCCGGACGGGCTGCCGGAGCGGCTTATGGCGTTTATTTCATCAAAATCCCCGGATTTAGTCGTTTTTCTTAAAGCTTTGCCAGAACGATATCCCGATGTGGACGAGAAAATCAAAAATATGGTGCAAAAAATAGCCGAGGAAAACTTCGGTTCGTTTCTTGGCATTTTCATTAAATATGACCAGCTTTACGACAAAATCAAGGAAAGCGTTTTCGGCTGGCTCGAAGACCCCGACAACACGCGGTTTATGGCGTACAAAACCGCGGCCGCCGTTGATATGCTGTTACGCAGGCAAATCGGCGAACTGGCGGGCAAAATCCCGGAGGACACATTAGACGGCATAGCCGCGCGTATTTCTGAAAAAGCTGATAATATCAACCCTTCGGAATTTATTTTACGTTTTATTCCCGAACCGCGCCCCGTAGTAAAGGGGTTGCTTAAAGGCAGCGTTAAAGCCATTACATCGGGTTTGAACGACGAAAATTCCGCAAAGCTTAACGACTACGCAATCCGCGCCCTGCGTCTCATAGCCTCAAAGGGCGGGGCATTCGTGGTTTCGTCGATACGCTTTGACGAGCTGGTTGAAAATAAGATAAACGCGTTCAGCGTCGCCGAAGCCGAGGATTTGATTCTTTCCGTTGTGGATAAGGAATTGAAATTGATTACCGCACTGGGTGGCATACTGGGGTTTTTTATCGGATTTATACCGCTTTTAACAAGGTTTTTCGGAGTATAGGATGTTTTTTATTTCCAATAGTGAGTCGGAAACAGAAACGATTGCATATAATTTGGCGCAAGCCGCCGGGCCGGGAGCGATCTATTGCCTGCGCGGCGGGCTTGGCGCGGGGAAAACCGTATTCGCCCGCGGCTTTGCCCGCGGCTTGGGCTACTCAGGGCGAGTCGCCAGCCCGACATTCTGCATCGTTAACGAATACGAGGGCGGCAAATTGAGCATATACCATTTCGACGCTTACCGGGTGAATGCCGCAGGTATGATTGACATCGGTTTTGACGATTATATATTTGGCCATGGCTGCTGCCTTATTGAATGGGCGGACAAGCTGCGCGGATTAATACCGGAAAGCGCCGTATGGATCGATATTACTCAAATAGAGGGGGCGCGGCACATACATGTTGATATTAGCGATTGACGCCTCCGGGCAGACCGCCGGCGCGGCCTTGGTTACGGCGGAAAAGGTAGTCGCCGAGATTTCCCTCAACTGCGGCTACACCCATTCCAAAACTCTGATGCCGCTTATTGACCATATTGTGCGGATATCAGGCACGTCACTGTCGGACATAGACTATATCGCGTGCGCTTCCGGCCCGGGCTCGTTTACCGGGCTCCGTATCGGGGCGGGCTGTGCGAAAGGCCTTGCCAGGGGCCTTGGCAAAAAAATGGTAAATGTTCCGGCATTGGACGCTCTGGCATACAATGTATATGAGCGGGATGGCTATATCACGCCAATAATGGACGCAAGGCGCGGAGAAGTGTACGCCGCCGTCTATAAATGGAAAAATGAGTTAACCCGCGTAACTGAATATATGGCAGAAAAAATAGAGGTTGTTATAGAACGCGTAAATCAGCTTGGAAGCACCGCCGTATTTCTGGGCGACGGTGTCTTTCCGCACAGGGAGTTGCTTGTTGAAAACGGCATGAGCCTTGCCCCCCTTGGCTCCAGCCTTCAACGCGCGTCAAGTGTCGGCGCGCTGGCCTTAAAGATGGCGGAGGCGGGCGAAGTTGTTTCACCAAGGGATTTCAAAATCTTTTACATCCGCAAACCGCAGGCAGAGCGCGAATCAGAGGCGAAAAATGCTTGAAATCATACCGATGGAGCAGCATCATCTGGACGCGGTTTACGCGGTTGAAAAGGTTTCGTTCGCGGTGCCCTGGTCGTTACAGATGCTTGCCGACGATCTAGCTAAACCGGAGTCCGTTTATTACGTAGCCTTGGAGGATGGGGAGGTAGTCGGTTACGGTGGAATCTGGCATGTGATAAACGAGGGGCATATCACAAACATCGCGGTGGCTCCGCATAAAAGACGGCGCGGGATTGGCGCGGCCCTGCTGGAGAAGATTATTAGCTCCGCGGTTATGCTTGAAATGGTCGGCATACAGCTTGAAGTCCGCGTCGGCAACTACGATGCCCAGCGGCTTTACATGAAAAACGGCTTCATACTCGAAAGGATACGCAAGAACTATTACTCCGACACAGGCGAAGATGCTTTGGTTCTGTGGAAGCGGCTAAAGAAGTAATAATAAGGATGGAACCCAATGGTCGAACTTAAATATAGTCAACTAAAAAAGAGATGCAACAGGAAGCATGTCCCCGTTAAAGACGCGGATACGGCGCAAAAGACCCTCATAGGGCAGGATAAGGCGGCGGAGACGCTCCGCTTTGGCCTTGGTATACGTGAACGCGGCTTTAATATTTACGCATCCGGGCCTCAAGGTTCGGGTAAAACAACGTTCGCGGCGGAATTCGCCCGGGAGATTGCGAAAAACCGCCCTACCCCGCCGGATTTGTGCTATATCTATAATTTTAAGGAGCCGCGTTACCCGAAGCTCCTAAGCTTACCGGCAGGCATGGGGCGCGAATTGCGCAGCGATATGGAGGATTTCATCGCGGCTATTACGGATGAGCTTCCCCGCGAATTCAATTCAAATGACTTTGAGTCAAAAAAACATGTCATCGTGAAGGCATATCAGGAAAAGCGCGATAAAATTATCCGTGAGATAACCGACGAAGCCCGCGAAAAGGATTACGGCGTAAAAATGACCAACACGGGCGTTTATTTTATGCCTATCATCGACGGGGAGATGATCTCCGAGGAACAGTACAACGCCATGCCCCAGGATGAAAAGGACGAAATCGCCCAGCGCACCGAGTTTATACAGGAGCGCGCGCAGGAGGTTATGCGCGGTATACGCGAGTATGAGCGCACTACGCAAAAAGAGGTAAGCGAGCTTGAACGCGAGAGCGCAAAACGCATACTTGACGGGCATATCGGCCCGCTTCTCGAGAAATATTCCGAGGCGGAGGACAATGCTAAGGCCGCGATAACGGGCTTCCTTGAACAGGTTAAAGAGGATGCGCTAAACAATCTGGTGGATTTTGCCGCACCCGAAAACGACGACGAGGAATACTTACAGAATCTAATTCCGCTGATGTCCTTAATGGGTAAACGCGAAAAAAACGAGACAGCTTCAAAATATCATGTAAACCTTCTGACCGACGGATCCGGGCAAAAAGGCGCGCCCGTTATCATTGATTTCAACCCCACTTACGCAAACCTGATAGGGGAGGTTGAATACGACAGCGAACACGGCAACCTCACCACCGATTTCATGATGATAAAGCCGGGACTTTTGCATAGGGCCAACGGCGGCTTTTTAGTATTACAGGCACGTGATGTTTTTAAAAATGCGGCGGTCTGGGAGGCTTTGTGCAAGTGCCTGATAACGGGCAGGCTGATGATTGAGCCGAACCGCGAATTCTCGACGGGAGTGGCGATGGCGGGGTTGCGGCCCGAGCCTTGTGAAATTGACATCAAGGTAGTCCTCATCGGCCCGTCTTTTTATTACCACATTTTAAACGATTTTGACGAGGAGTTCCGTAAACTCTTCAAAATAAACGCGGTCTTTGACTATGAAATGCCTTATAATACCGAAAATATCAAGCATATAGCGGCATTTGCGCGTTCCTTCGGCAAGGAGCGCGGACTGAGCTTTGACGCGGGGTCTATACAGATTCTTGTCGAGCACCTCAGCCGCTCAGCCGAACGTCAGGATAAGCTATGCACACAGATTGGCGTTCTCAGGGATATTCTGGTTGAAGCCGCCGCTTATGCCGAGCCGGTCAAAAACATTACCGCCGGGCACATAAAGCACGCCGTAGACGCAAGGGAAAAACGCTCCGGGCTTTACGAGGAAAAAGTAAACGACATGATAGAGCAAAACATCATCATGATCGACACCGACGGTAAAAAAACCGCGCAGATAAACGGGCTTGCGGTTTTTGAAACTGGCGACCATATTTTCGCCAAGCCCGCCAGGATTACGGCGACGGCATATGTCGGCAAGGCCGGCATTGTAAATATCGAAAAAGAAGCGGACATGAGCGGCAATATCCACATCAAGGGCGTTCAGGTTATAATCGGTTATCTCGGCCAGAAATACGCACAGAATTTCCCGCTGTCTTTGAGCTGCCGCGTCTGCTTCGAGCAAAATTACGCCGGTATCGACGGCGACAGCGCTTCCGGCGCGGAGCTTGTAGCCGTTCTCTCCAGCCTTGCCAATGTGCCTATCCGGCAAGATCTGGCCATAACAGGCAGCATCAATCAGCGCGGCGAAATTCAGGCAATCGGCGGTGTAACCTATAAAATCGAGGGCTTCTTCGCCTTGTGCAAACAGCGGGGATTGACGGGCAAGCAAGGCGTAATTATTCCCCATGTAAACATCCAGGACCTGACGCTGCGGGACGAGGTAGCCGAAGCCGTAAAAGCCGGGATGTTTCATATTTACGCCATAAACCATATCGATGAGGCCGTCCGTCTGCTGACAGGACTGGAACCCGGAGCTGAAACAAACGGGAAATACCCTCCGGATACCGTCCATGGGTTGGTTTACAAAAAGCTTAAAAAGTTTTATAAGAGGTCTATAGGGGGGTAAAATCCGTTATATTTGCTGTATAACAACTATAAATTGACTGCCATCAGCGTATTTCAAGCGTTTTTTGTAAAAATTATACTTAAAACCCTTGACAAATCGCCGATTTAATATTATAAATATTCATAGGACATTCCACAATCCTTATTTTCAAACACTTAGGAGGAACACTGATGAACAAAGCGGAACTTATCTCGGCGATTGTCGAAAAAACAGGGCTGACAAAAAAGGAAACCGAGAAGACACTCAAGGCATTTGAGGAAGTCGTAAGCGAAGAGCTTGTAAAGGGCGGCAAAGTGCAGCTCGTAGGGTTTGGCACTTTTGACGTTTCTGACCGAGTCGCCAGGACGGGCAGAAACCCCCAAACCGGCGAGCCCATGAACATCGAGGCTTCCAAGGCCCCCAGGTTTAAGGCCGGCAAGGTACTTAAAGACGCCGTAAACAGCAAATAATTCCATTTGCGCACGGTTTTATTTCAAAAATGAAGGGCGTGTATTAAATGCGCCCTTTTTATTATGTTAGGGTGATTCTATGAGATTGGACAAATTCCTGAAGGTTTCAAGGCTGATAAAACGGCGCACCGTAGCCAACGAAGCCTGCGACGCGGGCAGGGTTTCCGTAAACGGGAAAGAGGCCAAGGCTTCTTACGAAGTTAAGACAGGCGATGTGCTGGAAATCCGTTTCGGCGCAAGGCTTACGCGCGCGCGGGTGATGGGTATAAAAGAAAGCCCGCGCAAGGATGAGGCGTCGGATTTGGTGGAGATGATACCTTAATGGCGGAAATTCGGGTTCTTGATACCGCGTTAATTAACAAGATCGCCGCCGGCGAGGTGGTCGAGCGCCCCGCCTCGGTTGTGAAGGAGCTTATTGAAAACGCCCTTGATGCCGGAGCGAGGAATATCACCGTTGAAATCAGCGACGGCGGGCTTGAATTGATCCGCGTAACCGACGATGGCTGCGGCATTCCTCCGGATCAGGCAAAAACCGCTTTTCTTCGCCACGCCACCAGCAAGCTCACAGATGACGATGGGTTGAACCGTATACTGACCATGGGTTTCAGAGGCGAGGCTTTGTCAAGCATCGCGGCGGTGTCAATGACGGAGATGATAAGTAAAACCGCAAATGAGAAAATCGGTGTTAAGATATCGGTTCACGGAGGTATTGTACAGGATACGCGCGAAACCGCCGGTGTTACAGGCACATCGGTCTCTGTACGCAATCTGTTTTATAATACGCCGGCGCGAAAGAAATTCCTGAAAAAACCGGGTACGGAAGGCTCATACGTCGCGGACGCGGTTGCAAGGCTTGCATTGGGCCGCTGGGACGTGTCGTTTACTTTTATTAACAATACCCTCGAAGTGTTCAGCGCGCCGGGTGAGAATTTACGTGCCGCCGCCCTTGCCGTTTATGGACGCGACATCGCGGGTAAGCTGCTTGACGTCCGTCATGAGCGCGGGCATATAACGGTTACCGGTCTTGCGGGCAAACCGGAAATTGCGCGCGGCAACCGTGCTATGGGCAGTTTTTTTATTAACAACCGGTATATTAGGAACACGATTGTACAATCCGCCGTTGAGGCAGCATATAAAGGGAAGCTGACCGTTGGCAAATTCCCGGTTTACATTCTTAATTTGATAATTCCACCGGAATTAACTGATGTAAACGTCCACCCCGCGAAAATGGAAGCACGTTTCAGCCGCGATGTGGACATTTTCCGCATTATTATGGGCGCGGTTGACGCCGCTTTAAAGTCAGCGGATTTAATACCCAGGGTACATATTCCCATCCAGTCCCCTCCCCCCGTGATAACGCGTGAAAAATATAAAGCGCCGGACTTCATTCCGGATTTTACTAAAAATGTATCCATTGTAGATGAAATAAAAGTTATAGAGAATATAGAACATATAGTAAGAGAGCCAGGCTCCGTGTATACGGCAACTCCGAACCCCGCAATACCGGATTTACAATATATTTTTATCCAACCTGAGCTCAATGAGAAACAAAAAATCGCTGATTTTAGGATCATCGGGCAATTTTTCGGGGTTTATTGGCTTATAGAGGCGACAGACCACAGCGCTTGTTATATAATGGATCAGCATGCGGCCCACGAGCGCGTTCTTTATGAGGAAATTAAGGAAAAATTAATGTCCTCGGGTATAATAAGCCAGCGTGTTATTGAACCCATCGCTATCAAACTGATTCCGGCGGAAGCAAGCGCTGTTTGCGAAAACCGCCGGTTACTCACAAACATGGGCTTTGAGCTTGAAGATATGTATGATAATAATATAGCAATCCGCTCAGTCCCGTATATATTTGAACAGCCGGCGGACGGTGCGTTTTTTATGGAAATCGTATCCAGGTTGATGGACGAAGCCGAAAACGCGGATACGGCAGGTATTTACGAGCTTCGCGCAGATGCGGTAAGCCGCCTGGCCTGCCGCGCTGCCGTTAAAGCCAATGACCGCCTGAACGCGCACGAAGCGCGGGCTTTGATAGATCGGGCGCTGAGGCTTGAAAACCCTTTCACCTGCCCCCACGGGCGGCCTGTTATGGTTGAGCTTACGCGGCGTGAAATAGAAAAAATGTTTAAAAGGATACAATGATGGGTGAAATCCCGTATATTATTATCGGCGGGCCGACAGCTACGGGTAAAACCGCTGCTGCCGTTGAGCTGGCGTTGCTTATCGGCGGCGAGGTCATCTCTGCTGACAGCATGCAGGTGTATAAATACATGGACATCGGCACCGCAAAGCCAACGGCGGAAGAAATGAAAGGCGTGCCTCACCGCCTGATAGACGAGCTGTATCCCGATGAACCGTACTCAGCATATGAATTCAAAAAACGCGCCGCATCCTATGCCGCCGATGCGCGTTCCCGCGGCAAATACCCCATAATTTGCGGCGGAACGGGGTTTTATACAAACGCGCTTATCAACGGCACTGATTTTTCCGATATATCACCGGATATAGAGTTTCGCGGCGAGCTTTACTCGCTGGCGGAGCAAGATGGCGCGGAGGCTCTGCACCGACAGCTTGCGTCCTGCGACCCTAAAGCGGCGGAGGAAATACATCCTAATAATATCAAGCGCGTCATCCGCGCTCTGGAGTATTTTAAGCAAACGGGAACGCCTATTTCGGCCCATAACATAAAGGAACGGCAAAAAACGCCGGAAAACGCGAAAATAGCTATACTGTCCACGGATCGGCACTTGTTATATAACAGAATAAACAAGCGTGTCGATGTGATGTTAGAAGCCGGTTTGGAAGCTGAGGTACGCGGTTTATTGAAGTGCGGCTACGCTCCGGGTTTGGTGAGTATGCAAGGCCTTGGGTATAAGGAAATTATACGGTATATCAATGGCTTGTATTCACTTGACGATGCCGCGGAAGCGATAAAAACAGGAACCAGGCATTATGCAAAGCGTCAGCTTACATGGTTTACAAGACAAATTTACCCGGACAACGTATCATGGTATGATATATCTGACTTTAACGATCATAAACAGTTAGCGGAGCGGATTGCGCGTGAGTTATATTTGTTATAGAACATTATTAACAGATATGTTTGGCATAGATAAACGCCTGATTGAATTAGCCGATGCGGTTGATACAGAACTGGCGCAGGTTTTTAACGGGATAACGGAGATAACCTCATTCAATCAATTAAAAATCCTTGGAGCCATGCAGCACCGGGGCCTTAGCTCAGGACATTTTACGGTTTCAAACGGATATGGTTACGGCGACGCCGGCCGGGATGTCCTTGAGGAAATATACGCCGATGTATTCGGCGCGGAAGCCGCTTTGGTGCGCCCGCAGCTTATATCCGGCACTCATGCCATCGCAACCGCGCTATTCGGCGTACTGCGCGCGGGTGACGAACTGCTTTCCGTAACCGGGCCGCCGTATGACACGCTTTTGAAGGTTATCGGCGTTCAAGACGCAAAGGGGTCGTTAATTGAGCACGGCATCGTTTATAAGGAATCAGCCCTTGATGTCAACGATTATCCCGACCTTAATATTATACGCTCTATGATTTCGCCCAAAACAAAAGTAGCCGCAATACAACGTTCTAGAGGTTATAGCTTACGCAGATCATTTACAACAGACGAAATAAATGAGCTTATTGGTTTTATTAAGAGTATAAATAAGGACATTATTTGTTTTGTTGATAACTGTTACGGCGAATTTACGGATTTTTTTGAGCCTAAGGCGGATCTGATTGCCGGTTCGCTTATTAAAAACCCAGGCGGCGGCCTTGCGCCCGTTGGCGGATACATCGCCGGAACAGAGGAGCACGTGTACGCCGCGGCATGCCGCCTCAACACGCCCGGCGCGGGCAGGGATGTCGGCCCCTCGCTTGGGCTTCCGTCCGTTTTCACACAGGGATTGTTCCAAGCCCCGCAGGTTGTCGGCGGTGCGTTGAAGGGTGCCGTTTTTGGCGCGAAGATGTTTGAAAAACTGGGCATTACGCATACTCCGGGCGCATATGAAAAGCGCGGGGATATCGTGCAAACCGCAACACTGGGTTCGGCCGAGGCGGTAGCCGCTTTTTGCCGGGGCATTCAGAAGGCGTCTCCCGTTGACAGCTTTTTCACGCCGGAGGCTTGGGATATGCCCGGCTATAATTGCCCGGTGATTATGGCTTCCGGGGCTTTCATCCAGGGTTCGTCCATCGAGCTTTCCGCCGACGCGCCCATGCGTGAGCCGTACGCGGTGTTTTTCCAAGGCGGGCTGTCGTATGACCACAGCAGGCTGGGGATTTTAATGGGGTTGAATGAATTGGCGGTTTCGGGTATAATCAAATTATAAAGGGGGTTACCTCATGAGGGATAAATTTGACCGGGTATTTTTCAGATCGCTGCTGCCTTATTTTTTTCTGGCCTTGATGGTTATAGCCGCGTGGAAAGTTATAAACGAGATCGGCTACTTCCTCGGCTTTTTTCATTGGTTTTGGCGCATTATAACGCCGTTTTTCTATGGCTTCGTACTGGCGTATATCCTCAGCATACCTTGCGGCGGCATGGAAAGGCTGCTTTCAAAAACCAACCGGGCATTTATCGAAAAAAGAAAAAGAGGGTTCAGCGTTCTCATAGTATACCTGATTTTTGTATTTATCGTCTATTCGGTCTTGAACGTGGTCATTCCTTTTATTTATTCAAGCATCACGCTTTTTATCAATAATATTCCGATTTATTACGCAAGCACACTTGAGCTTTTTGACATTATAAACAACTTTGAACTGCTTGAAACCTATAATATCAAAATTGACCCGGAAGCGATCTTTGTGAGTATCCAGGACTGGGTGCGCGGATTTGGCTTTGATGACTTGCAAATACCCCTTAACGCAATAATGGGTGTTACATCGGCAATGTTTACCACTTTTATAACCGTTGTATCCTCGATTTATATTTTATTGGAGAAAGACAAATTTAAGGTTTTCCTCACAAAAATGCTTAAAGCATTCACGTCCGGCAAAGCCTTTGACTCCATAACCAATTATTCCGGCAGGCTTAACAAGAACTTCAAGCAATATATCTTTACGCAAACAATCGACGGCTGCATCCTTGGCACAATCGTAACCCTTGAGCTGGCTTTTATAATACGCTCACCCTTCGCGCCGGTTCTTGGCCTGATGTTGGGCATTGTAAACTATATACCGTATTTCGGCTCAATTTTCGGCACTATTGTTGCCGTTGCCGTCGTCGGTTTTACACAGGGCCCGATAATGATGCTCATTGCGGGTATAGTGCTGCTGATAACACAGCAGCTTGACGGCAACGTTATCCAGCCGAAGCTGATGGGCGGCTCGTTTTCAATCAGCCCCTTGCTTATTATCCTCAGCGTAACCGTAGGCGGTGCTGTCGCCGGGGTTTTCGGCATGATCGCCGCTATTCCGATTGTCGCTGTTTTAAAGGATATTTTATATAACCTTATAGAATTTTACGAGCGGAAAAAAATAGGCCATCATCTGAAATGATGATGGCGCTAATGTTTGTCCCTACGACAGCGCTTTTTCGGTTTCTTTTAGTTGCTTAATGACTTCCAGCTTTTGAGGGCATTTCGCCTCGCATCCTCCGCAGCCCGTACATTCGGAAACGGGCTTGTATTTCGGCCCCCACGCCTCATTGCCTATCAACGCGAACTGCTGCTTTGCATAATCGGTAAGGCCGTAAACCTTATGGTAGTTCATCCACTCAAATATACGCGGGATATTGATGCCCGCCGGGCAGGGCATACAGTAATTGCAACCCGTACAGTAGAGATCCATCAAGCGCTTTGTTTCCTCCAGCATCGCCTGTATGAGATTTTGCTCCTCCGCCGTAAGATGCCCCGTGCGTGAAGCGACCTCGGCGTTTTGAATAACCATTTCCATAGTCTCCATGCCGGAAAGGGCAACATGCACCTTAGGGTTCGCCAAAACGAAACGCAGCGCCATCTCAGGCGTGCTTACGGGCTTAGCCGCGCCCAGCACTTCCTCTATAACCTTCGACGGCACGCCCAGCCTGCCGCCCGCCACCGGGCCCATTACCACTATGCCAAGCCCCTTCTCATGAGCGTAATTAATATTTTCCTCATTTGAACGGTCAAGCAGATTGTATTGCAAGAGTACGGATTCAAAATAACCGGAGTCTATAATTTCCTTCATATTTTCGGGCTTGTCGTGGTACGAAAACGAGATATGTTTAATAAGTCCCTGCTCTTTAGCCTTTACAGCCATATCCATCGGGCCGTCCTTAGCCATCACTTTGTTTTTGAAGGAATCCAGCCCAATCCCCCACATGTGGTAAAAATCAATACTGTCCATTTCCAATTTTTTAAGCGACGTTTCCAGCCGCTTCATCCAGTCCGGGCCGGAGTCGTTTTCGACCGGGTTTTTCGTCGCAAGGTAAACACGCCCGCCTTTCCAGCTTCTAAGCGCCTTCCCGACGGTTATCTCACTTAACCCATCCATATAATAAAGCGCGGTATCCACATAATTAACGCCCAGCTCAAAGGCTTTATGCAGCATGGGTATAGATTTATCCTCATCAACGTATTTCTTTCCGTCTTTTTCAAACATCGGCATACGCATAGCGCCAAAACCCAATGCCGACATTTCAATCCCAGTTTTGCCAAATGTTTTTTTTACCATATATAACCTCCGCTTCGTATTTCTATTATTGTAAAACATTTCCACCAGACAAGCAAGCTAATTTTCAACGAATTTGATTTACTCAACCGGGATATGATAAAACAAACAGGGTAATGTCAAAGCAGTAGCTTCGTGAATGCCGGTTATGTCGCCGGCTTTAATTACATCCTCAATATTTAAACCGTATATGTACGCTATATCGTCCATAGTATAGGTTGGCGGCGCGCATAGCTCAGCCTCGCGGTTTATGTATTGGCAAATATCCGAGGAGCCGCGTTTCATGACAGTGCAGAAATTATCGCGGTCCAGCCGGGTAATTTTTTCTTCCTTCATTATAGAACGCACTTCGCACTCCGAGATGCCCAAAAGCTGCGCGGCAGTAGCAACACTTATACCGCGCCAAGATGTTTTAATAAACAAGTCAATTTTTTTCAATTTTGGTGAAATATACCAACAATAAAAATCATAAAAGTTTTGCGGCTTTATGTAGGTTTGCAATTGCATTGAATAACCCCCATTATTTTATTATATATATTGTAAAATAATAAACGCTAATAATCCACATGTAGTTGCTGTTAAATTTGCCAAATTATTCAAAAAAACGTCGAAATATCTGCCAGCATAAAGGCGCGGAAAAAACACATAATAAATATTGAGGAGGTGATATTGAATGTCGAGAAACAAAGCGTCCGTACCGGAAGCCCGCGCCGCTCTTGATGCGTTTAAATACGAAGTGGCCAACGAAATAGGCGTGCCGCTAAAGCAAGGCTACAACGGCGACCTTACAAGCAGGCAGAACGGTTCCGTCGGCGGCTATATGGTCAAGAAAATGATCGAAGCCCAGGAGCGCCAGATGGCCGGCAAGTCCTTCTAAGCATAACATAATTTAATTTGATAAACCACATGTGAAGCCAGGGTTACATATGGCTCAATCGCGCGATAAAATTCAAAAGGAAAAGTAACCGATGATTTATAATAAGTCAGCGGTTACTTTTTTGCTTGTTCAGCGCCTTAACACCGGGGAATAATTTAGTAATGCCGCGCAAAACATAATTTGTCTAATTTGCCAATAAACCATTCAACAAATCGACAGCCGAGGCTGCGTCAAAGGAGTAATGCGCGCCGATCTCCTCGGCGAATTTATGCGTAAGCGGAGCCCCGCCGACGACAGGCTTGCACCTCCCGTAAATCCCGGCTTCCTTCATTTTATCAATAACTACCTTCATCTGTTTCATCGTGGTTGTAAGCATCGCGGACATACACAGGAAATCAGCGTCCCGCGTTTTTGCTTCTTCGATAAACTTATCCGCCGGTACGTCGATGCCGATGTCGATAACCTCATATCCAGCGCCTTCCATGAACATACCCACCAGCTTCTTGCCGATGTCGTGCAGATCGCCCTGCACAGTGCCGATTACGGCCTTACCCCGGCTGAACCCCGCGCCGGAAGTGTCCAGCAGCATGGGTTTAATAATTTCAAGCCCTGCCGCCATGGTTTTTGCGGACATCAGCACCTCCGGGACGAAGTAATCGCCTTCCTTAAAGCTTTCGCCCACGGCCTCCATGCCCTTCATCAACCCGTCGATTAATATATCTTTGGCGGTAATGCCGCTGTCCAGCGCTGTCTTTACAAGGCCCTCTATCTCCGCCATTTCGTATTTATAAACGCTGTCGGTTATTTTATCCAGCATCTAACTACCCTCCCGCATTCTTATTTTCTCCCAAACCGCTTCCGCCGCATCCTTGATTTCCTGCGGTTTGCCGTTTACCTGCGCCAATTTTTTGCTTACTATATCAGACGCCTTCTGTTCCGCTGTCCTGCATCCTTCGGATTGCCAAAGTTCCAGATTCTTTCTGTCAATAACATCCGACGGCAGATACGGCTCTTTCCTAAACCATTTAAACGTATGCCCGGTTGACAGATAATCGCTTCCCGGTCCCATTTCCCCGATAAGCCCCGCCGCCATCTCTTCTTCGCCGCATGATACTCCCTTCGCAAGCCGTTTCACCATTCCGATTATTTCGTTGTCTATAACCAATTTTTCCAGGCTGAACGTATTGCAAAACTCAAGCATCCCCGCGCCGGAGATTATGTTAAAACCTGATTGCGCCGCCATCAGCGCGCTTATGCCGCTTTCAAGGCCG
Organism: Defluviitaleaceae bacterium; assembly: GCA_009780415.1. Lineage (GTDB taxonomy): Bacteria > Bacillota > Clostridia > Lachnospirales > WRAX01 > WRAC01. The sequence goes on along the minus strand of WRAC01000009.1, from coordinate 23,124 downwards.
GCCTGAGCGTCGTTTGATTTCGCGTCCGAAAGGCATGCGTAAATATGTGTGGGCAATCCGTAAAAACGCCCCATTTGCGCGTACGCCGCGCCGACCAGGCTTGTCTCAACGGAGTTCAGCGATGTGGTGCTGCGGCGCATATCGAAATACATCGGCGCGCCGCCATATACAACTCTATTACCAGGATTTACGCATTGGATAAGTACGATGCCGCTGAGAATCTCAACCGTATGCATCAAAACACAGCCGTACAGAGTCATTGGCGCCGTTGCGCCTATAAGCGGCGCTGATATCAACTCCAGCGGCAGGTTCAGCCGCGCCCCGTCGATTAAGTTCCGGCATGAGACATCCGTCCATTTAAGCGGCGAAAGTGAACAAACGTCCAGCACGGCGCGGGGTTTTCGCGCCAAGGCATCCTTCCCGCCGCAAGCCGCTTCAAGCAATTCATATATATCAAACAGCCCCTGCGCCGAAAACGCGCCCGTAACAAAGGGTTTGCGCGTGTTTTGAAGCAGTTGAGCCACGCGGTAGCTGTCACCGATTGCTTCAGGGATTTCGTGCGGCACAACGGAGCTTGACGCGAGCGCAATGTTGTCCAAACCGTCAGTCAGCCGGACTATATCGCGTAAATCGACTCCTACGGATTGTTTTATCGCGCCTTCTTTGCCGCGTATCCTGATCCCGCATGAACCAGCCGCGAAATGGGTTTCATTACCGCCGATACGCAGCGCGTTTCCATCAGCGCCATATAAATCAAACTCGGACGGAACTTTTTTTGCCGCCTCCTCAACCATGTTTCGCGGGAAGCGTATAATACTCCCATCGGCGGATGCCCCGTGTGACGTAAGGATTTCAACCGCTTCAGGATCGTTAAAAAGCACACCCGTTGATTCAAGGAGATTCAAAGCGTTCTCATGTATTTCGTGTATATTCTTTTCCGGTAGTTGTCCAAAGCTCATATATGTACCCCGAATTCCTCAGCCGCCGCTTTCACAATATTGCGGAGTTTGCTTGCGGCATCACTTGGCAAAGCCTTGGGTACGTGGTTTTTGAGAATTTTGCGCGCCTCGTCGCCCGCGCGCGCGGCTAAATCCCGCCCGCCCATCATGTGCCATTGCGAATAGGGCCGGCGGTCAAATAGCTTTGTCTGCGCCTGAACGGTTTTCATGTTTTTCAGGGTATGCGGCTCCGTGAGGAAGTGCCCGCCGGCGCCTACCGCGCGGATTACCTCAACAGCCAGCGTATCTGCCGTAACAGGAATACCTTCAAGTATTTTCCTGGTCATTTTAGCAATTTCGTTATCAACGACCAGTTGTGCGAAATCAAGCGTCATGCCAAGGTCTATCATACCCAGCCCGTAAATCATATTGGCCCCGGCAAGCGCCGAAAGCATCATGGACAGGGTTTTTTCGTGGCCCGCTTGCTCGTCGCCAAGCTTGCTGTCCGTCTACCCGCCGGCAAGGTATGAGGGGATCTTGTAAAAATCCGCCAGCTTTGCCACTGCGGAGCTTAAAATAGCCAGTTCCGGGCATCCGACGGACACAGCCGCCGTACGCAGATCCATAATCGTTGTGGAGCTGCCGTAAAGGTTGGGCGCGCCTTTTCTCGTTAGCTGCCCTAAAACAATGCCTGACAGCACTTCCGCGTTATGCACAACCAGCGTTCCCGCAAGGGTTACGGGAGCTGTGCTGCCCGCCATCACCATCGAAAGGACGGTGCAGGGCACATTATTCTCCGCGTAAACGATGATGGGCTCTGTAGTTTCCGTGTTAATACACAACGGGCTTGTCGGGCAGACCACCGTGGACGTTATCGGGCGTTTGCTAAGGTTTTCCCTGCCCCCGGCGACAACCGACGCCATTTCGATAAGTATTTCGGCTTCGCGTTTGCTGTGGGCGCTTTGCCCGCTGTGTTTTGAACAGTTCGCCGCCATAACCTCGTAGCTGGCGATATTAGCGATTGCATCTGGGATATCCCGCGTTTCCACCGCCACATCCAGCAAATCGTATTGCTCCAGCGCGTCTACAAGCAGCGCGACGTTTTTCTGATCCTCCAACGTGGATTCGCGGTATTCGCCCGTATAGATATCAACAACATTGACACCCTTGCTGAAATTGCAAAAATGAACGTTGTTTCCTTCCATCACAAAATCGTTTTCCTCATCCCGGGCCGCGAAAAGTATGCTTGACGGAGCGGATTCTATCGCGGCTTCAACGATACGCGCGGGGATCTTCACCCTGCCCTCGCCCGCGTTCACATCGCAGCCGCCGCCCGCGTAAATCTCAAGCGCCATTTTGCAATTTGTTTTTATTCCCTCGTTCGCGAGAACCTCAAGCGCAGCGGCGTGTATTTGCTCCATGCCTTCCGCTTTAAAAACATCAAGCCCGAACCCGCCGCCCGTCCTCAGGCCCGCCGGCGTAACTTTTCTTGCCAAAATACCACATCCTTTAACAAAGCCCGTGTTACTTAAATTCTATATAATAACCGCATTGTTGTCAATAGGCGTGGCTTTACGTCATTTGGGCATATTGAACCCCTTACCTAAACATAACCTTTTGCGGCGGTTTTATCATAGAATTCGTTTATAAGATTAGCGGTGGTTTCGTCATTTTTTATCGCCCTGAGGATTTTGGTAATGTGTCGAATCTGGGCCGCGTGCATAACCTTGCCTGCCTCAACCGACGCCTGCGAAGGGTTTCCGGATTGGTGTGTCGGATGGTCGGCATACCAAAACATTGGGGTATACGCGTCATTCTTTATGTCTTCAAGCCTGTTCCAAGACGCCGCGCCTTCCGGTTCAATTTGCCCGCCCTTTACCAAATCGGGGCGTATATGCATGATGGCCGATGTCTCGGTATTTCCCGCGTGTCCGCCAAAATCATCCGTACCAAACATCTCAAGGAGTAATTTCCTTGTATCCTCACCATATGAAGGGCGTATTGCGTATACGGCATAATCGCGCTTTGAATAAAGGGTGCTTTGTACAAAATAACGTAAAAAGTGCTCGTTTCCTCCATGACAGTCCAGTATCACAATTTTTTTCAAGCCGTTTCTTGAAATAACGCTGCAAATTTCTTCCAGAAGCGCGTACATCAATTCCGGCTTAATGGCGATGGTACCGGGACAATGGCTGGCTTCCGCTATCTGCCCGAACATATAATAAGGAAAAACAACAACGGGTTCAAGCTTCGCCGTTTCTTCGGCAAACCAGCGGGCCGAGAACATGTCCGTACCAAGCGGCAAATGCCCGCCGTGTTTTTCGATAACGCCAAGCGGCAGCAGGCATGTACGCTTAGCCTTTTTGCAAGCATCAGCAAACTCACCGGCCGTTAATTCTTCCCAAAGCATGAAATATCCCTCCATCATTCAACCATACTTTTATTGAGTATATCAGATTGACAAGTCATTTTCAATGCGATAAAATCATCTGTAGAGGTGGATGAAGTGAACAATTTTAACGGACTTGGCATGAATATGGGGAACCTCAGCAGGCTTTCGGAGGCGAAGACACGTTCGATCAGCCCGGAAAACTTCACCGGAGAAAAAAATAAGGGCGGAATGGCGGCGGAAGGAACGGGCAAGAACTGCGCCGGAGACCTTGGCGTTGGGTTCAAGATATCGCCCAGTATCGTCATTAAGCCGGGCGAGGTAAGAACCATAGCGGATATCGGCGGCCCCGGAGCGATACAGCAGATATGGCTTACCCCGACGGGTACATTCCGGTTTTATATCCTGCGCATATACTGGGACGGGTCAGAAAACCCGTCTGTTGAGTGTCCGTTGGGTGATTTCTTCGCATATGCCTTTGACGACGGCAGATACGCGCCGCTGTCCTCACTGGCTGTCTGCGTCAATCCCGCGCGCGCGTTTAATTGCTACTGGGAGATGCCCTTCCGCAAGCATTGTAAAATCACTTTGGAAAACATAGACGGTAATGAGGTGACACTCTACTACCAAATCAATTACACGCTCACCGATGTACCAAGTGATTGCGCCTATTTCCACGCGCAATTCCGCCGCTCGAACCCATTGGAATATAAAAAAGACCATGTGCTGCTGGATGGCGTAAGGGGCCGGGGGCATTATGTCGGGACATACATATATTGGGGCGTCAACAGCAACGGATGGTGGGGCGAAGGTGAAATCAAATTCTTCCTGGACGGGGACATGTATCCCACCATATGCGGGACGGGGACAGAGGATTATTTTTGCGGATCATATAATTTCGACGCGAACGGCGGATATGTGGAGTACTGTACGCCGTACGCAGGGCTTTCCAAGGTATCGCAGCCCGACGGAAGGTATAAATCCCAGCAGCGCTTCTCAATGTACCGCTGGCATATCGCCGACCCGATCCGGTTTGAGCGTGACTTACGCGTGACGATACAAGCCTTGGGCTGGCGTTCAGGCGGGCGGTACCTTCCCTTGCAGGACGATATATCGTCCGTGGCTTTCTGGTATCAGGCTTTGCCGCATGCGGCGTTCCCGCCGCTGTCTGAAAGAGATGAACTGGAGATTATTTGATTTATTAAATTATTATTACATGATTTATGACTTATGATTTATAGTCTGAGGACCGTACCAGATGAGAAAGAAGGTGTATTTACAATTAAGCTGAAATATAGGCGGTTTTTTATCTTTATATGTACAATATGCGCTGTATCCGTGATCATGAATATCACTAACGCCAGACGTTCCGAAGATATAAGGCAAGGGTACGTGTACAGTGTTATTAAGCAACTCATGAATCTTGAAATAGTATTATCGGATTCATATCATTCATTGGAACGCGGTGAGGATATTCCAGAGCGCCGCATATGGGAAATAGAGTCCACTATTGATTCAATTAACAGCAGCCTTCCACAGCTAATGCGGCACAATAAAGATAGATGGCAAACCCCAAATATGATTTTACTCAGGCGGCACGTTTCAGGATTAATGTACCAGGCTAACGAAGGCGACCCCGGCCCGGCCATGGATTTCCTGGAGCATCGCATACCCCATTTACTGGAGCTGGTCCGGGAACTAAGCCTCGAAGGCTCTTCCGAATGGCACAGGGAGCCAAACGTAAAAATCAGCACCCGGCAGCTATTCAGCCTGATTAACGCGTTTATGAAGGGCATCGACGATGAAATACGCGGATATAGGCATTTTTGATGTTTAATTATGCCTCTTTATTATCATTCATCTTAATCCCCTTACAGGATGGCGAATAATGGTTTTCAATTTTGCGGGCGGAACCTTGCGCGGGTCATTTAAGTAAATCTCGTGATGACGCCGGGTTTCGTTGATATCAATCACGTACCCTTGTTCCTCCGCATACTTGTCCATCGCGGCAATTGTTGCGGGTTCATCGTCATAAGAGCCAATGTGCATAATTTGAACGCACAAACCCTCAGTGAGTTTTATAAGCCTTGCTTTTGATATATCAAGATCAGGCTTCTTTTTTACGAACGTGAACGCGGCGAACTCAAACACCTCCGGTTTGACAAATTCAGGCTGGCGTATCATCGAAGTCCAACAGAAACCGCCTTTATCCGAAAAATCAACCGTACCGCCGTCAGCCGTCCACCAAAGCCCTTCCAGCGGCGGCATAACATACTCGAAATACCCCTCCGGCTGCGTTCCGCTCATTTTGCTCATCTTAATCGTATACGACAAGCCGTATAGGATTTCCAGCGCGGTTTTATAGGCTTCGGAAGTGTTCGGGTTGCCTTTGCCGTCAACGGCAATGAAAGTCATTTCCGGCACGTCAATGATTGAAGGTGAGCTCTTCGGCTGGTACAGGTGTTTCTCGGTTTTTTTGAAGTCAATAAACATAAATATTTGTAATTTTCATATTATCGATCCCCTATAGTTAACAATTCCATTCCCGTTTCGCCGGGGCAGGTTCGTTCTCAACAGCTACGGATTTAAGAGCCGCCGTATATGCCACATCCACCCGTTCCTTTCATACACAAAAGGCTGTATCTGATACCGGAAGGGTGGGCCATCTCCCTTCCGGCATCAATTACCCTTACAGTTTTACATCATTTTCTCTTTATAGGCGCAAGTAAATCAAGCTGCTTTACGTTGTCGGAAACCGTATCCGATGTGAATGTTTCAAAATCCATGGAGCATTCCTCAAGGCATTGGACGGATGGTTCGAAATTATACTCCGTGCTGTTTACACACCAGTAGTACAGCATATTCCAACGTTCGCCTATCTCGTTCATATGTGTAGAAACCGAAGCGTAAAGCCCGCCGCCGAATTGCTTTTTAACAAGCGGCTCCGGCACTTCAAAATCATCGGGAACAGTCACCCACATTTCATAGCCATAAACAGGGGAACCCACTCCCGGGTTGGGGTTATTAAATCCGAAATAGCGATAACCGCTTCGTTTGTGAAGGTTGTTTTCCAGCACAAACTTGTTGAATACCTTTGAGCAATCATTTTCCGGCGTTGCGCTTTCCGCGCGGTAGGCCGCGACCGTCATCGCTGGAAGGCTTACAATCCTGACATTACTTAATTCAGACGCTGACACAAGCATTACCCTTTCAGAGAGTTGAATTTGAGGCGCGGGCTTATGCTCCTCCAAACCGGTATTCGCATTTTGGATTTCAAGGCTGGATAAGGCGTTTTCTAAATTCTCCGAGCTCTCAATATGCCGTATCAGATTATTAATAACAATAATCAATGAATTGTATACGGCAGCATCCTGTTTTAAATTTTCAAGGTGTTTGTTCAGCGCGTCTATAGCCACGCCGAAGTCAGGCGCTAAGAAAATCCGCTCAATGTCCGCTATAGGCATTCTTAGCTTGCGGAGCAGAGCAATTTGGTTGATACGCATTACGTTTTCATCATCGTAATATCTGTAGTCGTTTTCTGTCCTGATGCTTTTCAATATCCCCATTTCTTCCCAGTACCGCAAGGTTCGGTTGGAAATGTCAAACCTCTTTGCCGCTTCACCGATTCTTAACATACCGCGACCCTCCTCTCTAAATAGCATTATAAACCATTCCGCCGCGTTAAGGTCAAGAGGTATTTTATGAATTTTTAATAATGGCATGAGTATTAACGCTACCAGCTCTCCCTAACCCCTCCGCCGCTGGTTATAACTTGCCCCGTAATCCATTTCGCGTATGGGCTGTGCAGGAAAAGCGCTAAGTCAGCGGTATCATCCGGCGTTAGCGTTGAGTTGTTGAGCGGCGAAACTGTAAAACTTTCGGATTACAGGGGAAAGGTAGTGCTGTTGAACTTTTGGGCTGCGTGGTGCGGTCCATGCGTTGAAAAAATGCCCGATTTACAGAAGATTTCGGAAGCATTTACCGATGATGTTGTAGTGCTTGCCGTCAATCAAGGCGAACGGCGATACAGGTCAGAAGATTTTGTTTCAAAAATAATTATACATTCAATTTCGGGCTTGACGAAGATGAAAAAATCTCAGATTTGTACCCGTCTCTCGGTTTGCCCTATACCGTTATAATTGACGCTGACGGCATAATAAAAAACGGGGCCGATACCCATAGGGCGGCTTACGCCTGTAATCAATATCTTTTTCCGTCTAACCTTATTGAGCATTTATTCATCAGCTTGCCCCATGCGCTATTTTAATTGCCCTCCTACGCAGTATATCACAACGGTGCCCGTGTTTCAAGGCAATTTCAAAGCTCAAACAAATAGCCATACCGGTTTGCGCGGTATGGCTATTTGATAACAAACAAACTATTTCTTCACAACTGGAATCCAAATCTCGCAGCTGCACCCGTTTTCCCTGTCGCCAAAGTACATTTCCAGGTCATAATCAACATTAGCATGTTCGTAACTCACTGTAGGAAACCACTCGGAATAGATTCTCTCCCAAACATCGTGCAGTTTCTTGTCGTCATGCTCTGTTTCCCACCCGGTCTCAAAAACCGCCCATGTCTGTCTCGGTATAGAAAAAACCACATACCCGGGCGGAACGGCTTTATCCGGTTTATGGCAAGCTATCGCGTAATTCATACTGCCATCGGGGTTATGGGCATAGGTCACCCCCGCGTCAAATACAGCGCCCGGTTCCTTCCCGGCATCCCGCACCAACGCCGCGGCTTTGCCGTCAGTTACGGAACGCTCAATAAACGCGGGAATGTCCTTAAAGCATTGACCGTTTACAACTGTTGTCTTTAGTTCCAATCCAAACAGCTCAAAAGCCTCTTTCTGCTCAATGCGGTAATTCATCTCGGCATCTCCTTTAATGGATATTGAGAAGACAATCTTAGGAAAAACCTTTAGCGAAACGCCTGTGTCGCGCGCTGATACCGGCGTAACACCGTGCAGGCCCTTAAACGCCCTGCTGAACGCCTCCGGCGACTCGTACCCGTATTTCAAAGCCGCGTCAATAACCTTGATGCCGCTTGTTTGCAATTCCAAAGCGGCAAGGGTCAGCCGCCTGCGCCGTATATACTCCGATAACGGTACGCCCGAAATATATGAGAACATCCTTTGAAAATGATAAGTCGAGCAGCAGGCTACTTGCGCCGCGCGGTCATATGAAATCACCCCGTCAAGATGGGATTCAATATAATTCACAGCTTCATTCATACGGTTAAGCCAATCCACCAGATTCCCTCCCTTCGAGAAGAATGATACCACAGCAAAAGCAGTTGCGCCTTGCATTCCATGCACTATAATATCATGCGAATACTTAATCCATAAAATTCAAGTCCAGAATGAAGTAGGCATTCATAAAATTCATTTCATCCCAGCCGGTGTTGTAATAGCTGACGTTTAATCTGCCGGCGGATTCCATGGAGCGCCAGATATCGTAGTTTGTCAGCCTGTCCAGCGGAATCACGATCTTTTCGCCGTCCATGAAGCCGGCTATGTCTTCGGCTATAAAATTATTATCGCGCCATTCCCCAATCGCGTCGGATTGAATCTGTATCTGGATAATAACGCCGCCATGGGTGGGAAGCGGGGCGGCAAGCTCCAGAACAAGATGAGTAGCCGCTTTTAAAATGTTTACAGGGACGCTTCCGGCGTTACCCCATTCGTCTACATAATCCGGCGTGCCCCAGCCGCGCTGGCGGGGAGCCGCCCCGGCCGCGAGCTCCGGTATAAACGGAAGCTGATAAATCCCCGGGGCATCGATTACCGCGGGCGCTTCCCCGCCGCCTGTGCGCTCAAAGGTAAGTATATCGAAATCCGCGCCGTCGGGATAGGGATTGTTGTTTCTGGTGTTCACATTCACGCCGTCGTTTACGAAGAACAGTTCGGCGACAAAAATCCCGGCGGGCAGATAGACCTCCGTGTCAGCCTCAACCATAAGCGCGCCGTCCCATCCGGCATCCGTAAGGGGTGAGCTTGCCGGCACGGTAAACTCAGTCAGGATATTTTGCCTGTCGTCCCTGAACAGGACTTTTTGATCCAACGCGGTATCATTGGCGGCGCCCAGCATAACCTTGTACATGCCCTCTTCCGCCACATCCAGCTCATAACGTATCCATTCGCCGATGTGCGTCCTTGTGATATGGCCTTCGCTGACCCCGCGGCCCCCGGCGGCATTGGCGGGAGCGAAGAGTTCGCTGCGCGGGCCCCCGAAATTGTCGTTGGCGAATTCCTGTTTTGTATGATGTGTGAAATATCTGAACATCGGCTCGGTACCTAAGGTGTATGTGCGCCCGTCATCCATCCAGTCCAGCAAATCGACCACTGTTACGCCTTCCGCTTTGATTTCGTGGACGTAAACCCAGGGCATGGGGATGCTGCTGACTAATGATTCAAACGCGGTGAACGCGGCATCCAGCACGGCGTACGCCGCATCAGCCGCCTCCTGCGTAGCCAGCCTGTCTTCATAGACCACAAGCGCCGGGTCAAAAGCAAGCTGCAATTCGGCAATTGAGCCAAAGGGATACTGACCCGCCCAAAGGCCTTCCATTGCGGTATCCAGCTTTTCCGCGGCTTGAATGATAAGCGCCGTCAGTTTTGCTTTGTCGGTAGACACCTCAAGTGCGTAGAAAGCGTCATAAAGCGTTACATACATGTTGTGGATATCGTCAGCAAGCCCTGCGGACTCAACCTTCTTGGCTTCAGTAATCTCCGCCTGGAAAGCCAGCCAGCCCGGCTCAAGGATATCGCCGCGCTCAAGCGCTTCACAGCCCAGGATAAGGGATTGCAAATCATCAAATGTGGCCGTTTTGCGGATGGTAATGCTGTCGAGCATTTCGTTGGTATCGACGCGGTATGTTTCAACCGTAACACTGCCGCCGTCCACCGTCATAACCGTGTACTCCTGTACATCGGATCTGCCCGGGGTATAAGCCACCCATACCTGCATTTCGGGGTCATAGAACTTGGTGCCTGCCGTTGAAAGCGACAAATACAATACCCCGTCCGGCGCGATATACGCCCCGGAGGGATGAGCCTGGGTTATATCCTGAAGCAAAACGGTGGGCATTTGGTACTTCTTGATGTCATCGCCCCTGATAAAATATGAGCGCGCGTGGATATGGTCGTGTCCGTTGAATACAATGTCAATCCCGAACTCGTCCATGAATGGCGACCAATCCTCCTGCATGGCGGCTGAATCGCCGTACCCTGAGCCGGCATGGTCGCCTGCGCCGTAAATGTCATGGTGGTAGTTGGCGATACGCCATACCGCGCCGGGATGGGAGGCGGCGGCTTCTTCCATGAACGCCCTGTGGTCCTCAATGTCCTTGATGTTTGAATTAATGGTTATATACAGCGTATTGCCATAGCTGAAATAGAAGTTATAGCCGCTGAACAGGCCGTCCTCGATATAGTGCGCGTTAGGCCACTGGTAGATTAAAGGCATATAGGCGACTTGTTCGAGATGCTGCCTCATAAAGGCGGGGAGGTCGTGGTTGCCGGGAGCGGCGTTGACAGGGTAGCTCCTAAGCTCCCTTGGCGCTAAATAACCATAATATTCGGCAGGGTCATTGGCGTAGTCGACAAGATCGCCCGGAATCATGATAAACGCGGCGTCAGGGGCATTTTCAACCGCTATCCCAGCCGTATTCCGCCAAACGGGGATGTCATCTTCGTTGCTGATCTGCGGGTCGGATACCACGATAATCCGGTACGAACCCTCTGGATTCCGCGTGTTGAAGGTATATATCCTGCTCCACTCTTCGCCGTTACCGACACGGTACGCATACGTTGTATCGTTTTCAAGGCCGGTAACCGTTACCTTGTTTGTATCGAACAAGGACGAGCCTATACCGTTCACGCCTATGAATTCCAGCGGGTTTTCCGGCATCGCCCTGTTAACCAGCTCGGAGTACTTCGCAAGCTGGAGTATCGCCGTATCTGTGAAGCCCTTCTCCGTGAACCAGGCGAAACCCATTTCCGTAGGATTGGCTCCGGGAGCAAGCGAAATGTGCGTGAAAACTGTTTCAATCCCGCCGTCGCATTTACAGGGGATAGTCACCGTCAGCATTATTTTTTTAAAAATATCAAATTCGGCGGCAAGGTCAACGCCGTTTACGCCGCCCCTCGCGGATGCGCCCCTGTTCCCGCCGGGAGTGCTCGCGTCGTCCACATTGTCTGTGGTAAGAATTAAGTATATTTCTGCCGCGGCCTTTTCTGCGTCTTCATTGTAGAGAAGCTCTTTCGGAACAAAAACGCTTGCGTGTTCCGTGCCGGACGCCAAAAGGTCTGATCTTACGGCTATGCCGGCTTCCTGATTTTCACGCGTGGCAAAGGTGAAGTCGTTAATTTCGCCGGGCGCTCCGGATAAATCCGTCCACGCCACAAGCCGCCTTCCGGAATTGTGCGCCACGGCAAAGGGGATGTCTAAAACAGCGCCCTCGCCCTCAAGTATCGCGGAAACGCCTTCCGGCGCGATAACGATATCCAGCTTTAGGACATGATTATCGGTGCCTATGCGGGTTACAGACGCGCCGTCCGGGAAGATATCCCAATCGGAAATGACAATCTCGTCGTCGCCGGGACAGGGCATTGTATAGACGGCTGATAACATAATTCTTTCAAAGATATCAAACTCGGCGGCAAGGTCAACGCCGTTTACGCCGCCTCTGGGAGACGCGCCCCTGTTCCCGCCGGGAGTACTCGCGTCGTCTACATTATCCGTGGTAAAGATGAGGTAAATTTCGGATGCCGTTTTATTTGCGGCCTCATCAAAGAGCAGCTCCTTCGGAATCAAAATACTCGCGTGTTCCGTACCGGACGCCAGGAGGTCTGACCTTACGACTATGCCGGCTTCCTGATTTTCACGCGTGGCAAAGGTGAAGTCGTCAATTTCGTTAGGCGCTCCGGATAAATCCGTCCACGCTACGAGCCGCCTGCCGGAGTTGTGGGCGACGGCAAAGGGAATTTCCAAAACAGCGCCCCCGCCCGCAAGGATTTCCGCCGCGTCCTCCGCTCCGATATTGATATCCAGCTTCAGGACATGGTCGTCCGTGCCTATACGGGTAACCGTCACGCCGTCCGGGAAGGTCTCCCATTCATCCAAGACATAGGATACCTCGATTTCCCCGCCTTCACCGGGGCCGTGAGCCAGGACGGCGGCAGGCAAAGCCGTAAGCATGATACAAAGCGCAATAAACCAGCTTAGTACGCGCTTATTTGCCGCAGTTGATTTTTTTCCCATCAATTATGTACCTCCTTAAAGAATTTATGTTAAGAATTATATCACATAAACAAAGTGCGGGCAATTAAATTATCATCATTGAAATCCTTTGGGGAAAATGATATATTAAATTATTGGTTGTTTTGAAGCTTACGCTGCGTTAAATAAAAACTGAGGGGTTTAATGTATTCTAATGAAGCGATTTATTCTGCGTATTACCCGTTTAATTGCCGGGCTTTCCCTGTTTGCATTTGGAATTGCGTGTACCATTACCGCGAATATCGGATACGCGCCTTGGGACGTTTTCCACTCCGGCGCCGCCAATATCTTAGGAATCCGCATTGGAACGGCCTCAATCGCCGTTTCGTTTACCATTGTTTTGATTTGTATTTTACTCAAAGAAAAGCTGGGCTTAGGCACAGTTTTGAACATGGTGCTGGTTGGCCTGATTCTGGATTTTATTTTGTTTCTGAATATTATACCAGCCTTTGAAATTATGGCATTACAAGTCCTTTTGCTGTTTGCGGGGTTATTTATTATCGCGGGAGCTTCGTGTCTTTATCTTAGCTCCGCTTTCGGCGGAGGCCCCAGAGACAGCCTAATGGTGGCAGTCACGCGAAAAACCAAGCTGCCGATTGGCGTATGCAGGACGGTAATTGAACTTATGGCTCTTGGAATGGGATGGCTGCTGGGCGGCATGGTCGGCGTTGGAACCGTTTTGTCCGCCTTTGGGATGGGCGCTTGCATACAAATCATCTTCAGGTTGTTTAAATTTAAATCCACGGAGGTTGTACACGAAACCGCGGCCCAAACATTTAAGGTATTGCTTGGAATGATAAGGGCGCAAAAAATGCCGCGTTAATATTGAAAATGAAACGGTTGAATAGTATAATTAATACCGGAGGTGATTTTATGATTTCAAGGATAATGAGGTTATCGTTTATGCTTGCGTTAAGCGCGGTAATCGGTGTCTTATCGGCGGGTTGTGAGTCCGGGGCGGAAGAAGTCGGCAACCCTTCCGTTGGAGGCGCAAAGCTAACGCCTTTTGAAAGACACGGCAGATTGCAAATCCTGGGAGGACAGTTGTCCAACGAGGCGGGAAATCCTGTTCTACTGCGGGGCATGAGTTCTTTCGGGTTGCAATGGAGTGACGGCTACTGGGCGCTGACCGAGGAAGCATTCGATGTGCTTGCGGATGACTGGCAGTGCGACCTTATCCGTTTTGCGATGTATGTGACGGAGAACGGCTACGCGTCAAACCCGGCGGTCATATTGGAACGCCTGGAGAAAGGAATTCAATTGGCGACCGAGCGCGGGATGTATGTTATTGTGGACTGGCATGTGTTAACCCCGGGTGACCCCATGGACTCCCGCTATCTGGAAGCCGGGCTGGGCGCTGAGGATATGCCCGGTGATTTCCTTGCGCTAAGGGACGCGAACCCGGGCTGGACAGGGCCGCAGGTATTCTTCGCCTACATAGCGCAAAAATACGGGCATCAGGGCAACATACTGTATGAGCCCGCCAATGAGCCAAACCGCCTGGGCAGCTACGACGCGCGTTTTGACGTGTGGAGCGAAAAGCTAAAGCCTTACTATGAAAGCATTATCCCGGTTATACGCATGTTCGACGAAGACGGCATTGTCATCTGCGGCACGGATAACTGGAGCCAATATGTGGATGGCCCTGTACACGACCCAATCGACGACCCGCAAGTTATGTACGCTTTGCATTTCTATACGGGAACACATGACGCGGGCTACGATCCCGATCCCGACGAACCTTCTTATACGGGACGTTACTGGCTGCGGAGGATGACGGACAATGCCTTGGCGCACGGCTTGGCTATATTCGCCACGGAGTGGGGCGTAAGCACCGCATCCGGAGACGGCGGCCCGTATATCGACTTCGCGGAACGCTGGGTACTGTATATGGAAGAAAACGGCATAAGCTGGGCTGCTTGGTCTATGGCATTGAAAAATGAGGTTTCGGCGGCGTTTCTTCCCGGCGCGTCACACAAGCCCGTCGGTGCGTGGCCGGACGATGAATTATCGGTGGCCGGGCGTTTCTACAGGTCTATGATACGCGGTGAGGGAACACCGATGTATGTGTCGTACACACTTATTACTGATTTTAACACAGGTTCGCCTATGTTCGGGAGGCAAAGCGATAACCCCAACAGGGAGCTGGCTATTGAACGCGTAACCGTTGACGGAATCAACCTTGCCAAAGTAACGGGCGTTACACCGGACAGCGTATGGAACAACCGTATTTCGATGGACAACTTAAAAATCCTCTTCGGCGTATATCAAAACCTCGCCTTTGACGTGTACCTGGACGCGGATAAAGTTGATATATCAAGCCCGGACACAGCGTTCTCCGTGAAGCCCGTATTCCAATACCCGCCGAACTGGTGGTATGATCAGATGCCCGAAATTGAGATCGCGGGCAATCAATTTGCGGTTGCGGAGGGCACGGGGCTTGCAAAAGCTTCCGTATCGGCATCGCTTCGGCCGCTTTCACCCCGGCCGGCTGAAACTGTTGAACACTTGGTTTTATTAATAGCCCTGGGCCCCGTATCGGAAGGTTCCGCCGTTTACATCGGAAATGTTGCCTTCTCCACCGGCTTTAACGGTGACATAAGCCTTTTGCCGGAAATCCCCGACGAGCCCGGTATGTTCATAAAGCTGCCCTTCGACTTTGAATCCGGCACGCGCGAGGGATGGATAAAAGAGGGTGAATCAAGAATCACAAACGCCGGCCTTTCCATAGGCGTTGCCGAAACCAAGGCGCTTATGTTCCCGGCGGAATTCGCCGTTGACGCTAACAGATGGGAAGACGGCGTGCGCCTGAGCAGCCCCCACGCGCTTGGAAGCGCCGGATATACGGCGGAATACTGGGCCAATGTTACGGCAATCACGATAGATGTATACCTTGAGCCTGACAAAGCTACGACAGGCATTCTGGAATTGCATTTCATCCCGGTACCGGGCGGCGGCAGTTATTGGCATGAAGCTGGCGCGCAAGCCATGGACCCGGTGAACGGCGGGGAAACCGTAACAACACCCGACGGCAGAACACTCTTAAAGTTTACGCTTATACAACCTTTTAGCGTCGCGGATTACACAGAAGCGGCGCTCCCGCGGAATCTCGTTCTGGCGTTGGCTGGCGAGGAATGTGATTATACGGGTTATATCTGGTACGATAATATTGGATTTATCTCCAAATAAAAACATAAGGGCGGCCTTCACAGGTCGCCCGAACTGGTTATTAATAAATTATAATCCGGCTCATGCCTCTTTATTTTTATTTGCATCATACTAACACCCAGCGTCATTACGCCGAACAACGAACCCACAGGGAACCCTATGATAATATCAACACCGGGCACAACGCCATGTTCCTCCGGTATCTCAATCGCGCCCAGTGCCATATCATCGTTATGGGCGAACAGTATGTCAATATCCGGCTCCTCTCTAAGTATCAATTCCATACTCTCTTTACCCTTAGACCGCATAAAGTCCCCGAAAACGGTAAATGTTAAAATTTGTTTTGCTTTATATCTATAAAAAATGTTGTTGACAACTGTCTAAGCATATTGTATAATACCAAAGCAGCTAAACGATTAACCAAAGGACAAAATGCCCATGACAATACGTGAAATAGCGGAAATCGCGGGCGTGTCCACCGCTACGGTTTCATACGTCCTCAATAATACGAAAAATGTGACACAGGAGAAACGCCGGCGCGTACTGGATGCCGTGGCTCAATCCGGCTACCAGACCAATAATATCGCAAAGAGCCTGCGCGTGAAGCGTACAGAAAATATTGGCGTACTGGTCGAGGACATCAGGGGCTTCCCCGTCCCATCAATCATAAACGGTATATCGGAATACGCCGGGCAAAACGGTTACCGGATTTTATTAAACGATTTACGGATGCTGGAGAGCCTGTTCAACCAGTACGACCAGATAAAGCTGCACAAGGATCGGATAAACGAAGCCATATCCCTGTTATTACACGGCGCGGTTGTGGACGCGGTCATTTACATAGGCATGTTTGACCGCGATATCACAGGGATTATTAACGAGATACGAAAACCCCTTGTAATAGCCTATTCCACCGCAGACGACGGCCACGCGCATTCCGTTACATACGACAGTAACAATATCACCCACGACGCGATCCGTTATCTTTTCAACAGAGGTCACCGGCGTGTGGCTGTCATAACGGGCTCACAGGACACCTTCCCCACAAGGATGCGTATGCAGGGCGTGTACCGGGCATTCGATGCAATGGGGCTGGCGCCGGATAATTCCCTTATTAAAAATGGCGACTGGGAGTATCAGAGCGGATATTCCGGCGCGGTTGAGCTGCTGGAGCAAGCAAACCCGCCAACCGCGATTTTCGCCATGAATGACCTGATGGCTTCCGGCGCGATGGACGCGATACGCGACGCGGGGTTTTCCGTACCGGGAGATATCTCTGTTATCGGGTTTGATAACAGGGAGATTGCTTATTATCTTAGGCCGAAGCTGACAACCATCGAGATAGATTTAAAAGGTATAGGGCTGGCGGCGGCAAAAATGGCGATTGACGCAATTAAAGGAAAGACTACGGAAACCGAACGGATGGTTATTATTCCATCCAAGCTGATTTTACGCGATACAGTGCAAGACATAAAGAATATGCGAGGAGAATAGGCATGTATAAAATTAAGCCGCTGCGGTTGAAGGACATCAAGATCGATGATAAATTTTGGGGCCGCTACAGAAAACTTGTGCGCGAAAAGGTTATCCCGTATCAATGGGAAGCGCTGAATGACCGCGTCCCGGATGCCGCTAGAAGCGGATGCATCGCCAACTTCACGATTGCCGCGAATCATTTGAAAGGCGACAAGCAAGGTGATTTTTACGGCATGGTCTTTCAAGACAGCGATTTGTACAAATGGCTGGAATCCGTGGCGTTCAGCCTGGAAACCTCCCCCGACGCGGAGCTGGAAAAGCTTGCCGACGGCGCGGTGGAGCTAATCGGCGCGGCACAGGAGCCGGATGGGTATATCAACACATATTACACAATAAAAATGCCCGGGAAACGCTTCACGAACCTACAGCACGGACATGAGCTGTACTGCGCCGGGCATATGATCGAAGCCGCCGCCGCGTATTACAACGCGACAGGAAAACGCCGGTTTTTGGATATTTCTATCCGCTTTGCGGAATGTATCGAAAATACCTTTGGGCTGGATGAAGGTAAAATACAAGGATATCCCGGGCATCAGGTAATTGAGCTGGCGCTGGTTAAGCTGTACAGCATAACGGGCGAGCGGAGATGGCTGTCCTTAGCGGACTACTTTCTCCGTCAAAGAGGCGCGAAGCCGCACTATTTTGAGCTTGAGCGCGCAAAAGACGATTATAAAGAGATCTTCCCGGTTTTAACCGCTTTTGATTGGAGTTATTCACAGTCCCATATACCGGTTACCGATCAAAAAAATGCCATTGGTCACAGTGTCCGCGCCGTGTATCAGTACAGCGCGATGGCAGATTTGGCGGCGGAGCTTGGGCACAGTGACATGGCGGATGCCTGCGCCGCGCTTTACGAGGACATTAAGGAACGTAAAATGTACGTAACAGGCGCAATCGGCTCAACCAGGGAAGGCGAAAGCTTCACCGGAGAATATGACCTTCCGCCCGACACAGTTTATGGCGAAACATGCGCCTCCGTCGGACTTATGATGTTCTGCCGCCGTATGGCAATGCTGCACGGTAACGCAGGTTATATGGATGTTTGCGAGCGGGCTTTGCTGAACACCGTTTTGGCGGGCATGTCCTTATCCGGCACGGAATTCTACTATGTAAACCCGCTGGAGACTGAGCCGCGCAGGATTGCCGGAAACCTAAGCCTGTCCCATGTCAAGCCCGTACGTCAGAAGTGGTTCGACTGCTCCTGCTGCCCGACCAATGTGGCGCGGACAATTTTAAACCTTGGCGAATACCTTTTCGGCATGTCGGAAGAAGGCCTGTATATAAACCTTTACTGCTCGGCGGAGGCTGCCGGCGGCGAGCGCCGCGTGAAGGTTCAAACGGATTACCCGTACGGAAACGAAGTCAGCATAAAAGCCTGGGGAGGGCGCTATAAGTTATTTTTCCGCAATCCCGAAAACGCGCCGGTTCTGTCCGTATCCGTAAACGGCAAAAACCGCGGATTTACAACGGAGAATGGCTACATAGTATTGAAAGAGGAATGGGACGGCTGCGAAATCAAGCTTACTCTTGATATGAAGCCTAAACTTGTGTATACTAGTCTCAATGCTCAGCGCGATATCGGTAAAGCGGCCATAATGCGCGGCCCGCTTGTGTATTGCGCCGAGGAAGCTGATAACGGCCCGGGACTGGGTTCATTCCTTTTACAAAACGCGGCTTGCTTAACCGAAATTGCCGCGCCCGACGGGCTTCCGGCGGAGACCGTCGCGCTCACGGCTCCGGTATTAAAGTATAAAACCCAGACAAAAACGCTGTACTCAAGCAACGCGCCGGAGCTTGAGGATGCAAAACTCAATCTCATACCGTATTTCCTGTGGGCAAACCGCGGCGAGAATGAAATGCGCGTACACTTTTTGTATCGTTAAGGAGTGGATTTTCTGTACATCAGCAGCGAAACAATTGAACAAACGGAACTTCGTCTTTTAAAGGTTATTGCAGGAGCTGAATTTGAAATATTTGAGGGGTTTTATACTTTTGAAGAATATCCGCTGCGTGATTTCCATGCCAATTTTAACGAAAACGCGCTGGCACATGTGCGGGACAAGGAAATCTGGAGCCAATTAGTGCCTTCCGAGGATAAAACCAAAGAATTATTTAAGTTAATCGGGTTCCATTTCAAGCCAGGTTTTGACAACAGCGGATTTGTAGGCTGGCTGGCGACACATTTGAAGCAAAAATTAGGCACAGGCGTTTTTGTAGTTTGCGGGCAAAACAGCGGTAAAGGCGGTATTTTCGATTATTGGGGCTGCCCCTGTGAAATCGGCGGCGGGTTTATAACGGAAGTGCATTCGTTGATTGCCAAAGGAAATCAATTATTATAACTTTTACCGGGTTTCCGGTGATATACGGCAACACAGTTTTTCGCGGACGGCATTGCGCTGGGCGTGCTTAAAGATTGATGTTATAATTTGAGCCTCACATAAGGCTCTTTTTTATGCAATAAAATATCAAATAATTGCTTTATATATGTGAAAGGCCTTTCTCATCTTCACATCTGAAAAACAGGAGGTGAACAGATGGACGGAGAGCTGCGAAATGCGCTTTTGCGTCTTGTCCGGCATAAGTTCTCGGGGTATCCCAATGTGGCGCTGCTGGCGGACGACATTGTGCATGACGCGTATGCAAAGCTTAAAATAAGTAAGAGTTACGAACCGGAAAAAGAAAACTACGGCTACCTGTCCGTGGTGTGTATCCGGCTGGCATATCGGATATTTATGGCTCAGGCAACGGATTTCCGGCAGACATATTTTGATGCGATGCAGACGTCACTGCTTGACGAAACGGATATCGCAAACGAAATCATCCGGGAAGAAAATACGGAGACCGTTCTGGAATCACTCAAGGTACTGCGCGATATTGAGCGGATTGTAATAACCCAGCGGTATTACGGAGATTTTTCGTTTGCCGAAATCGCGGAAGCCAACGGATTAAAACTGAACACGGTTCTATCCCATCACAGGAGGGCGCTTGGCAAACTGCGCCCGCAACTGACCAGATTATTAGGATATAGAAAGGAAGAGAGTTATGAATAGGATTTTATGGAAATTGCAAAACGCCGGGGAGAGGCTATGGCTTCTGGCGAACATTACCGCGCAGCAGTCCGCCACTTTTGAAATTGAGGGGCTGGGTCTGGCGGTTGTGGCGGAGGAAACCCGTAAGATGGCGGAAAAGATTAACGAGTTGGTTGAACGGGCTTTGTTTGAAGAGAAAGAGATTCAACCGGGCCATTTACGGGACGTTGCGTTTATGCTGAACTTATTGGCCTTTAACAGCGCCATTGAATCCCACCGGATGGGCTGGAGAGGTAAACCGGTTGCTGTCTGCGCCGATGATATCCGCAGCCTAGCTTATGAGATTACTAAGTTGTTTGACGGTAATACAAATCAGCTCAGAAGATGTGTTCCTTTACCGAAAAACCGTATGACATCGGTTGACAGGGGAATCGATTACCTTCGGATAAACATAGACGGGATTGCTATTGCGGAGCCCCTTATCAACATTAAGGAGATCTGCTTTGCGGAGCGTACAGAAACCCACGTTAAATTGCGCGGTATGGAGGTTCCCCTTATAGACCTGTATAAACAGCTTGGCAAAACCCAAGATGAGCCAACCTATATCATTCTTAACACCCCTTGGGCCGCGCAAAACAAGACATACGCGGTTACCGCGAATGTGACGTACATCTTCAACAGTCCAATCGGCATCCCAACAGCCGCGCCGCCCGATACGCCCCTTGCCGGATATATCCGCGAATACTGGGAAAGCGAGAACGGCGAGCCCTTCCTCTTTTTAGACTGGCCGAAACTCACCCGGTAAGATTGAAAACGGCTTCTTGATTCCGCCGAATCAAGAAGCTAACGCGGTTACACAGATTAATCAATATCAACGTAAAAATTTTTAAGTAACCCTTGACAAAATGACAAATGTGTCATATAATCTTTTATGACACACGTGTCATTTTGGTTTATAGAGGTAGGCAAAATGAATAAAAAATCGGATAAGAAGCGTGAATTTATTTTAGCAAAAGCAAAGCAGGTTTTTATTCGCAAAGGCTTCGCGGCTGTTACCATGAAAGACATTATAGATGAGTGTGAGATAAGCAGGGGCGGTATTTATTTATATTTTAATTCTATTGATGAAATCTTTATGCAAGTAATATCAGCACATAACAAACAGAAGCTTGAAGACACTCAAAATAGAATTCAAGAGAATAAAAGCTTTGACCAGGTTTTGGAAGATTATTTAAGCAAGCAAAAAAAGCGCCTGCTAAATATTGGCGGCAGCCTTCTTATGGCCATGCACGAATACCGTTTTTCCCATAAAAGCGACCAAGATAAAGAGTTTTATTATGAACAATTCCTCAATACAAAAAACATAATTTTAGAGTTATTGAGATATGGGGCGGACAAAGGTGAAATATCCTGCGGCGATTTAGAGGACATGGCAATGAATATTATGTTTTTAATCGAAGGAATAAGTACGATGGCACTCTCCAAGGTGGTTACGGAAGAAATAATAGATTCTCAATTCGGCTGCGTTAAGAAAATGATTTTTTCAGCTAAGAGGATATGAAATTATGAAGATATTGGTTACAGCGGGCGGCACTTCCGAAAAAATAGATGAAATCCGAAAGATTTCGAATATATCCACCGGGCGGCTGGGGGCTCTGATCGCGGATGCGTTTATAAGAAAAGCCAATGCGGACATAACTTTTGTTTGCGGTGAAAATTCCGTTATTCCATTGGGCATGCCAGTAAAGATTATTAAAGTTGGCTCGGTAAATGAATTAACGTACGCGCTTGCATCCTGCTTTAAACAAAGCAGGTTCGACGCTGTCATACATTCGATGGCAGTAAGCGATTATTCGGTTCGCGGTACAGTATCCGCGGATGATTTATCATCTGCTATTGCCGAAACGGCAGTTAAAAAATTTTCAAACGAGCTTAATGATATGAAGGCCATTATTTACTCCGCTATTCAGCAAAGCATGAAAAACGCTTCGGAACATAAAAAGATAAGTTCAGACATAGAAAACCTTGTGATATACATGGAAAAAACGCCAAAAGTGATTAACATGATTAAGAGGATGCAGCCGGAAACGATTTTGGTTGGGTTTAAGCTGCTGGCCAGTGCAGGTGCGGATAAATTATTTGATACAGGACATGAGCTTCTTGTTAAAAGTGATTGCGATTTCGTTTTTGCGAATGACTTGGACGATATAGAGGGGGACAAGCATGAAGGAATACTTATAGAACCGGACCGCTCATACCAACGATTGTATTCCAAGCAGGACATAGCCAGGGTTATAGCAGATAAGGTGCTTGAAAAGGCGGGAGCATAATCAAATGAAAATAGGATTTATCGGAGCGGGAAAGGTTGGGTTTACTCTCGGTAAATATTTACGGGACCGCGGCGCAGACGTAACGGGTTATTACAGCCGTAATCCCGGCTCGGCAAAGGAAGCTGCCATTTTCACAGGAACAAGATGTTTTGGCTCCCTTGAGATTATTTTATCTGAAAATGATATTTTATTTTTAACGGTTCCCGATACAGCAATTAAGCCCATATGGGATTCCTTGAAAAAAATGCCTGTTCACGGCAAAATAATATGCCATTGCAGCGGCGCGCTTTCATCCGGCGTTTTTAACGGAATAGAAGAAAGACAGGCGTTTGGATATTCAATTCATCCCTTTTCTGCGATAAGTTCAAAGTTAACGTCATATAAGACAATTTCCAACGCATTTTTTACTTTAGAGGGAAGTGAAAAGCATCTTCATGACTTAAAACATTT
>WRAC01000008.1 GCA_009780415.1 Defluviitaleaceae bacterium | reverse complement strand
GGGGATATTGACGCGGCTGCCGGAATCGGTGCCGTATATTATGGCGTTTTATACATTAAAGGGTATGGTTGAGCATAAATGCAGGATTGAGTCCTATTACAAGGATAAGGGCAGCTATCTGATGAAGGTTAGGCTGCTTGACAAGGGTAAGCCTATCCAACACCGCCAATTTTTTAGGTTTGAATGTATGCTGCCAATCAAGTATAATATTATACGTGAAGGCAATTTATCGAGTGATGATGAAAAGGCTTTCTCGGGTATAATACGTGACCTGAGCGGCGGGGGCTTGTGCTTTCAGGCGAATGAGGACATGAAAGTCGGGCAGAAGATACGCTTTAGCATTGAGCTTGATACAAAGCTGCTGATAGCAATCGGCACGGTACTGCGTAAAACCGAACCTAAGGACGGGGACTATAGGAATGAGTATAATGTGGTTTACTCGGGTATTACGGGAGCGGATCAGGAGCGCATAGTCCGGCATATATTCGCTGAACAGCGGCATAATTTAAATGTTTCAAAATAAACGTAATTGTTATAAAAGTACGGATATGGTACAATAAGAATACTAACACGGACGGGGTGGTTTTTGTGGATTTTATCAACTTGAACAGCTTGCATTTGGATGTTTTGAAGGAAGTATCGTCGATTGGCACGGGTAACGCGATCAATTCGCTTTCGCAGATAACCAATAAAAGAATCGGTATGGATGTGCCTAAGGTCACGTTTTTAGAGTTTAAGGATGTTTCTACAAGCATCGGGCCTGCGGACGATATGATTATCGGGATACTTGTAAGCATCTCGGGCGACATTAACGGTATGGTCATGTTTTTGCTGGGGCTTGATTCGGCGCGGACTATATTGAATTATTTTTATGAAATCCCCAAAAAACCCGGCGAAGACTTTAACGAACTGGATGTAGGAAGCCTGCAGGAGGTTGGGAACATTTTGATCAGCTCGTACATAAGCGCTCTGGGGACGCTTATAAACAAGCGGATAATCCCGGCGGTGCCGATAGTGGCCATAGATATGGCGGCGGCTATCCTTTCCGTGCCGGCGATTGAGTTTTCTAAGATGGCCGACGGGGTGCTGCATATTGAAACGGTTTTTAACTCCGGGACTGATCAGGTATCCGGATATTTCCTTCTGATACCTGATTTAGAATCGTTTAATACAATAATGAGGTCGTTGGGAGTAATGTAAGATGAATATAAAGCAGATGATTATTGTGGGAATGGCGGATCTGAACGCGTGCAAAAGTCCCGGGGTTTTGACGACGCTGGGGCTTGGTTCGTGCGTCGGCATTGCCCTCTACGACCCCTTGTCTAAAGTGGCGGGGTTGGCACACTGCATGCTGCCGGACTCGACGAAGATACAGAATAACAATGTCGAGGCCAAATTTGTGGATACGGCTGTGGCGAAGCTTCTTATGCAAATGCAGAAGATGGGCGCCAATAAGCGGATGATAAAGGCCAAGGTCGCCGGCGGGGCGCAGATGTTCGCCTTTAATGCCACAAACGATATGATGCGTATCGGCGACAGAAATGTTGAGGCCACCACAAAGGTTTTAGGACAGCACGGCATACCCATCCTGGCAAAGGATGTGGGCCTTACATACGGCAGAACGGTAGAGCTGTATGCTGAAACGGGCGCGTTTTTGATTAAAACGATCGGGCACGGGAATAAAACGCTGTAGAAATGTTAGTTGGTGACATTATGGCATATCAAAAACTTCATATTATCATCGCGCTCCTTGGGGCTTTGGCCGCGGCGGTTATGTCCGCGTTAAACGGCGACAGCCTTTTCCGGTTTAGTTTAAAGGTAGTTGTAAGCGTTGTAATTTTTTACACTCTGGGGAGTATAATAAAAGCGTGCTTTACAGCGAAGTTAGAGGTCAAGGACTTGGAAGAATATGCCGATAACATAGATACGGGGGGTCCCGGCGAAACGGATGAGCCGGATATCCATACCGGTATTATGGATATAATGACATCCGACGATGACGACGAGTAACGGACTGCTCGTCTTTTAAGGGCCTGTTTAGTATCCAGGCTCCAAGAGCATGGAGATGGCGATGAACAGACAATTTGAAACGTATAATAAAACGCGTGATCCCGCTATAAGGGAAAAGCTGATTATCGAATACCTTCCGGTAGTGAAAATAACGGCGGGGAGGCTGGCTGTGCGTTTTTACGGCCATGTAGAAATGGACGATCTGGTTAGCTACGGTATATTCGGGTTGATTGACGCTATTGACAAGTTTGACCCTAATAAGGGCGTTAAGTTTGAAACATACGCGTCGCTTCGTATACGCGGCGCTATTATAGACAACATCCGCCGGCTTGACTGGGTGCCAAGGACGCTTAGGCAGGAAAACAAAAAGCTGGAGAGGGCGTATACCGAGCTTGAGAATCAGCTGGGCCGCGAGCCTAAGGAAGAGGAGCTTGCCGTCAAGCTTGAGATAACCGTAAAAGAAGTGCGCGAGCTGATCGGTAAATCACAGCTCGCCGCTTTCGTTTCATTGGATGAATACATGGAGCAGAGCCATGAGCATTCGGCGGCTGTTTCCGCGGACCGCAAAACGAGCAGGGACGGGAATGAGCCGGAGACGGAATTACTGCGCGGCGAAACCAAGGATATGCTTATCCAAGCCATTGAAAGGCTTACGGAGAAGGAGCGTATTGTTGTTACGTTATATTATTATGAGGAGATGACGCTGAAGGAAATCAGCAAGGTGTTGAGCGTAACGGAGTCAAGGGTATCGCAAATCCATTCCAAGGCGATGTTTAAATTGAAAATGCGGTTAGGTAAATATTTTAGCGCGGCAGGTTGGTAAAAAAATACTTTCCAACCGAAAAAAAACATTTCTTTTTCTTATTTATAGTTGTATAATGATAATTAATATTATGTTTATGTAGATTGAGAAATGGGTTGAGCGTATGCTTGGAAACGCTGAAAAAGGTATTTACATAGATATTAGGGATGATGGCTGCTATCTGATACTGGATAACCGGGTTGCCAAAGATTCGAATGTTAAGAAGAACCCGATGATTTTATTTGAACACACCAATATAACCGATATTGACCCGGATATACTGAAGGAAGCGTTTAATAAGACGGAGGAACGCGTTGAGGTAAAGATATCAAATAACACCGCCGTTAGTGTCAAGGATGAGGATATCAGCATAGAAGTAAGCAAGGACGCCATGGAAGCGAAAGTAACGTTTATAAAGGGTAACACCTGGTTTGGAAATTTGCTTTCTCTTACTGATATGATTGAGACTATAAAACGCTTCGGGGTAGTCCACGGTATTTTGACCGATGTTATCTCCGCTTTGCAGTCAAACCGCCCGCCCGACGGCGCGTCCGTGCAAATAGCTGTCGGACGTCCGGCTGTTCATGGCGAAAGCGGCGTCTTGAAATATAACTTTGATATTGACAAGCAGGGAAGCAAGCCTAAACTTTTAGACAATGGCAGCGTTGACTATAAAAACGTTGACGTAATACTAAAAGCACGTGCGGGCGATGTGCTGGTCGAGGCTTTGGACGCACAGCCCGGGATTGACGGGGTCAACGTCAGGGGTCAGAAGGTGCCGCATAAACCGGGTAAGATCGCGCCAAGGCTGCCCAGGGGCAAGAATACCACCATTTCCGCGGACGAAAGGCAGCTGACATCGGATATCGACGGGCAGATACAGATTAATAGCGGCAGGGTAGATGTTTTGCCAAGCCTTATTATTCAAGGCGATGTGGGGTACACTACGGGCAACATTGATTTTACGGGTTCCGTACAGATTGAAGGTACGATCCTAACCGGATTCAGCGTCAAGGCTACCGAGAATGTTGAGGTATTTGCTGCCCTTGAAGGCGCGAATATCGAGGCCGGCGGCAATGTAAGCCTTATTGGCGGAGTTAAAGGCGTTGGAAAAAGCATAATCAAGGCAGGCGGCGATATTTTCGCCCGGTATGTCGAGCGCGCCACGCTTATTGCCGGGGGTGATATCACAAGCGACAGCATCATGCATTCGGACATTCAGTGCGGCGGGCATTTAACTGTTGAGGGTAAAAAGGGTCTTCTTGTGGGCGGCACGATTTACGCGGGGAAGAGCGTGACGGCGAAGGTTATCGGGTCTTCCATGGCGACGGCGACGGATATAACCGCCGGCAGCTCGCCCGACCATATAATCAGGTACAATGAATTGGAAGAACAGTATAAAAAAATTAAAGATGACTATGATAAAGAGAGACTTGTGGAAGCATACAAGGCCGCGAACGAGGATTTGAAGCTCCGTTCGCTCCACGCGCGTATCCACTTGCGCGTTGAAATGGATAAAATTCAGAAAGAAATGAACTCCCTGCTGGTCGCGCTCAACTCGAAAGAGGGTATCGTTCGGGTCAGCCAGGTTATAAATTGCGGTGTTAAAATAATTGTTGGCGGCGTCCTGCTAAAAGTGCAGGATGAGCTTTATTCCTGCACGCTCCGTAATAAGGACGAGGCGGTGTCGATTGGGGCTTATATTGCTTATTAAGCAAGCTCTAATGCAGAGGTGATGAGTTATGAGCATCAGACCGATTGATATGCAACTGGTTATGCCAAAGGCCATGGAAACGTCGCGTACAGCCGCCGCGGAAAACGCCAGGCCGGCTAACGAGCAGCAGCAGTTTGCCCAGCAATTGCAAAGGAATACGGTTCAGGAGCAGCAGTCCGTCATCCGCTCCAACAGGACAGAGGGGCAGAATGTCGATAAGGACGGGCGCGGAAACAGCGGCGGCGGAAACAGCCGCCGGCGTAAGCGGCAGCACGGTGATGAGAACGGGCAGAAGCCGGATGACGGTCATACCGTTAAAAAGAGCTTGCTGGATATTTCGCTGTAGGATAAACTATGGACATTATTCAAGTTTTATTGATAACGGGCGTTGTTGCCGGATTAGTTATAGTGATCCTTTCATTTTTTGGGCCTAAAAGAAACGGGATCCCCGATAAACCGCCGCTTGACATGATTTTGGATAAGCGGCTTGAAGTCATGGACACAACCATATCAGAGGCTGATAATATAATCACGGAATTAAACGGCATGTCGCAAAACGTTATAAATGAAATGGATCAGAAATATACCGAGTTGCTGTTCCTTTATAATCTGATAGACGAAAAGAAAAAGGCTATCGAAACGGCGCCGATTATTGCTTTTCCCGGAGCCATGCAGTTAAAGCAAGAGCTTAAACCGGATCATAAACCGAAGCCTAAAACTCTTAACCCGCGTTCCGCCAGGATTTTGGAACTTAGCAGAAGCGGCATGTCCGTCGCGCAAATCGCAAAGGAATTGGATATGGGTCAGGGCGAGGTGTCGCTTATAATGTCGATGTCTAAAGACTGAGGTGAAGTAAAATGCCAAAAAGACGCATTCTCTTCGGTATAGGGATGGGAATGGTCATTTCCTGTTTGGCTTTTTATTTTGTTTATACGTCAAGGCTTCCCGAAAGCGGCGAGCTGCGCGCGGATTCCGCTTACGGGAACGGAAGGGAAGCCGAGCCGGCGTATGTTGTTATGACCGACGATGAGATCATCGAAAGGGCGATGGAGCTTGGGATGCGGTACGCTCATCTGGAGAGTGGGGAAATTGATGAAATAGAGGAAATTGATGAATCGGAGGAAATAGATGGAATTGGGGAAATTGATCAATTAGAAAATGGTACGGATGCGGCTTTTGATAACGCGGACGGGCTTGTGACGGTGCGGATACCGGAGGGGATTACGGCTACGCAGATCGCTCAAATCCTTAAAAATTCGGGGGTTATCGAAAGCGCGTCGGACTTTGTCAGGGTTCTGATTGAAAAAGGATATACCCAGCGCATGGCACGCGGGACTTTCCGCCTTGTGCCCGGCACGGATTACGAGGTTTTGGCTGAGATGATGGTTAGCAGATAATTTATGACAGATATACCGGGGGCTGATGATAAATGGTTTTGCGGAGAGCGAACCTTGATGACATTGAGTTGCTGATACGTTTGCGCTTGGATTATTTGACTGAAGACAGAGGAAAATTGTCGCGGGAAGAAGAAATTGCAATAGGGAAACAATTAAGGACATATTTCGCAAAACATATTCCAAATAATACATTTATTGGGGTTTTTGCGGAAATAGAAGGTAACGTCGCGTCCGCGGCTTATCTAGCAATATCTGAAAAACCTGCCAATACAATGTTTATTACGGGCATTACGGGAACATTGCTAAATGTGTTAACATACCCCGAATACCGCAGAAAAGGAATTGCCGCAAAGGTTATTAATACGATTATTGATGAAGCCAAAAAAGTTGGGGTAGCGCATATTGAGTTATGGGCGACATCCGACGGGAAGTTTTTATATGAAAAAATGGGATTCTATGAATCAAATTATACAACGATGGGTTTGAAGCTTGTTTAATGCACCGAATTTAAATAAATATATACGCAAGGAAATTTTATAACTAAGGAATAACCTCTATGGCGCTGTTTACCAGCAAGGAAGAACGTTTGCGCAAGGAAAAGGAATATGTGAGAAAAATCTTTCCGCTGGGAATTGAGCAGCGGGAGCTTGCGCTGGCGGCGTTAAGGCCTCATATCAGCCCGAGGATAAACGACGCCGAGATTTTATATGCCTTTATCGTTGCGAAGCAAAAGTATCTGGACGCGGACAACGACATAAGGGACGCGGAGGCTTACATGAAAAAAACCGGCGGCTTCACGGGTGACGAGAAGCGCCGGATTTTAACGCTGATAAAACTGGACGCCGGGGCTGAAAACCTGAGCGATTACCCCGGCGCGGAAAGTATTATTTAACCAACCAATTCATACCCGCAATCCAATGCCCTGGAGTTCAACTCCTCCGTACCCTTCGGCACGCGGCCCAGAACGGCTTGCGCCAGGGACTCTCTGGAAACCAGCTTTAAAGTCGCGTTTACAACGCCCAGCGCGACGATATTCGCAACCATAGGGCGTCCAATCTGCTTTAGCGCGGTTTCAAGAATCGGCACCCTCACAACCTTAACAGGCTCCGGATATTTCAATTCAATGGAATCGTCAACGATTAAAACCGCCGCCGGTTCCTTGCCATAGCGGTCGTAAGCCGTCTGTGTCAGGCACAGGAGCATATCCGCGCTTTGAACCTTAATAAAATCAATTTCCTGATCGCTTATAATTACCTCGGCCCTGCTCGCGCCGCCGCGCGCTTCCGGCCCGTATGACTGGGACTGCACGGCGTTTTTGCCGTCTATCAAGGCCGCCTCCGCCATTATAACGCCCGCCAGTATAAGCCCCTGTCCGCCTGAACCGGACAGCCTCAATTCCATGTGCATATAGAATCCCCCAAAGTCTTATCTTTTTCTCTTTTCATCTTTAATCCGGTCAATAATCTTCTGATACCCATGGCAATACTCAAGCGCGGGGCGGTTTTTGAACTCGCCTATGACAAATTTACCCGACAGCTCCTCGGAAGTCATTTCGCGCGCCTTTTTGATATCGACTGCGCTGTCGCGCATCCATTGCATGATCTGGACGGTGGTGCCTTTTTTGTTTTTGCGCCCGTAGTAGGTGGGGCACTGGCTGATGCCTTCAACCATGCTGAAGCCCTTGTTATCGAGCGCTTTCTCAATGAGCTTTATGCCTTCGCGGACGTGGTAGGAGGTAAATCTGGCGACGTAGGTTGCGCCCGCCGCGTCGGCAAGCCTGGGCAGATCGAAGGTCTGCTCGATGTTGCCGTAAGGCGAGGTGGTGGCGAGGTCGTACATGGGCGTGAGCGGGGAATACTGCCCGCCCGTCATGCCGTAGATGCTGTTGTTGAAAACGATGGTTGTTATGCCGATATTACGGCGCGCGGCGTGTATGAAATGGTTGCCGCCGATGGCCGCCGCGTCGCCGTCGCCGGTGATGACGATGACGTGCAGCTCGGGCCGGGCAAGCTTAATGCCTGTAGCGAAAGCGATTGCGCGCCCGTGCGTTGTGTGCAGGGTGTTGAAATTCATATATCCGGCGGCGCGGGAGGAGCAGCCGATCCCGGAGACGATGCAGACCTTGTCGGGGTCGAAGCCTTTATTTTCAATGGCTTGCGCTACGGCGCGCATTAAGATGCCGTGGCCGCAGCCCGGGCACCAGATATGCGGAAATTTATTAACACGGAAGCTCTTTTTTACGAGATCGCTTGCCATAACCGAATCAGCCATGTTTGATTACCTCGCTTATTTTATTCAGAATCTCGTTCGGGTAAAGTATGTCGCCGTCGATTTTGCCGATATGCCAGACTTTAGCGTCGTTTTTGAGGATACGCTCAGCTTCAAGGGCGATTTGCCCGTAGTTAAGCTCCGCTACGATCACATGCTTGATGTTGTTGTCGCGTACGCATGCCCTAAGCGCTTCCTCGGGGAAAGGCCAAATGGTGACGCAGCGGAACATGCCCATCCTAAAACCCGAATCGGGAGCGGCTTTCCTTGCCGCCGTAACCGTGCGCGCCGTTCCTCCGTATGTAAGCACCAGTACGTCGCAGTTCTCGGCGTCCGTTATCTCGTACTGGGCTATGTCGTCCGCGTTATCCTCGATTTTTTTCATAAGCCGCTCGCAGAGCTTACCCGCTACAATGTTACTGTTTGTGGGGAAACCGGTGTCATCGTGGATAAGCCCGGTGATATTGTATCTGTAGCCGTCGCCAAAACCCGGCATCAGCGGGACGATATCGCCCTCCGGCACCTCGTAGGCGCGGAAATCGGCGGGGTCACAGTCGGGGTTTTTGCGGTCTAATATTTCAACCTCGGGTTTTTCGGGTAAATCAACGCCTTCGCGCAGATGCCCGATGATTTCGTCCATCAGCACCATAACGGGCATACGGTATTTCTCCGCCAGGTTAAAGGCGCGGATCGTTACATCGTAAGCCTCGCGCACAGAGGAAGGCGCCAGCGCGATGGTGGGATGGTCGCCGTGGGTTCCCCAGCGCGCCTGCATCACGTCTGCCTGGGACGGTGACGTCGGCAAGCCCGTACTGGGCCCGGAGCGCATGACGTTGATAATCACGCAAGGTATCTCAGCCATTGCGGCGTAACCGATATTCTCCATTTTAAGGGAAAAACCGGGGCCGGATGTGGCTGTCATAGATTTCTGTCCCGCGATGGAGCCGCCGATACAAGCCGCCATACCGGCGATTTCGTCTTCCATCTGGATGAACTTGCCGCCGACCTCGGGCAGCCGTTCAGACGCTTTTTCCGCAACTTCCGTTGAGGGCGTTATGGGATAGCCCGCGAAAAACCTCATGCCCGCGGCGATTGCGCCTTCAACACAGGCTTCGTTGCCCATCATGAGCCTCATTTCGCTACCTCCTCAGTATCAACAAAAATAGCATAATCCGGGCACCGCAGTTCGCATAACGCGCATCTGACACATGCATCCGGGTCTGACAAGACGACTTTCTCGTGCTTCATACCCAAAGCCTTGCGGGGGCAGAACACGACACAAATAGCACAGCCTTTGCACCAAGCCGCGTTTATACGCAGCACCTTCTTCTTCGTTGCCGTTCTAATCGTCTCCAGTTTAAACGTCTCCTTTATATATTATAAAAACATACTACCCGATACTAATAAGCGTATCTCCCGTATTTACGGACGCGCCCTGTGTTACGTGCACCGCGGCAACCGTGCCGTCGCGGTCGGCCTTAATTTCGTTCTCCATCTTCATAGCCTCAAGTATAAGCAGGTCGTCGCCGCGTTTTACGGTATCGCCGGCATTAACCTTGACGGACATGATGGTACCGGGCATAGGCGCTTTTACGGCTGACGCGCCCTCGGGAACGGCGGCGGGCGGCGGCGCGATAGGCGCGGCGGGTTTTGCCGGGGCGGCCTGAACCGCCGGAGCCGCCCTGGGAACCGGCACAGGCGGGGTATATGCCCCGGCTTGCTTTATTTCCTCAACCTCGACCTCATAAGATTTACCGTTTACGGTTACGTTGTATTTTTTTATCATCTATACAGACCTCCCGGTTCATTATCTATAGTTAATCTGTTCCAGTTCGTGCTTTGATCCGCCACGCGCACAATGCTCCTGACCACAAGGTTTGAGGGCGCAGCGCCGCCCATGGAGCAAATGGCGGCAATGACGGCGGCAATTTCCTCCCCTGTGCCGTCCTGAACTGCCGGAGCGGGCTCCGGCGGCGGTGTTTCAACTTTTGGCGGCTCCGGCATTTTTGCCGCGTGCTGCTTTCTGCGGAATATGGACATGGTAACCTCCTGGGAGCGCGGGCGTCCCGCCCGCAGCATGATTTCCGTTTATGATTACAGCGGTATATTACCGTGCTTTTTCGCCGGCAGCTTCTCGCGTTTTGTTGTAAGCATGTCAAAGGCGTCAATCAAGCGAAGGCGCGTGTGGGCGGGTTCGATAATATCGTCCACAAATCCGCGTTCTGCCGCCTTGTACGGCGTAGCGAACTCCCTTGTGTAGCTTCCAATCATTTCCCTGCGCGTGGAGATGGGATCGGCGGAGTTTTGAATATCGTTACGGAAAATGATGTTTGCCGCGCCTTCCGGGCCCATAACGGCTATTTCGGCGCTGGGCCACGCAAAGACAATATCCGCGCCCAGGTCCTTTGAGCACATAGCCAGGTACGCGCCGCCGTAAGCCTTGCGGGTTATAACGGTTATCTTGGGCACGGTAGCCTCGCAGTAAGCGTACAGCATTTTCGCGCCGTGACGGATGATTCCGCCGTGTTCCTGCGATGTACCCGGTAAAAAGCCCGGCACGTCAACCAAATTCAAAATAGGGATGTTAAAGCAGTCGCATGTGCGGATGAACCGCGCGGCCTTATCGCTGGCGTTTATGTCCAGACAGCCCGCCATAACTTTGGGCTGGTTGGCGATAACGCCCACAGGCTTGCCGTTTATGCGCATGAAGCATGTGATGATGTTCAGCGCGTAGTGTGTGGAGACTTCCATAATTTCGCCATCATCGGCGATATTCTTGATGATGTCTTTCATATCATAGGCCTTATTGGACTCCGGAGGGATGATGGAATTCAGCTCGGCGCAGACGCGGTTCATATCGTCGGCTGTTTCGTATGCCGGGGCCGGCTCAAGGTTGTTCGACGGCAGGAAATCCAAAAGGCGGCGCACTTCGGAGATGCAGCTCTGGTCGTTTGGCGCGATAAACTGCGCCACGCCGCTGACAGTGTTGTGCGTCATCGCGCCGCCAAGGGCCTCGGAGCTTACCTCCTCGCCTGTGACGGCCTTTATGACCTGCGGCCCGGTAATAAACATATTTGCGGTTTTATCGACCATGAAGATAAAGTCGGTCAAAGCGGGCGAATAGACCGCTCCGCCCGCGCACGGCCCCATAATTACGGATATTTGCGGGATAACCCCCGACATTATGCTGTTTCTGTAAAAGATTTTGCCGTAGCCGCTCAGCGCGTCAACACCTTCCTGTATCCGCGCGCCGCCGGAATCGTTCATGCCGACGACGGGAGCGCCCATTTTACCTGCCAAATCCAAGACCTTGCAAATTTTATTAGCGTGCATTTCGCCAAGGGAGCCGCCGATTACAGTGAAATCCTGGGCATAAGCATATACCAGCCGCCCGTTTACCTTGCCGTAACCGGTTACAACGCCTTCCGCCGGGGATTCCATCGTTTCCATGCCAAAATTCACGCAGCGGTGCTTCACAAACGCGTCAATCTCAACGAAGCTGCTCTCGTCAAAAAGCAGCAGCAAGCGTTCGCGCGCGGTCAGCTTGCCTGTCTCATGCTGCTTGGCTATCCGCTTAGCTCCGCCCGATTCCTCGATTTTTTCACGTATTGCCCGTAATAGTTCCAGTTTTTCGGACATATTTTCCTCCTATATGCATACCTGATATACTTAATTCCGTTCGCACAATTCCAATAAAATACCGCCCGTTGATTTCGGGTGGCAGAAAGCTATAGACGCGCCGCCCGCGCCGTAGCGGGGCTCGTTGTCAATCATCTGTACGCCTTTAGCCTTCAATTCGGCAATGGCGGAAACGATGTCCGGGACGCGCAACGCTACATGTTGTATACCGCCTCGGCCCTTGTTAGCCTCAATAAATTTGGCGATGGGACCGTCGTCGCCGGTGGATTCGAGAAATTCAAGCTCGGTGTCCCCAACGGGGAAGAAAGCGACGCGGACTTTTTGATCGGCGACTTCCTCGGTGCCGTGGCATTTTATGCCCAAGGTCTCCTCGTAAAACTTGATGGTTTCGGAAAGATTTGTTACGGCTATGCCGATGTGGTCAACTTTTGCTATATCCATATAAACACTCCCGTGTGATGATTATCTATGAAAATTTGCGCGGAATCATTGTGATGCCTGCATATTCATTTTTCTCGTCTTACGGCGCTTCAACCGCCGTACAATTAAAAATACGGGCAGTACTATAATTAACAGCACGAGAATTATTATAATCAGCGGAACTAAAATGTGCAGCATAGGCGTATGGTTTGTTATCATGGCATATACCTTTTCGATATTCGGGAATCCCCATAAATATTTCTCTTCAAAAAGAAGCCGCCATAAATTCGCGTTTGTATTTTCCATCATATATAAAATCGTATGCGCGCGCGTCAGGTACTCATACGCAACAATCATCTCAATGCTGTATGATGAAGATAAACGCCTTGAATTCAAAAACGTGTCATCAACCAATCGGCGGAATTCCTCGTTTTCGGCATACCACACCTCGGCCATTGGGTTGGAAAATGAATGGGCAAACTCATGAGCGACAAAATTATGCCACCGGCTGTAATTGTCTGCGATAAAAAGCCCGGCATAGATAATTGAATCGCCCGTATCCGCGCAATACACCGATCTCCCGTACGCGTTCTGGCTGGTTGACGGCGAAAGTATTACCCGCATGTTATCGGGATTTTTTCCAAACTGCCCAAACCACGCTAAATTTACGTTATTATATAATTCATCCGCAAATCGCGCGCTTTGTTCCAGGTAATACGGCGTATTCCGCTGAAAAAACTCCGAAAAATTAATGTCTGTATAAAAATCATTCAAAAGCCTGACAAATTCAGGGGCATTCTCCCTGGTCCACCGGACCATTCCGGCTGTTTCCTCGACTAATAAATCAATGTTATCTAAAAGGATAAATTCATCGCCAGCTTTTTCAAGATGAATAGCCATTGCAAAAACAGCGTCGAAACCAATCCAAAATTCCTGCGCCCATAAATCATGCACGTACTGTATAACAGGATGCCCGTTAAATTCATTGAACGCGGAATTTAACGAACGTTGATATTCGGTAGTCACTTCACTATACGCCCTGCTTCCCGCCAAACGGAACACCAAGGAAACCAATTCATTGCGCTCGTCCACATAATTAACTGCTGCGTTGCCTTCCGGATTTCTACCGGCACCGGTTAAGACCACAGTGGCCGAAAGCAAAATAAGTATCGCTAAAATGCGGTATCCTCTCATTAAAACAATTCTCCTTTGAATTAATTATTATTTGCCGGCTCTCTTTTAAAGTAGCGCCATATGAAGGTCTATAATGCTTACGCACTTGTACTCGAATTTTTTCATTGAAATCTCTCCTTGATCAATTCATCCGCCAAAGTGTACGGGTCGGCGCCGTTTTCCAGAACATCGGCTTTTGAGGCGATAAGGCGCTCTATCCGGCGCGTTAGCCTATCACGGACGATATCGCGCATATGCGCGGCTTTCCTGCGCGCGCGTTTTGCGTTTAGCTCACCGGAATTATATAGATAGGTTTTGTGCGCCATGATATTTTCGAGGAGTTTCTCCACACCCTCGCCTGTTTCGGCTGCGGTTTGGCACACGGGCGGCTTGAAGTCCCAATCCGTTTTAAAATCAAGGCTGGCTAAGGTTTCACGGTAAGTTTTGCCGGCGCCCTCTTTGTCGGCCTTATTTATGGCGAAGGCATCGCCTATTTCCATAACGCCGGCTTTTATGGCCTGAATATCGTCGCCAAGGCCCGGGGCCAGCACCATCACGGTTGTATCCGCCATCCCGGCGATGTCGATCTCGCTCTGCCCCACGCCGACTGTCTCCACAAAAATATAGGAACAGCCGTAAGCGCTTAAAACAACAGCGGCGTTAGCCGTATGTTTTGATAGACCGCCCAAATGCCCGCGCGAACCCATCGAGCGGATAAAAACATTGGGATTACCCGAGACAGCCGCCATCCTGATGCGGTCTCCCAGGATCGCGCCCCTGGAGAAGGGGCTGGTCGGATCGATGGCGAGAACGCCGACCCTTTCACCGGAATCTGCGAGCAGTTTAACAAGCTTGTCTGTAAGCGTAGATTTCCCCGCTCCGGGAGGGCCGGTTATGCCTATGACATAGGTGTCATCCGCGCGGTGGTAAAGGGCTTTCAGCGCGTCCGTGTATCCGGGGCTTTCGTTTTCAACCAAGGAGATAAGGCGGGCGCAGGCTGTTTTATCGCCGTCTAAAACCCTTGCCGCAAGCTCCATTAGCCTAAAGCCCGTTTCAGGTTGTTTTGGATATATTCAATCACTTCCGCCGTGGTTGCGCCGGGCGTGAAAATTTCCTGTATCCCGGCCTCCTTCAGCAACGGGATGTCCTCCTT
Source organism: Defluviitaleaceae bacterium (assembly GCA_009780415.1). GTDB lineage: Bacteria > Bacillota > Clostridia > Lachnospirales > WRAX01 > WRAC01. The sequence goes on along the minus strand of WRAC01000008.1, from coordinate 53,638 downwards.
GGGGATAACGCCGCCGCCAAGGACGAGTATGTCGTCATAAACGCCCTCATCCTTCAAAAGCCGGACAACGCGGGGAAGCAAATGCATATGAGCGCCGGAGAGGATGCTCATGGCTACAACATCAACATCCTCCTGAATTGCCGCGGCGGCGATCATTTCCGGCGTTTGGCGCAAGCCGGTGTAAATAACCTCCATACCCGCGTCCCGGAACGCGCGCGCCAGAACCTTCGCGCCCCTGTCATGCCCGTCAAGGCCGGGTTTGGCTACCAGTATTCTTATGGGTCTCATGGTGCCTCCTGTTTGCGGGCGATCACAAATCGCTCCTGCATTATGGTTATATAATCACATTTTGCTTGTACTCGCCGAAAACCCCGCGCATTATATTACAAATCTCGCCTAAAGTTGCGTAGGCCTTTACGGCTTCAAGGATATAAGGCATAACGTTTTCGTTAGATTTACAAGCTTTTTCGAGGTTTTTCAAGGTTTCGCCAACCAGCGCGTTGTCACGCTTCTCTTTAAGCCGTGCGATACGTTCCTTTTGGGCGTTTTCGACGGCGGGATCCACGCGCAGCAGGCCTTTGGGCGGCTCTTCCTTAATCTGGTATTTATTTAAGCCGACGATGATCTTCCCGCCGTCCTCAATGTCCTTTTGATATTTATAAGCCGCGTCCATTATTTCCTGCTGAATGAACCCCTTTTCGATTGCGGCGGGCGCGCCGCCCAAGTCGTCAATGCGGGCGATGAGCTTGGCGGCCTCGTTTTCGATTGAGGTTGTAAGGGATTCGATGTAGTAGGAACCCGCCAGCGGATCGACGGAATCCGCCACGCCGCTTTCGTTGGCGACAATCTGCTGCGTTCGCAGGGCTATCATAACGCTTTCCTCTGTGGGCAGCGCAAGGGCTTCGTCGCGGGAGTTGGTGTGCAGGCTCTGCGTGCCGCCAAGGACGGCGGCAAGGGTTTGGATGGCGACGCGGACGATGTTGTTGTCCGGCTGCTGGGCGGTAAGCGTACAGCCCGCCGTCTGGGTATGGAACTTGAGCTGCCAGCTCTTCGGGTCCTTCGCGCCGAAACGCTCCTTCATGATTTTTGCCCATAAACGGCGGGCGGCGCGGTATTTGGATACTTCTTCCAGCAAATTATTATGGGCGTTAAAGAAGAAGCTTAAACGCGGGGCGAAATCGTCGATGCTCTGCCCGGCGTCGATGGCGGCCTGCACGTAGGCAATGCCGTCCGCCAAAGTAAAGGCTACCTCCTGTACCGCCGTTGAGCCGGCTTCGCGGATATGGTAGCCCGATATGGATATAGTGTTCCAGCGCGGAACATGCTTTGAGCAGTATTCAAAAATGTTCGTAATCAGGCGCATACTGGGTTTTACGGGGAAAATATAGGTTCCGCGCGCGATGTATTCCTTTAATATGTCATTTTGGATGGTGCCGTTTAGCTTATCGGCCGGAACGCCCTGCTTTTCGGCAACGGCGATATACATTGCAAGCAAGACGGGCGCGGGGGCGTTGATGGTCATGGACGTGGAGACCTTATCCAGCGGGATGCCGCCGAACAGGATTTCCATGTCGGCAAGGGAATCGATTGCGACACCGACTTTGCCCACCTCGCCCATACTGATGGGGTCGTCGGAATCGTAGCCCATCTGGGTCGGCAGGTCAAAGGCCACGGAAAGGCCCATGGAGCCTTGCTCTATAAGGTATTTATAACGTTTGTTGGATTCCGCGGCAGTCGCGAAGCCCGCGTACATGCGCATGGTCCAGTGCTTGCCGCGGTACATGGTTGGCTGTACGCCGCGCGTAAAGGGATATTGCCCGGGATACCCCAGGTCTTGCTCGTAATCGAAATCCGGCGCGTCCAGCGGCGTGTACAGCCGCTCTACACAGGCGCCGGAATCGAAGGCATACCGTTCCTTCTGTTCGGGAAACCGGGAAAGGGTTTTGTTTACCAGCTCCTGCCAGCGGTTGAATGAATCCTGCATATCTTTGCCGCTCATCAATGGACCTCCTGCTCTGGGACAGTATGCCCCTAAAATAAAATGGTTTTGGGCATACCCATACAGTCTCTATTATATAACAAATTCGTCTTTCGTCAAAGGGTATTTACTTAAATTTTTAATCGGGAGGGACATTGACACGCGTTTTAAATTATGGTATCATTTTTACGCAAGAATATATGGATTCGGAGTTAATTATGGACAGCAGCCTGATCATGTCGAAGGTGGATCATACGCTTTTGAAACCTGTCTCAACATGGGACGAGGTGTACGCGCTGTGCGTTGAGGCCGTGAAATACGGGGCCGCGTCGGTATGTATCCCGCCATCCTACGTCCGGCGCGCCAAAGAGGCGTTTCCGGAGCTTGTTATCTGTACGGTTATCGGGTTTCCGCTGGGTTATAATACTACGGAGGCTAAAGCCGGTGAGCTTTTAAAGGCAGATGAAGAAGGCGCGGCGGAATTCGATATGGTTGTAAACCTGGGGGATGTAAAGAACGGGGATTTTGATAAGATTACTGAGGAAATCGCCGTTTTGAAGAAGACAGCCGGGGTAAAGGTCTTAAAGGTTATTGTCGAGACCTGCTGCCTTACGCGCGATGAGAAAACCGCGCTTTGTAAGGCTGTTACGAAAGCGGGCGCCGATTATATCAAAACATCGACGGGATTCGGCACGGGCGGGGCAACGATGGAGGATATACTCCTGTTCAAGGAGCATATCGGGGAAAATGTCAGAATCAAAGCATCCGGCGGGATACGCACGCGCGAAGATATGGAGGCTTTTATATCGGCGGGATGCGAACGGCTTGGCACCAGTTCCGCGGTGAAGATTCTGTACGGGGACGCAAATGGACAAGGATATTGAAATAAAACTGGTCGAAACCGCAATCCGTGCCAGGGACAGCGCTTACGCACCCTATTCGCGCTTTCAGGTGGGCGCGGCGCTGCTGGACAATGACGGCGTTATAATTACGGGCTGTAACATCGAAAACGCCGCCTATACACCGGCAATTTGCGCGGAGCGGACGGCGTTCGCAAAGGCTGTGTCCGAGGGTAAGCGGGACTTTGCCGCCATAGCCGTGGCGGGCTGGGCCGAGGGGAACAAGCCGGATTTTGCTTATCCCTGCGGGGTTTGCAGGCAGGTTATGATGGAGTTTGTTAAGCCGGACACGTTTAAGGTTATTGTGGCGAAATCAACGGGGGATTACAGGTCGCACTCGCTGAAAGACTTGCTGCCATACGGTTTTGGCCCGGACAATCTTTCGTAATTATACTTTGGCTTCACTTAATTTTTTACTATAGGAGGAACAAGAATGAAGAGATTTACCGCTTTACTGCTTGCCGTGCTGCTGGCGTTTACGATTGCGGGCTGCCAGACCGAGGCCCCTTCCGAACTCGCCCTTATCACCGACATCGGAACCATCGACGACGGAAGCTTTAACCAGGGCTCCTGGGAAGGGCTTGTGCAGTACGCCGAGGAGCATAACATGGTACCCCGGTATTATCAGCCTACGGAGCAGTCTGACCACGCGTACCTGAACACCGTTGACCTTGCGGTAAGCAACGGGGCAAAGCTCATCGTAACCCCGGGCTTCCTGTTTCAGGCATCTATCTATCAAGCTCAGACACTTTATCCCGACGTAAAATTCGTCCTGCTGGACGGCGTACCCCAAAACCCGGATACCCGTAACCAATTTGTGGCCGAAAACACCGTCGCCGTTCTCTACGCTGAAGAGCAGGCCGGTTTCCTCGCGGGCTACGCCGCCGTTATTGACGGATACAGAAGCCTGGGCTTTATCGGCGGAATGGCCGTTCCGGCGGTTGTCCGTTTCGGCTACGGTTTTGTGCAGGGCGCCGAATACGCCGCCGCGAAGCTTGGACTTGACGATGTAACCATCAATTATCATTACACCGGTAACTTCATCCCCACCCCCGAAACGCAGACCCTTGCCGCAAGCTGGTATATGAGCGGCGTTGAGGTAATCTTCGCGTGCGGCGGCGGCCTTGGAAACTCGGTAATGGCGGCTGCCGAAGCGGCCGGAGCGAAGGTCATCGGCGTTGACAGGGATCAGAGCCCCGAATCCGAAACCGTCATCACCAGCGCCATGAAAGGCCTTTCAGCATCCGTTTACATCTGTGTGGACGCGTTCTACAATGACAATTTCCCTGGCGGGCAGATCAAAGTCTTTGCCGCGGATAACCTCGGCGTAGGGCTTCCGATGAATACATCCAGATTTGTAAACTTCACCCAGGCGGACTACGACGCGATTTTCGCGCAGCTTGCGAACTTTGAGATCGACATCGTCGGCGATGTGAACGCCGCCGGCGAGAGATTGGCTATTTCCGACATTCCGCTTGCATTCGTGTCCGTTACGGAAACTAACTAATAATAAGCAACGCATGATCTACGGCGCGTCGGCTACGGCGCGCCGTTTTTACTATAGGCGGTGACCAATGGAATACATAATCGAAATGCGCAACATATCAAAGGCTTTCCCCGGCATTAAAGCCAACGACGACATCACCCTGCAATTGAGGAAGGGCGAGATACACGCGCTGCTGGGCGAAAACGGCGCGGGTAAATCAACGCTCATGAGCGTGCTGTTCGGTATGTATAAGCCGGATTCGGGCGTTGTTTTGAAAAACGGCGGCCCCGTTCAAATCCACGGGCCGAATGACGCCACCAAGCTTGGCATCGGCATGGTGCATCAGCATTTTATGCTTGTACATAATTTTACCGCTCTTGAAAACATAATTTTGGGCGTTGAGACGACTGATAAGGGCATCCTTAAAATGGACAAGGCGCGGGAGCAAGTGGTGGAGCTTTCTAAAAAATACGGCCTTGCCATTGACCCGGACGCAAAAATCTCCGATATCACGGTGGGTTTCCAGCAGCGCGTGGAAATCCTGAAAATGCTTTACCGTAACAATGAAATCCTGATATTTGACGAACCTACCGCCGTCCTGACCCCGCAGGAGATCGACGAGCTGATGCGCATAATGAAGGGCTTAGCGGCTGAGGGTAAATCAATCCTTTTCATAACGCACAAATTGAGCGAGATAATGGCATGCGCCGACCGCTGCACGGTTTTGCGGAAGGGCCGCTGCGTCGGCACGGCGGACGTTTCCGCAACCAACAAGGAAGAGCTGAGCGAGATGATGGTGGGCCGGAAGGTCTCGCTGGAAGTGCAGAAAGCGTATAAAGCCTCTGGAAACGTTCTGCTGGAGGTTAAAAATCTCAGCGTCAAAAACAAAGCAACCGGCAAGAACGTGGTCAACAACGTAAGCTTTGAAGTGCGCGAAGGCGAGATCGTATGCGTGGCCGGTATCGACGGCAACGGGCAGAGCGAGCTGGTGCACGCCCTGTGCGGCCTTGTGCCGATTGATACGGGCGTGCTGACTTTCCTTGGCAGGGACATCACCCAGGAGGACATCCGCCGCCGCGGTGAGGCCGGCGTCGCGCACATCCCCGAGGACCGCCACAAACACGGCCTTGTACTGGATTATAATCTGGCATATAATATAATTTTACAAAAATATTACACCCCGCAGTTTATGAAGCGCGGCTTCCTGAAATTCGACGCCATATACAGATACGCCGACCGCCTGATCAGCGAATACGACATCCGCAGCGGGCGCGGCGCAAGGACGCTTGCGCGGAGCATGTCCGGCGGCAACCAGCAGAAAGCCATCGTCGCCCGTGAAATTGACCGCGGCCCCAAGCTTTTGATAGCGGTACAGCCGACGCGCGGCCTGGACGTGGGCGCGATTGAATACATCCACAAGCAGCTGATAGCCGAGCGTGACAAGGGCAGGGGAGTGCTTCTCGTGTCGCTGGAACTGGACGAGGTTTTGAATGTAGCCGACAGGATCCTGGTGATTTTCGAGGGCCGGATTGTTGCCGATTTAAACCCGAAGGACGTTGGCCCGCAGGAGCTGGGGCTTTACATGTCGGGCAGCGCGTGAGGGGGATAAAATGGACAAGCTATTAAAACGGATGTTCGCGCCAAACGAGAAATCGGGCTTCTTGCCGTCGCTGATAGCGATTGCGATAGGTTTGGTCGCGGGGTTCATATTCTTGCTGATAAGCCGCCCGGGACAGGCGGTTGGCGCGTTTTTAACAATTTTAACCAGCGGCTTCGGGGATATCCGGGCCGTTGGCGAGGTGCTCTACCACGCGACGCCGATACTGATGACGGGGCTTAGCTTCAGCTTCGCCAATAAAACGGGGCTGTTCAATATCGGGGCGGCGGGGCAGTTTATCTGCGGGGCTTACGCCGCGGTCTTGGTCGGCGTTAAATGCTCATTTTTGCCGGGCCATCTGCACTGGATAACCGCGCTTGCGGCGGCGATGCTTGCCGGAGCACTGTGGGGTGCGATTCCCGGGTTTTTGAAGGCGTTTTATAATGTGAATGAGGTTATCTCCTGTATAATGATGAATTATATAGGTATGTACCTGGTGAATTATTTAATTGTACAGACTGTGTTTGACAGCCGGTACAACCAAAGCATGCGCGTGGAGGCGTCGGCGGTAATCCCAAGGATGGGTCTTGACCAGATATTCCGCGTCGGGCCGAGGATATCCAGCGTAAACGGGGGCATAATTATCGCCATAGTAATTGCGGTTTTATTATACATATTGCTCGAAAAAACCAGTTTCGGATATGAATTGAAGGCATGCGGCCTGAATCGTGACGCGGCAAAGTATGCCGGGGTAAACGAGAAACGCAGCATCGTCGTTTCGATGATTATCGCGGGCGCGGCTGCCGGGATCGGCGGGGCGCTGGTGTATCTGGCGGGCGCGGGGAACAGGATAGACGTGGTTGACGTGCTTGCAGCCGAAGGCTTTAACGGCATACCCGTCGCGCTTCTGGCGATGTCGAATCCGCTGGGGGTAATATTTTCGGCAATTTTCGTCGCGTACCTCAACGTCGGCGGGTTCTTTATGCAGCGCTTTGATTTTGCGCCGCAGATTATTGAAATCATTGTAGCCATAATTATCTATTTCAGCGCGTTTGCGCTTGTTTTCAGGAATCTGTTAAGGTCGATGCCGAATAAATTCAGGAAGAAGAAAGAAAATCAAACGGAAGGGGGCGGCGGGCAATGACCACAGTATATTTTATCGTGCAGCAGACCATGTTTTTCAGTATCCCGCTCCTGATCGTCGCGCTGGGCGGCATGTTTTCGGAGCGCGGCGGCGTGGTAAACATCGCCCTTGAAGGAATAATGATCGTCGGGGCGTTTTCGGGGATTTTATTTATCAACACCTTCCAGAGCGCGCTGCCCGGACAGCCCATTCTGATACTGGCTATCCTGGTGTCGGCGGCGGCGGGGATATTAGTGTCCCTGGCCCATGCCTACGCGTCCATAAATATGAAGGCCGACCAGGTCATAAGCGGCACGGCGATCAACATGTTCGCGGGGGCGTTCGCCATTTACACAGCCCGCCAGCTGCGCGGCGTACAGCAGATCCCCTTCCAGAACCAATTCCGTTTGCAAAGCGTGCCCGGCCTTGGAAACATACCCGTTCTGGGCCAATTATTCTTCCAAAACACTTATATTACAAGCTTTTTGGGTTTCGCTATCCTTATCGCGGCATGGTTTGTTTTATACAAAACCAAGCTGGGACTGCGTCTCCGCGCGTGCGGAGAGCATCCGCAGGCGGCGGACTCGGTGGGCGTAAACGTAATGAAAATGCGCTATACCGGCGTTTTGATCTCAGGCGCGCTTGCCGGGCTTGGCGGGCTTGTTTTCGTCATCCCTACTTCGACAAACTTCAACGCCACGGTGTCCGGTTACGGTTTCTTGGCCCTTGCCGTCCTTATATTCGGGCAATGGCGGCCCGGACGCATCCTTTTCGCCGCGTTCTTCTTCGGAACGCTCAGGGCCATTTCGTCCGCGTATACCGGCATCCCGTTCCTCCAAAGGATGGATATCCCCAATGTATATTATAAAATGCTGCCGTTTATAGTGACGCTTGTTGTGCTTGCGTTTACTTCAAAACGCTCCCAGGCGCCCAAAGCGGCCGGCGTACCATACGATATGGGTAAGAGGTGATTTTTATGTACCATTTAGGATTTGATGAGGGCCACGGGGCGAAATACGCGATTTTACCCGGGGATCCCGGCAGGGTTGAGAAAATAGCCGCACTGCTTGATAACCCGCGGTTTCATTGTCAAAACAGGGAGTATACCGCTTGGCTGGGCGATTTGAACGGCGAAACGGTAATGGTAATTTCGACGGGCATGGGCGGGCCGTCAACGGCGATCTGCGTTGAGGAACTGTTTGTGACCGGGGTTAGGACGTTCATACGTGTGGGGACTTGCGGAGGGATGGCCGAACAGGTTTGCGGCGGCGATGTGGTTATCGCAACCGGGGCGATACGCATGGAAGGAACAAGCCGCGAATACGCGCCGATTGAGTTCCCCGCAGTCGCGGATCTGGATGTGACGAACGCGTTGGTAAAAGCGGCTGAAAAGCTTAATATTACGCGGCATACGGGCGTTGTGCAATGCAAGGATTCATTTTACGGCCAGCACAGCCCGGCGCGTATGCCGGTGGGATATGAGCTGCTGAATAAATGGGATGCTTGGGTAAAGGCCGGAGCGCTTGCTTCCGAGATGGAAAGCGCCGCGCTGTATATTGTCTGTCAGGTGCTTGGCGCGCGGGCCGGGTGCGTTTTAAGCGTTGTTTGGAATCAGGAACGCGAAAAACGCGGGCTTCCGAACCCGCAGTGCCATGAGCCTGAAGCGGCTATCCGCACGGGTATTGAGGCGGTCAGGATTTTGATAGGGCAGGGGTGAGCTGTGTCAAACATGCCCGCCTGTTATTTCCGCTCAGTACCGCGCAGTTCCTGCCTGTTTTCAAAGATTAAATCGGCTGTGTCGCTGAAGGCGGCTTCGGCGGCACGCACGCTTTTTGTGAAGTTGGACATAGCTTCCTTCATTGTGTCTTCAACCTTTTGAAGCATTTCGTCGGCATATTCCAACGCGTTTCCGCGCAGTTCCTTGGCGAACTTGCGCGCGTCCTCGACGATTGCGTCGGCCTGGATGGCGGCTTTTTTAGAGATTTCATGCTCAGAGATCCGTTTTTCAATATCTGTTTTGGCGGTGCGCTGCATAAGGTCGGATTTGCTTCTGGCGTCGTCCAGAATCTTTTCGCTGTCCGCGACGACACGCTTGGCTTTAACGATCTCGTCGGGCAGATCGTTCATTATGTCCTCAAGGTATGGCTTCAACTCGTCAATCAAGTCGTAAACCTTGCCCTTATCCACCGAAACCTTGTTGGAAAAAGCGACGGGGCGCGAACCTTCCAGCAAATCCTCGATGCGTAAAATCAAATCCTCAATTTTTGCCAGATGGGCGGTAATTGATTCCATCCGATAAACCTCCTATTAATGCGTTCCCATTATTTTTGAGTTTAATCTATCTACAACATGGGACGGCGCCATTTTACTGATATCGCCGCCATGCATGGCTATTTCCTTTATTACGCCTGAGCCGAGATAAAGATATTCGGTGCTTGTGGATATAAAAAGCGTTTCCAAATCCGGGCATAAAAGCCGGTTGGTCAGCGCCATTTGAAATTCATACTCAAAGTCCGTAACCGCGCGCAAGCCTCTGATAACAAGGCTTGTACCGCATTCCTTGGCATAATCGGCCAATAAGCCGGAAAAGCAGCCGATTTCTACGTTTTTAATGCCGGAAACGGATTCGCGCAGAATCTCCATCCGCTCCTCAACCGAGAAGAACGGCTTTTTAGCGGAATTTTGCAAAACGGACACGATAAGCTTGTCCGTTATTTTCGCCGCTCTTTGTATTATATCTAAATGACCGTAGGTCATGGGGTCAAAGCTTCCGGGGTAAATGGCGGTCATCTTAATGATTCCTTTGTAAAAAATGTAAAACCGTATTTCCGTATTCCTTTCGGCGGATCACATCGTAGCCTGCGAGGCGCATACAATCAAAATCGTTCCCATGCTCGGCTATAACCAAGCCTTCTTGCGAAACAAGGATTAACTCCGCTATCCAGCCGAGGGACTTTGAAAGAAGCCCCGCGCCGTACGGAGGGTCAAGATAAATTATATCGAAAGCTTGTCCTTCGGCCGAAAGAAGCCGCACCGCCTTGTCCGCTTCCATCAAAAGCACGCGCGCCTTATCCGAAAGCCTTGTTTTCGCCGCGTTTTGACGAATCTTATCAACGCATTGCCTGCGGGAATCAATAAAAACGGCAAAATCCGCGCCGCGGCTCAAAGCCTCAAGCCCAACCGCGCCCGAACCGGCAAAAAGATCTAAAAACCGCGCCCCATGAACCCTGTCCTGCATTATGTTGAACAGCGATTCCCGCACCATATCGGGCGTCGGGCGGGTTAAAAACCCTTCGGGAGCGGTTAGCTTTGTGCCTTTTGCGCTTCCGGAAATAATCCGCATATTATCACATCTGTATTCCTTACATTATATTAGATAAAGGCGCGTGTGTAAAGCATTATATTTCTACATCAATTTTACCATTAATTCGCAGCTTCTGGCGACGAAATTGTTCATATCCTCGGCGCTCAGGCTTCTGTGGCTCATAACCGCCAAGTCGTAGAGGTGGGCGCAGATCAGCGCGGCGTCGGGGTTTTCGGTCTCCGTATCCGCAAGGCGCTTTACAAGGTCGTTGCCGGTGTTTAGAATCAGGACTTCGCCGGAATCCATAGCGCCGAACATGGCGGAGTCCATGCCTTTGAACATTTTCGCCATTTCCTGCATACGGCGGCCTTCTTCCGAGAGCACGACGATTGCCGGCACTTGGCTGTTTTTCAATGTTTCGGCCTTTACCTCAAGCTTTTCCTTGCCCAGTGTTTTCTTGAAAAACTCCGTCAGATATTCGTTGTTCACACCGCTTTCATTTCCGGCCTCCCCGCTGTCCTTAAAAATTGAGCTGATGTCGGAGTCGATGCGGATAAACTTGAGCTTATCCGCCATCTGGCGGCTTTCGATATAGCTCATAAAGGGATTGTCGATCCTTGTCCCCATCATTACGGCGTCCACGCCCTGCTCATCGGTCAGCATAAGGTATTGCGCCTGCTGCTTCTCGTCCGTTACGTAAACGATGCGGTTATCGGTTTTCTCCGTGTTTTTGTCAAGGTATTCGCGGGCGCTTAGGTGCTCGCCCTTGGTGGTTTTGAACAGCAGCGCGTCCTTCACCTTTTCATAGAAATCGTTTTCTCGTAAACAGCCGTATTTAATGAACGGGCTGATATCGTCCCAATATTTGTTGTATTCCTCGCGCTCGTTGGAATGCATGTCGGTGATCCTGTCCGCGACCTTTTTAATAATGTATGAGGACATACGCGTGACGAACCCGTCGTTTTGAAGCGCGCTGCGGCTGACGTTCAGCGGCAGGTCGGGGCAGTCGATAACGCCCTTGAGCAGGAGCAGGAACTCCGGGATGACTTCCTTTATGTTTTCGGCAATGAAAACCTGGTTGTTGTAGAGTTTTACCTGCCCCTCGATGCTCTCAAGCTCGTGGGAGAGCTTGGGGAAATACAGGATACCCTTCAAGCGGAAGGGGTAATCCATGTTCAGGTGAATCCAGAACAGAGGGTCATTGAAGTCCGTAAAGGCTTTGTGGTAGAACTCCTTGTATTCCTCGTCGGTGCAGTCGCCGGGTTTGCGGTTCCAGAGGGGGCTCCTGTTGTTGATGGGCGAAGGTTTTTGCTTGGTATCTTCACTTGCGCCGTCATTACCTTCGTCCGCCTCATCCTCTTCCGCTTCTTCCGCGGCCTCTTCGTTGGCCTTTTCACCCGCCGTTTCAAAGAAAATATCCACCGGCATATAGGAGCAATATTTGCGTAAAATCCCGCGCAGACGGTATTCGTCAAGGAATTCCTTGCTGTCGTCGCCGATGTAAAGGGTTATTTCGGTGCCTCTTTCGGTTTTGTCGCTGTCTGTCATTTCAAACCCGACTCCGCCTTCGGAACGCCAGCATACAGCGGGTTCCCCGGCATTATAGCTCTTGGTGTCGATGCAGACGGTTTGCGCCACCATAAACGCGCTGTAAAAGCCCAGGCCGAAATGCCCGATGATGTCCGCGCCCGAGGACGCCGAATAACGCTCAACAAACTCCGTCGCGCCGGAAAAGGCTATTTGGTTAATATAGCGCATAACCTCGTCCGCGCTCATGCCAATGCCGTTATCCGATACCACGACGGTTCCGGCCTCTTTATCAAGCGTAACCTTTACATAAAACTCGTCCCCGGCCGTCTCCGCTTCACCCGCCGCCTCAAGCCGGTTCAGCTTGGTTATGGCATCCACGCCGTTCGATACCAGCTCGCGCAGGAAAATGTCGGTGTCCGAGTACAGCCATTTCTTTATGATTGGCAGTATGTTTTCCGAATTAATTGACAAATTACCTTTTTCGTTGATCAAATCCCGTCACTCCTTGTTAATATTTAGCTTATGCTTAATTAAAAAATCAACTATGTAATCATCCCATTGGGTTTCAACGGCTTTATCAAGACTCCACGTTTTCATGGACGCGCCGGTGGTGATGTGGACGAGATCCTTGTCCAGCGTAATGTTTACAAACAGCGCCTGGGCGTCTTGAAACCCCGCGGAAAGCCCCTCCGGCGGGTACGCGAACACCAGCTTCAAAAACCGGGGTTTCTCGCTGCCCTTGATTATGTGGTAAATATACGGTCGAAGGCGCTGCCACTTGCAATACACGGCGCGCCGCGGAGCCTCGCCTTCATTTACCTCATCGGCAGGGCTGATTATGCCTTCAATGTCGAAACGTGCGAAGCTTTGGATGGTGCAGCCGCGCAGCTCAAAATCGTCGAAAGCGGTTTGCACCAGCAACAAATTCATTAAAGAACGCACATCGCCCTCAGGCAAAGTCAGCATTATCATTGAAAGATTTCCCGCTTTCTGTCACTATAAGTATTATACCAATACTCTTATCTCTGTGCAACATAAAAAACCCGTTCCGTATCGGATTTTGGAGGCGCAAAGGTTTTTTCGCCATAAACGGCCAAACAGTTTAATCCGGCGGCTTTTAAGAGCCCGCATATAGTTCCGGGCGGATAAGCCCTCTGTGTATGCCTTTCGCGGAACCGCGCGAACAAGCCGTTTTCCTGCTTTCTAAAGAAGGTCAGCCGGTATTCGTTTATGCACTGCTTTGGGTAATAACGGTTGTTCCAGATAAAGGCCGCTTTATTGGTTTGCCGCGCGAAAGTCCGGTTTCCAAGTACGCGGCGGTATTTATACCTGGTGTTCATATCGAAGATAAACAATCCGCCAGGGTTCAAATAATTTGCCGCAAGCCTAAAAACGCGGTACAGATCACGCGGTGTAAGCAGGTAGTTTAAAACGTCGCATGTGCTGATAATGGCGTCCACGGTTCCGTAAAGCTCAAAGGAGCGCATATCCTGCAGGATGTAGAGGTTGTCCGGGTCTTTGCCCTTGGCTATGCTCAGCATTTCCGCCGAGCTGTCCAGCCCGATCATGTCGTAGCCGCGCGCGGAGAACAGCCTTGTCGCGCTGCCCGTACCGCAGCCTAGATCCAGCAGTAATTTCGGCGAAGCATCAAACCGGACAAAAATCTTCTCAATGTAATCCGCCCAGCCCGTGTAATCGGTTCCGGCCATGAATTCGTCGTACAACGCCGCAAAACCGCCGTACGGGCCGTTCATCTCGGCTTTTCCCGCGCGTCCTTCTCACGCTTTGCCAAAATGCCGCCGATCCGCCCGCTTTCCCGCGCGGTAAGCGATTTCCAGCCATCGGAATTAACCCTGTCCAAAAGCCCTAATTCCTCCGCAATTTCATATTTCAATTTTTCGCGTGCAGTCATATCATTCACCTAATATTTATTTTCTAAAGTATTATATATAATAAAGCAAAAGTATACAATACATAATGGTTTTATTTTGTGTTTTTTTGTGTTTTCTGTGGTTGATAATTAGTTTTTAAGGGGTGTTTCTATTGAAACGGTTAACTCGCTTTATAATTCGCGTAGCAAAAAGCTTTGTTTTACACGATCTGTACGTTTACGCCGGGGATATGACGTACAAGCTGGTCCTCTCCATTTTTCCGCTGATTATATTCGCCTTTGCCTTTGTCGGGTTCCTGCGGATTGACGAGGCGGCGGTGGCGGCCTTTGTTGAAAGCTTTACGGGCGCGCTGCCGCCCGACGTGATGGAAATATTCGACAAATTCGTCACGGAGGTCATAGGAACACGAAGCGCGGCGCTCCTCTCCGTATCTATTATTGCCGCTTTATACAGCTCTTCATCCGGTTTCGCGTCCATTATCAAGGGTATAAACACCTGCTACGGGCGGCGGGACACGCGCAGCTGGATACGCAGAAGGGTTTTGAGCATTTTGCTTGTGCTGCTGTTTGTCGCTATTGTGGCGCTGGCGATGGGTTTTATGGTGCTGTCGAATGTGCTGTGGCGGTTTGCTTTGTCGGTTTTTGCCATATTTGTAATTGTTGTGATGATTTATAAAGTCGGAAGCTGTATTAAAGTCAGCGTACGGGGCGTACTCCCCGGAGCGTGCATTACGGTTACGGGCTGGAGCGTATTTTCGTGGCTTTTCAACATTTATGTCAGGAGCTTTGCCAATTTTACGGTTATCTACGGAAGCCTGGGGAGCATCTTCATCATGCTTATCTGGCTGAACTGCATCACCATGGTGCTGCTGGCAGGGGCGGAGGTTAACGCGCATCTAACCGGTACGGAAAAGATAAAGAAACATGCGCCTCAAAAGCATTGACTGCCACCGCTAAATAGTATATAATCAAGGAATTATATTATTTAACAGGGATGGTTGCAATGGCGGACGAATCCGCAAACGGCGGCAGGCTTGACCCATGTCCCGACGAGATTTTCGGGATGATTATGGATAATATGAAGAAATACCATCCTTCGCACGATTTCGGCATTGTGGAGAGGGCTTATGAGCTTGCGGGCAAGGCGCATGACGGACAGCTCCGCGCTTCGGGCGAGCCTTATATCGTCCATCCCCTGGAGGTCGCCCGAATCCTTACCACCATCGAAATGGACCGCGACACTATCGCCGCCGCCATTTTGCATGATGTTATCGAGGACACGAAATATAATTACGAAGACATTGAAAAAGCGTTCAATAATGAGATCGCCATGCTTGTGGAAGGCGTAACGCAGCTTGACAAGGTTAATTACCAAGGCGGGCACCGCGACCCCTGGCAGGCTGAGGTTGATAAACAGGCCGACAACTACCGTAAAATGTTTTTGGCCATGTCTAACGATATCCGCGTTGTTATCATTAAAATAGCGGATAGGCTTCATAATCTGCGTACCATCAAGCACATGCCCCCCAGCCACAAAAAGAAAAAAGCCGATGAGACAATGGATATTTACGCCCCCCTCGCCAACCGGCTCGGTATTTCAAAGCTGCGGTACGAGCTGGAGGATTTAGCGTTCCATTATCAGGATCCCGAAGCTTACGAGGATTTAAAAGACAAGATTCAGTTCAAGCAAAACGAACGCCTGGAATATGTGCAAAATCTGGTTAGCTCCATTGAGGAAAAACTTAATGAGAATAACATTGAAGCCAAAGTCGTCGGGCGGCCTAAACAGTTTTTCAGCATTTACCGTAAAATGATGCAGAAGGGCAAATCCCTTGACGAAATTTATGACCTGTACGCCGTCAGGATTATTGTGAACAGTATCGGCGAATGCTACCACGCGCTGGGGGTGGCTCATTTGATGTATACCCCGGTACCGGAGCGTTTCAAGGATTATGTAGCCATGCCCAAGCCCAACCGATACCAAAGCATACACAACACCCTTATCGGCCCGGGCGGCGAACCTTTCGAGCTGCAAATACGCACCGCCGAAATGGACAGGGTAAGCGAATACGGCGTAGCGGCGCATTGGAAATATAAAAACGGCGGGAGCGGGACTGAGGATGACGACGTAAAGCTGAATTGGCTGCGTCAGATGATGGAATGGTCCCGTGACCTGAGCGAAAGCAGCGAGTTCCTGAACGAACTCAAATCCGATTTAAGCCCGTACAAGGCCAGCGTTTACTGCTTCACGCCAAAGGGCAGGGTAGTGGAGCTTATGGCCGGCGCGACGCCCATCGACTTTGCGTACACCATCCACAGCGCCGTAGGCAACCGCATGGTGGGCGCGAAGATAAACAACAAGATCGCAACGCTGAACACCGAGCTGCAGACCGGCGACCAGGTGGAAATCCTTACCAGTCAAAATTCCAAAGGGCCAAGCCGCGATTGGCTTAAAATATGCAAAACCAGCCAGTCCCGCGCAAAGATAAACGCATGGTTTAAAAAACATAACCGTGAAGAGAACATGGCAAAGGGCAAGGAACTCTTGGAAATCGGCGCAAAAAAGAAGGGCGTCGCGCTGGCGGAGCTTACGGAGTCTAAGTATGTTTCCGTGGTGCTGAACCGCTACAGCTACAATGATTGGGATACCTTGTGCGCGTCGGTGGGGCATGGCGGGATATCGGAAGGGCAGGTCATAAACCGCCTTTACGACGAATATATGCGGGACAAAAGCACCGCCAGCGATAAAGACGAGCAGATAATCCAGCTAATTAACGAAAGCCAGAAAAAAACGGACGGGAAAGCCAGCGGCAAGGGCGGTATCTCCATTAAAGGCGATACAAGCATGTCCGTACGCCTGTCGCATTGCTGCAGCCCAATGCCGGGCGATGAAATCGTTGGATTTATTACCCGGGGCAAAGGGGTCAGCATCCACCGCAGCGACTGTGTAAACGTCATTAACCTGGACGAGGTAAGCCGCCACCGCGTTACACCCGTCGAATGGAACCTTTCGGAGGACGGCGGAGCGCAGATATTCGACGTTTCCGTCGATATCATCACAATCAACCGCCCCGGCGTTGTGTCCGATATTTCAAGGCTTTTCATGAATGATAATATAAATATGGATTCGATAAATACTTATAAGCAAAAAAATGATGTGCTGATACGCGTGACATTCCCAATCGGCGGTAAGGCTCAGCTGGAGAAGATAATGGCGAAGCTGGGCGCGCTGTCGGGGATTTATGAGGTTAAGAGGACTATAACTTAACCGGCGTTATTTTTAGCCAGACCCGAAACTTGAAGCAAGCAAGAACATTGGGTGAAAATATACTAAGCTATATGAAACAATAAAGAAAGGTGATAAAATTGGGGTTTATAACAGTTGCTGCCGGTTTTATTCAGGAAAACGCCTATATTTTTTTTGACGCAGAAAACGGAAAGGCCGCTATTATAGATCCTGGCGGCGATGCGGATAAAATTGCGGAATTATTAAAAAACAAAAACTTAACCGTTTCGCATATTCTTTTGACCCACGGGCATTACGACCACACGGGCGCGGTTGAAGAACTGCGGCGGGAATGCTTAGCGCCGGTTTTGGCTCATGAGGCGGAAGAGAAGCTGCTGCTCGACCCGCGGCAGAGTTACGCCTCCGCTCCGCTACAGCTTGATAAATTCCTTAAAGACGGCGATATCATAGAGGTCGGCGGAAGTAAGCTCCGCTGTATCCATACGCCGGGCCACACCGCCGGGTCATGCTGTTTCTACGCGGAGGACGAGGGCTTGCTTTTCTCGGGCGACACGCTGTTTCTCGGAAGCGTAGGCCGCCACGATCTGCACACAGGCAACGGCGACGTTTTGTTCGCCTCAATAAAAGAAAAACTGTACACACTGCCCGGAAACATCCGCGTCCTCCCGGGGCACATGAGCGAAACCACAATAGAACACGAAAAAACGCATAACGCATTTGTAAGATAATGGACTTTGTTTTAAAAGGCCACGGTCTTGAACATGCCGTGCAGACGGTGATCCAGGTTTTTTTCCCTAATGAGGGGTATAAACGTTTGGAGATGCCTCCCGATGAGGGCGCTTGTGTCGTAAGCATCTTCCAAAACGGCGGTTTTGAGGCGCATATATATAAAGACGGAAATGTTGTAAGCATCGAAAAAGCCATACCTATTACACCGGAAAAAAAATCACGCACCCAAGCCGCCGCTGCCTCAATTTTTCACGCTTTGGCCGAAGTGACGGGCTACAGGCCGCCTTGGGGAACACTAACCGGGGTCAGGCCGGCGAAAATCATCACACAAGGACAATCGCCGGTGTACTTACGGGACGCGTATTTGGTCCGGGACGATAAAATCGCGCTTTGCTCCGAGGTTTCCGAAGCCGAGTTGGAATTCTTGCGGGATTCGGGGCAGGACGATATCGGCATATATATCGGCATCCCGTTTTGCCCGTCACGCTGCGGTTATTGTTCGTTTGCGTCGTATCCGCTGGAGCGGCACGGAAAACTGCGAGAAGCTTATTTTCAAGCGCTTTCCAAGGAAATCGTTTTTTTACGGGAAAAGCTGTCAAGAAGAAAGATTACCGCCATATATATCGGCGGCGGTACGCCCACGGCTCTGGAAGCGGATATGCTGCATGAATTAATGAAATTGGTGAGTTCCCTGGGAGCGCGGGCGTCCCGCCCGCAAAATGCGGAACTGACCGTCGAAGCGGGCCGCCCGGACAGCATAACCTCCGAAAAACTGGCGATTCTAAAGGAATACGGAGTTACGCGCCTGGCTATAAATCCCCAGACAATGAACGACGAAACACTTAAACGCGCGGGCAGATTACACACAGCGGCGGATTTTATACGTTGCTATGAGATGGCGCGCGGGTTGGGGTTTACGAATGTGAACTGTGATGTTATACTTGGCTTACCGGGCGAAACCCCGGACGACACGGAGCGCACCTTCCGCGAGCTGGAAAAGCTCAAGCCGGAATCACTGACCGTCCACACACTCGCGATCAAACGCGCGTCGGATTTTAACCATTCCCACGGGAGATACGGCGGAGCTGGGCTGGATACCGGAATGATCGAGGAAATGCTTGATATTTCAAGCAAAACCTGCCGCGATATGGGGCTTCGTCCATATTATATGTACAGACAGAAGAACATGGTGGGTAATTTTGAGAATGTGGGTTACGCAAAGCCCGGGTTTCAAAGCATCTATAACCATATGACCATGACCGAGGCCAGAAGCGTATACGCGGCCGGGGCAGGCGCGGTTACAAAACTGTTTTACCCGGAGGCGAAGCTGATAAAACGGGCTTTTAACGTAAAAAACCTCAATGAATATATAGAACGCGTCGATGAAATGATTATGAGAAAGAAGGAGCTTTAATGGCGTTTTCAAGGCCGAAAGGCACGAGTGATTTTTTCGGGGAGCAGATTTTGGAATGGCAGGCAATCGAGGATATTATCCGGGAGCTGTGCGCAGGATTCCTTATAAATGAGATACGTACGCCCATGTATGAGTACGCGGAGCTGTTCCGGCGCGGGGTCGGCGAAACCACCGACATTGTGCAGAAGGAGATGTTTACCTTCAAAGACGCGGGAGACAGGCTGTTTGCCCTGCGTCCTGAGGGCACGGCAAATGTGGCGCGGGCGTTTATTGAAAACGGCATGGCTTCGCTTCCAATGCCGTTAAAGCTGTATTACATCATGCCCGTGTTCCGCGCGGAAAAACCGCAAAAAGGGCGTTTCAGGCAGCATCACCAATTCGGCGTGGAGTATTTCGGCGCGGCGGGGCCGGAATGCGAGGCGGAGGTTATCTCCGTAGCCTCCGCGCTTCTTGAGCGGATCGGCATAAAAGGCGCCGTCCCGCATATAAACAGCTTGGGCTGCAAGGATTGCCGGGCCGCTTACAATGCCGCGCTGAAAATGTTCTTGGGCGATAATCTGGAAAAACTTTGCCCCATTTGCCGGGGACGGTTTGAGAAAAACCCGCTGCGCGTATTGGATTGCAAAAACGCCGAATGCGCGGGGCTTGTGGCGAACGCGCCGTTGTCCGTTGACATTATGGATGAGGAATGCGGAAATCATTTCGAGGGCGTAAAAAGGAACCTTGATTTGCTGGGCATTGACTATATTGTGTCGGAACGCCTTGTTCGCGGGCTGGATTATTACACCCGCACGGTTTTCGAGTTTAAGTCAACTGACTTGGGGGCGCAGGATTCGCTGCTTGGCGGCGGGCGCTATGACGGCCTTATGAAGGACTGCGGCGGGCCGGATACGGCGGCTGTGGGCTTTGGCATGGGACTGGAACGGCTGTTGATTATTTTGGAAGGGCAGGGTGTAAAGCTGTCCGATATTGATATACGGCCTGTGTTCGCCGGGTTTATCGGCGGGCGCGGGCGTGACGAAGCCGTGAAATTAGTTCAGAATTTGCGTAAAAACGGCATTCCGGCTGAATTTGATTTACTTGGGCGGAGCGTTAAGGCGCAAATGAAGTACGCGGATAAGCTTGGGGCGGCTTATGCAATAGTCATAGGCGACGGCGAAATCGAAAACGATTCGGTCGAAGTCCGGGATATGCGTAAAGGCGGCTCCGAGGTACAATCCCTAAGTAATCTATCGGAATATTTCGTGAGGTTATATAAGGAGGCCTAAAAATGGGTGAAACAATAACAGGCTTAAAGCGCACGCATATGTGCGCCGAGCTGAATGAAAATATGAACGGGCAAACGGTAACGGTCATGGGCTGGGCGCATAATACGCGCAAGCTTGGGCAGTTAATATTTATCGCGCTAAGGGACCGGACGGGGCTTTTACAGCTTGCTTTTGACGAAAATGAAACAACTGCCGACATTTTTGCCAAGGCGAAAGCCGTTAAGGGCGAGTACGTTATCGCCGTAACGGGCAAAGTCCGCCTTCGCGCGGAAAAGGATATAAACCGCCAAATGGAGACGGGCAAAATCGAAATCGCGGCTGAAGAATTGCGCATTTTGAACGAAGCCGACACGCCGCCGTTTCAGGTAGCCGCCGAAGGCGTAGGGAACGAGATGCGTCTTAAATACCGCTATATCGACATGCGCAGGCCGGAAATGCAGCGCAAATTCCTTATCCGGCATAAAACCTGCCAAGCCATGCGTGAATTTTATTCAAACGAGGGTTTTATTGAGGTGGAAACGCCGTATTTAAACAAAGGCACGCCCGAGGGCGCAAAGGAGTATGTAGTGCCCAGCCGCATTTTCCCGGGTAATTTTTACGTTCTGCCCCAATCGCCCCAGCAGTTTAAACAGCTTCTGATGGTCGGCGGGTTTGACAAATACTTCCAGATTGTCCGCTGCTTCCGCGACGAGGACAACCGTGCCGACCGCCAGCCCGAATTTACCCAGCTTGACGTGGAGTTAAGCTTTGTGGATACGGACGACGTGCTGGACGTGACGGAGCGCATGTTGAAGCATGTATTCAAAAAAGCCGCCGGTATTGACGTAGAGTTACCCATACAGCGTATGCCTTACGCCGAAGCAATGGAGCGTTTTGGTTCCGACAAGCCCGACCTGCGCTTTGGCATGGAGATTGTTAATATAAGCCATCTGACCACAGGCACCGAATTTGAAGTATTTAAATCCGCCGAAGCGGAGAAACACAGCGTTCGCGGCATAAACGCCGCGGGCTGCGCAAACATGCCGCGCAAACAGCAGGATGCGCTTCAGGAATACGTAAAAACCTTTAAAGCCAAGGGCTTGATGTTTATAGCAATCGATGAAAACGGCGAGGTCAAAACCAGTTTGTCAAAATTCCTTTCCCCGGAGCAGCTTAGAGCTGTCACAGCCGCTTTTAACGCTGAACCGGGAGACTTGATCTGCATGTGCGCGGGCAGGGACGGCATTGTGCTTGACGCGCTGGGGAATCTTAGGTGCGAAGTGGCGCGCCGTATGGATATTATCCCGCGGGATGTCAACAGGTTCGTGTGGGTTACGGAAATGCCGCTGCTTGAGCTGGATGAGGAAAGCGGCAAATGGAACGCCGTGCATCACCCCTTCACAAGCCCGCTGGAATGTGATTTGCATATGTTTGAAACAAACCCGGGAAAAATACGGGCAAAGGCTTACGATATAGTGCTGAACGGCTTGGAGCTGGGCGGCGGCAGCGTTCGTATCCACCAGCCGGAGGTGCAGAAGAAAATGTTCCGCACGCTGGGCTTGTCCGACGACGAAATAACCGCCCGTTTTGGGCATATGCTTGAGGCTTTCCGTTTCGGCGCGCCGCCCCACGGCGGTATCGCGTTCGGCCTTGACCGTGTGGTGATGCTGATGTGCGGGGAGGAGAATATCCGCGAGGTTATCGCTTTCCCCAAAACAAAGGAGCAGTATTGCCTGCTTACCGACGCGCCGAATACTGTTTCGGAGAAACAGCTGAACGAATTGAGCATAAAAATTAAAAGTTAGAACCCTTTGGATCGCCTGAAATAACCTAATCTCAGGAAGGTTTAAGATGCTCATATGACATATACGGGAAGCGCAGTAAGGGTTTTGCCTGAAAATTTAAAGCCGGGCATGGTGGCAGCCATTGACGTGGAAAGCGTCCATGGCTCCGTCATCGTGCGCGCGAATACCGTGATAACGACTTCGCTGATAAAAAGGATAATGGTCAGCGGGGCCATGATGGTGTATGTTTTCAGCAACCCTTCCGAGGCAAGCAAGAAGGTTATAATGAGCAGGGATGCCGAACACAGAAGAGAGCAGCTGGAGACGGAACTGATGAGCGTAATCAGGGACGGTATAATCCGCAAGGAAGAGCTGATCGGGATGGTAAACGACGCGATAGGCATTGCGGAGAATATGGGCAGCCTGTACCAGTACTTGCAGCTGCTGCAGGATAAGAACGAGTATACATATTCGCATTGTATAAGCGTCAGCATGCTTACTACGGAGTTCAGCAAGTGGATGAACCTGAACAAAAGCGAAATAGAGGATATGATAGTGGCGTCGAGCCTCCATGATATCGGGAAGCTTACCATTGACTCGGATATTTTGGAAAAGCCGGGGAAGCTGACCGACGACGAATACGGGGCGATGAAACAGCATGTGGAGCACGGCTGCGAGCTGCTTGAGCTGGGCAAGGTATCGGACACGATTAAACTGGCGGTAGCGGAGCATCATGAGCGCATGGACGGCATGGGTTATCCGAATGGCAAGAAATGGGACAATATATCCGAGTTTGGGAGCATGCTGGCTATTGTTGACGTTTACGACGCGTTGATTTCCAAACGCAGCTACCGCGACGCCATGTGCCCATTCGTCGCGATGGAGATTATGCACAGGGATAAATTTCACCATTTCCGGTACAGTATGCTTGAGAAGTTCATTGAAAACATCGTCTACATCTATATGGGAGCGCATGTGGAGCTTTCGGACAACAGGCAGGGGGAAATCGTTTATATCAACCATCTTGACATGCTGCGGCCTTATGTAAGGGTTGAGGGCGGCACCATTTTAAATTTGCAAAAAATACCGAATATTAAGATAGCGAAGGTTATTTATTAATAGGGGGCAATTCATGCCGGTAAAAAAAACGGGATATACAAATGAAAGCATTAAACAGCTCAAAGGCGCGGACCGCGTGCGTTTACGCCCGTCGGTCATATTTGGTTCGGACGGCGTTGAGGGCTGCCAGCACAGCATTTTCGAGATTATATCAAACTCTATCGACGAGGCGCGGGAAGGCCATGGCAAGCTGGTACGCGTCATCCGCCATGCCGACGACGCCATCACGGTTATCGACCGGGCGCGGGGTGTGCCTGTGGATTACAACCCCGCCGAGGACCGCTTTAACTGGGAGCTTATTTATTGCGAGCTTTACGCGGGGGGCAAATACGAAAACGCGGATGGTGAGAATTACCAGTACAGCCTAGGGTTGAACGGCTTGGGAGCCTGCGCTACCCAGTACGCGTCGGAATACATGCGCGTTGAAAGCCGCCGCGACGGATACAAGTACGCCCTGTCCTTCATAAAAGGGCAAAACATCGGCGGACTGGTAAAAACGCCTTATGATAAAAAGGATACAGGGACAATTACTAGCTGGAAACCCGATTTGGAGGTCTTTACCGATATTAACGTACCGCAGTCTTATTTTACCGACACATTAAAACGCCAGGCGATTGTGAACTCCGGCATTACATTTGAATTCACGGACGAAAAAACGGGCGAAGATTTTACCTATCTGTATCCCGAGGGCATTGTGGGATATGTAAAGGAAATGGCCGGCGAAAACCCCTTGACGCAGGTATGCAGCATGGCGTTTGAAACCCGCGGGCGCGACCGGGCGGATAAGCAGGAATACAACCTTAAAGCGGAGCTGGCGTTTTGCTTTTCCAATGATGTGAACCAAATTGAGTATTACCACAACTCCAGCTTCCTGGAATACGGCGGTTCGCCTGACAAAGCCGTAAAAGCGGCGTTTTTAGCCGCTGTCGATAATTTGCTTAAAAATAATAATCTGTACAAGAAAGATGAAAAAAAGCTTACGTTTGCAGATATTGAGGACAGTTTGATCCTCGTTTCAAGCTCTTTTTCAAATATAACGAGTTACGAGAACCAGACCAAAAAGGCCATAAACAACCGTTTTATACAGGAAGCCCTGACCGAGTTTTTAAAGAAGCAGCTTGAGGTCTATTTTATCGAAAATAAAGCGGCGGCGGATAAAATAGCGGCGCAGATGCTGATAAACAAACGAAGCCGCGAAACGGCGGAGAAAACACGCGTAAACCTGAAAAAACAGCTTTCAAGCGGCGTTGACTTTGCAAACCGCGTGGAAAAGTTCGTAAACTGCCGCACAAAGGACATTAACCGCCGCGAGATATACATCGTGGAGGGTGATTCCGCGCTCACATCATGTAAGCTGGGACGCGACGCGGAGTTTCAGGCCGTACTGCCCGTGCGCGGGAAGCCTTTGAACTGCCTTAAAGCCGATATCAACAAGATTTTCGCGAATGAGATTATCACGGATCTGATAAGGGTCTTGGGCTGCGGTGTGGAGGTTAAGGCCAAAGGCGCAAAGGACTTGAACTCATTTGACTTGGACAAGCTGAACTGGAACCGTGTGATAATCTGCACGGACGCGGATGTGGACGGCTTCCAGATACGCGCGCTGATTTTGACCATGATCTACCGCCTGATGCCGCAGCTTATCCCGGCGGGCAAGGTTTTTATCGCCGAGTCCCCGCTTTATGAGATTACATCGGGGAAAAACACGTATTTCGCCTATTCGGACAAGGAGCGCGACCAGGTTATAAAAAAGCTTTCCGGAAAGGTTAACATCCAGCGCTCAAAGGGCCTTGGCGAGAACGAGCCTGAAATGATGTGGCGCACCACCATGAACCCCGAAACCCGCCGGCTGATTTTGGTCAGGCCCACGGACGCGGTCAAAACCCAGGAAATGTTCGACGTGCTGCTGGGCGACAATATGAGGGGGAGAAAGGCGTTTATTGAGGAAAACGGCCACAGATACGTTGAGTGGGGATTGGAAAATTGAAAATAATCGAAGCGGACAAGGTTTGTTTTTCATATAGAATTGCCGGAGCGGACGGGGCGGAGGAAACCCTTGCGCCCGCTGTCCGGGAGCTTTCGCTTGATATTGGGGAAGGCGAGTTTGTGGCGGTGCTGGGCAGGAACGGCTCCGGTAAATCAACCTTCGCCAAGCTTATAAACGCTTTGTTGACGCCATCCGCCGGTCAATTGAATGTTTCGGGTTATTCAACTGCCGGCGAGGAACATATATGGAATATCCGGCAAACCGCCGGGATGGTGTTCCAAAACCCCGACAATCAGATCGTCGCGACGATTGTGGAGGAGGATGTGGCTTTCGGCCCGGAGAATCTGGGCGTTCCGACTGCTGAGATACGCGCGCGGGTTGACGAGGCGCTGGCAACTGTCGGTATGGGCGATTACGCCCTTCATTCGCCGCATTTCCTGTCCGGCGGGCAGAAGCAAAGGGTCTGTATCGCCGGGGTTCTGGCTATGAAGCCGCGTATTATTATCCTGGACGAACCTACGGCTATGCTTGACCCGATTGGGCGGCGCGAGGTTTTGGCGGCGGTTTCGCGGCTGAACAGGCAGGAGGGCATGACGGTGCTCCTCATTACCCATTATATGGAGGAAGCCGTGATGGCTGACAGGGTGGTTGTGATGGACAAAGGCGCGGCGGTTCTGCAGGGTACGCCGGGGGAGGTTTTTCTGCACGGCCCCCTATTGCGTGAGCTGGGCCTTAATTTGCCGCAGATTACTGAGATTGGCGCAAGGCTTGCCGAGTGCGGGTTACCCGTAAAACCGGGGATTTTAACCATAAACGAAATGGCGGACGAATTATGCTCCATACTAAACTCGAAATAAATAATTTGGTTTTCACATATAACAAAGGGGCTTCTTTTGAAAAGAAAGCCCTTGATAATGTTAATTTAAAAATCGGCGCCGGGGAGTTCATGGGGCTTATCGGCTGCACAGGTTCCGGCAAATCCACGTTGATCCAGCAATTTAACGCGCTGTTGAAGCCCGAGAGCGGCAATGTCCTGCTGGACGGGACGGACATCCATGCCGATAAATCCCGCCTAAAAGAGGTGCGCCGGAAGGTTGGGCTGGTGTTCCAGTATCCGGAGCAGCAGCTTTTTGAGGAAACAGTCGCTAAGGACGTGGCTTTCGGGCCGAAAAACCTGGGTTTGCCCGCGGAAGAGATAGAAGAGCGCGTAAAATGGGCGCTGGACATGGTCGGGCTGACGCCCGAAATGGGGGAACAGTCGCCCTTCGATTTAAGCGGCGGGCAGAAGCGCCGGGCAGCGATTGCGGGCGTTTTGGCGATGAAACCGGAGGTATTGGTGCTGGACGAGCCGGCGGCTGGCCTGGACCCCGTCGGGCGCGATGAAATCCTTATGAAAATCCGTGAAATGCATAAAAGAACCGGGATTACAATCATACTCGTCTCGCACAGCATGGAGGACGTGGCGCGGCTGGTTGAACGAATTGCCGTTATAAACGGCGGAAGGATCGTTATGGACGATATCCCCGCGGCGGTATTCTCACGCGCCCCGGAGCTTGAGCAAATGGGCCTCAGCGCGCCCCAGGCGGCGCTTCTGGCGCAGGAGCTTCAAAAACGGGGCTTTAGGCTGCGCGACGGGCTATATACGGTTGAAGATGTTGTTGCCGCTGTCGCGCAGGAGTTATCAGTTAATAAAGGATTGAATCACAAATGAATGTTACTATAGGCCAATATTACCCCGCCGATTCCTTCGTGCATCAACTGGATCCGCGCGTGAAGCTGCTGGGCGTAACGCTTTTTATCGCGGCGTTGTTTACGGTGAACAGCTTCGCGGGCTACGCGTTTATCGCGGTTTGCATGGGGCTTGCGATTTATGCCACAAAGGTGCCGCCCATATTCATGCTCCGCGGGCTTCGCGCGTTAATTTTTATTCTTATTTTCACATCGGCGCTGAACATATTCTTCACGGCGGGGAATACGGTTTTGGTGAGTTTTTGGGTGATTACCATAACCCTTGAGGGTATTTTAAACGCGATACGCATGGTGTCGCGGCTTACGATGCTGATTGTGGGCAGCTCTGTCCTGACGCTGACCACCACGCCCATCAAACTTACCGACGCGATTGAGTATGTCCTCGGCCCGTTCAAGCGTATCGGCGTCCCCGCGCACGAGATTGCCATGATGATGTCGATAGCCCTGCGGTTTATACCCACCCTGCTTGAGGAAATAGACCGCATTATGAAGGCGCAGATGGCGCGCGGCGCGGATTTTGACACGGGCGGGCTTATCAAAAAAGCCAAAAGCCTTGTGCCGCTCCTTGTGCCGTTATTCATATCGGCTTTTCGCCGCGCGGACGAGCTGGCTGTGGCGATGGAGGCCCGCTGCTACCGCGGCGATATCAACCGCACGAAAATGAAGGTAATGCGGCTGGAGCGCCGGGATTTCAAGGCTTTGTGGGTGATGCTGGTTTTTTCGGCGGCTATTGTGCTTTTGAAAATTTATATATGAGGAGAACGTTACTTACAGTATCATACGACGGCACAAATTACGCGGGTTGGCAGCGTCAGCAAAACGCCGTTTCCGTACAGCAAGTGCTAGAGGAAGCCCTTGGCAAGCTTTTAAACCGCGAGGTTTCAACAATCGGCGGCGGCAGGACGGACGCGGGCGTCCACGCTTTGGGCCAAAAAGCCTTGATCCGTGAACCCATTGATATTTTTATACCAACAGAGAAACTGCCCGCGGCTGTAAACGCCTATCTTCCGCAAGATATAAGGGTTCTTGGCGCGGAAACAGTAACGCCGGACTTTCATCCCCTTCGCCGGCCGGCCCGCAAAACATATATTTACAAGATTTTCAACGCGCCGGTAATGCCGCCGGTTTACAGGCTGTACGCGGCTTTTGAGCGGCGCGGACTGGACGTTTTAGCAATGATGAAGGCGGCGGTGTTCTTCGTTGGAACGCATGATTTCCGGGGGTTTTCGTCAACGGGAACAGAGGTTCAAACGACGGTACGCGATATTTACGCGCTGGACGTTGTGAAAACGAAGGATATGATAAGCATAACCGCGTCGGGTAACGGTTTTTTATACAACATGGTAAGGATTATCGCCGGAACCCTGTTGTATGTGGGATTGGGTAAAATCAACGCTGACGATATCCCGGAAATAATCAAATCAGGCGACAGGAACCGCGCGGGCAAGACTATGCCGGCGCACGGATTGATTTTACATGAAATAGAATATATATTCTAAAGGGTGAGCGGTATTAAAGGCAGAGACATGACCCAGGGCAGCATTTGGAAACAGCTGGTTTTATTTTCGATGCCGATTCTGCTGGCGCATTTGCTGCAACAGACGTACAACGCCTTTGACGCCATTATTGTCGGCAGGTTCGTCAGCAACGAGGCGCTTGCCGCCGTCGGCTCATCGGGGCCTATAACGATGATGGTTATCGCGTTTTTTATGGGCATGTCCAGCGGTTCAAGCGTGCTGATCGCCCAATTCTTCGGCGCGAAAAACACCGGGGAGCTGCATAACACAGTACATACCGCCATTTTATTAGCAATAATAATCGGTGTAGCGTTATCATTTGCGGGCATACTTTTTACGCCCGCGCTGCTTCGTTTGGTGCAAACCCCGCCGGAGGTACTTGCCGAGGCCGTGATATACCTGCGCATCTATTTCGGCGGGCTTACGGGAATAACGGTTTATAATATGGGCGCGGCAATCCTCACCGCTACGGGAGATTCCAAACGCCCGCTGTATTTTTTGCTTTTCGCCAGCGTCGTTAAAATTGTGCTGAACCTGGTGTTCGTAATAGGCCTGCATATGGGCGTGGCAAGCGTGGCCTGGTCAACCGTTATCGCCCAGGCCCTGTGCGCCGTGATGGTGGTTGCTTTGCTGTGCCGTCAGGATTCAGATATACGCCTTGACCTGCGCAAACTCCGCATACATAAGCACATATTGAAAAAAATCCTCAAAATCGGCCTGCCAGGCGGTATCCAGGGCGCGATCATCAGCTTCTCGAACGTTGTCGCGCAAAGCTATATCAACCGCCTTGGCGGGGCGGCAATGGCAGGGTACGGCATAGGAACAAGGATAGACGCTTTTATCATAATGCCTATGCAGAGTATGGCTATCGCGGTTTCTACGTTTGTGGGGCAGAATTTGGGCGGAGGCAAGGTAAAACGCGCAAGGGAGGGAGCGCGCGCCGCAATCATAACAGCCATCGGCTGCGTGGTGATATTTGGCGCGATAGTCCTTACGTTCGCATCGAATCTTCTGCGGATTTTTACGCCCGACGAGCAGATTATCGCCTACGGCCTTGAATTCATGCGCGTTTTCGTGCCGTTATATTTCCTGCTTTGCTTAAACCAGGTAATAAGCGGAGCGCTCCGCGGCGCGGGCGATGTTAAAATCCCGACGATTATCGGTATCAGCTGTCTGGTAATTATGCGCCAGCTCTATCTTTTCATAGCCACCCAGATAAGCCTGACGGTTACGGTCGTGGCTTTCGCGTTTCCGGTGGGATGGTTCCTGGCGGCGGTTTTTCTGACGATTTATTACATAAGGCGCGACTGGAGCGGGTTTGAGAAAAAATAATTATTTATTTCCTTGAATCCAGCAAGTCGCGGAACTTGGATAAAGCATCCGGAATGTCTATGTTCTGAGGACAGAGCGGGTTGCAAACGCCGCATTTTACGCAGGCCTGCGGCTTTTCCGCATCATTCATCAGCTCAAGCATCTGGTTCACCGACCAGGAGGATTCATACCCGGTTTCGTTATACATGGATAAAAGCGTTGGTATTTCAAGCTTTTGCGGACAGGGATCGCAGCAATAACGGCAGCCCGTGCAGGGCACAAGCTCCGCCAAGGTTTCGACCACGCTGTTTAAGAGAGCTTTTTCGGATTCTGTTACGGGGTCATTCCTGCCGAAGATTTCAATGTTTTCCTTAATCTGCTCCATAGTGGTCATGCCGCTTACAACAACGGCAACGTTTGGCAGGCTCTGAATGAACCGGAAGGCCCATGAAGCCGGCGTATCACCGGGCCTGGCGGCTTTAAGCATCTCCTCCGCCTCCTTGCCCGGCGCGGCAAGTTTGCCTCCGCGCACCGGCTCCATTATAAATACCGGTATCCCATGCTTTGTAAGGATTTCGTATTTTCTGCCGGCTTCCTGTATGTGCCAGTCCAAATAATTAAGCTGTATCAGCGCGAACTCAAAGCAGTCGCGTTCGCTTAGGAACTTTTCAATAATCTCGGGACGTCCGTGCGCGGAAAAGCCCAGGTGGCGTATACGGCCTGCCTTTTTCTGCTCCAGCAGGTAATCGGTGAACCCCAGCTTCTCATCTGTGTAAAGCTCATACGTGGCCTCGTCCAGATTATGTAACATGTAAAAATCAAAATAATCAACGCCGCAGTTTTTAAGCTGGGCCTCAAAAATTTCTGCCGCGCCGGTGTACACCGTGTCGGCTAGACCAAATACACTGGATTCGACCCTTATACCACCGTCAACGCGCTCCATCAGATTCCCCGGTAACTTATTAGACAGATACCATGTATTACGCGGGTAACGGGACAGGGCTTTGCCGATAAACTTCTGGGATTCGCCGGCATGGTAAAAATACGCCGTGTCGAAGAAATTAACGCCGTTTTTATACGCGCAATCGATCAGTTCCATGGCCTTTTCCTCGTCGATAGGGCCGCGCTGTTCCGTGACGGGCAGGCGCATCGCGCCATAACCAAGCCAGGAAAGTTCTAAATTCTGAAACTTCTTATAAATCACAAAATCCTCTCCTTTATAAATGCCATTATATACCAAAAATTTATATTAATCAAGAGCCTGCCAGAATTCCGCGAAAATCTCGTCCAAACCGTAATTAATCCCGGGTTTTCGATATCCGCGCCACTCAAAAGGGAACAGCTCGGTGTACCGCGCGTCCGTAAACCGCGTGTCTACCAGCAGGATAACGCCGCGGTCTGCCTCTGTCCGTATCACGCGTCCGGCGGCTTGCATAACTTTGTTCATCCCGGGATACATGTAGGCGTACTCGAAACCGCCGGATATGGTATCATCGTAGTAATCGCGCAGGGCATCGCGTTTAGGGCTTATCAGCGGCAAGCCCACACCGACGATTGCCGCGCCGATCAGCCGATTTCCGACCAAGTCTATGCCTTCGGAAAAAACGCCGCCCATAACGGCAAAGGCAAGGATTTCGCTGTTTTCCGTAAACTCCGCGAGAAAGGCTTCGCGCTCACCCTCATTCATATCACGGCCCTGGACTAATATTGTAACGGCGGGGTATAGCCCGTTGAATACTTCCAAAACGTTTTCCAAATAGGCATATGATGAGAAAAACGCGAAATAATTGCCTTTTTTGGCTGAAATCATGGCGTATAGGGCGTTTGCCGTATATATAAAGCCCTGGGGCGACCTGTCCTTATATTTTGTGGATATGCGGTTTTCGATAACGGTACAGAGGCGGCTGCGGTCGAAAGGGGAGGGCAGACGGGCCGTTTTATCCGCAACCGCGCCGCCCAGTACATTTTTGAAGTAATTTAAGGGCGCAAGCGTAGCGGAGAAAAACACGGCGCCTGTTGATTTATCCAGCGCCTTGGACAAATCGCCGCTGGGATCCAGGCATAGTAAGGTTATTTCAATTTCGGACTTAAACCGTTCCAAATAAACAGTGTAACGCTCATCCATATTATCGTAAACGCGGATGAAGTCCAAAACCTTGAAGTAAGTATCCAGTGAATCCGCAAAATGCTCCGACGCGGTATTCGCCGCCAGCCATTTATCCATTTGCTCGGTAAGCCCGGTAAGCAGCCTGTGCAAGCCGTGGGGCATATCCGCGCCCGCGCGGGATTGCGCGGTTTCGGGGATCAACAGGCCAATTTTCTTTATTTCGTTGATTATCTCGGTTATCAACTGGCCCAGCTTGTTGCCGCGCCCTCTGAATGCCTTGCGGATTTTATCAAAATCGCTTTTGCATAAGGCGGAGGAATACATTTCACGGGCGCGATCCACAAGGTTATGCGCCTCGTCGATCAAGAACGCGTATTTTTCCGTAACAACCGGCGCGCCAAAAAAACGCTTGAGCGATACCTTTGGATCAAATGCGTAGTTATAGTCGCAGATGATAAGATCGGCAAACAGCGTCGCGTCAAGCATCAGCTCATACGGGCAGACGGTGAATTCCGCCGCGGTATGCTCAAGCTCCATTCGGGTAATGCGTTCCGTGCGGTTCAAAATCTCCCATAAAGCGTCGTTCACCCGGTCAAAATGCCCGTCGGCGCAGGGGCAGGCCGCCGGGGTGCAGGCACGCTCGGGCAGTATACACAGCTTGTCCTTCGCGGTCATTGCAACATACGTCAGTTTTGCGCCGTTTTCCATCAAAAGCCCGGCGGCGTGCTCGGCGGCCTGACGTGTTATGGTCTTTGCCGTTAAGTAAAAAATTTTGTCGCAGATATCTTCGCCAAGGGCTTTTATGGCGGGGAACAGGGCGGAAATTGTTTTTCCGGTGCCGGTAGGCGCCTCAATGTAAAGCTTTGTGTTGTCGCGGATTGCATAGTAGGCCAGTCCGGCGAATTCCCGCTGTCCCTTGCGGTAGCGTTCGTACGGGAAGGCAAGGGTTTTTACAGAGGACCGCGCAAGGGACTGCTTGTTATATCTCAATTCAGCCCAACGCAGGTATCTGTCAATAAGGTCGTAAAAAAAGGCTTTCAGTTCGCCCGCCGTAAAGTCCGTGGAAAACACGCGGGAATCATCGCCCTCAACCTGGCAGTAAGTCAGGTTAACCGTGATAACCTCAAAGCCCCGGGCTTCCGCCAGCATATACCCGTAGCATTTGGCCTGCGCCATGTGCCAATGGCCTTCATCCAGGGTAATGGCGTCAAGGTTTCTGTTGGTTGATTTAATCTCCTCCACCGCAACCGCATCGCCGTCCTGCGCAACGCCGTCGGCCACTCCGCTTATGTTCCAGTTCATGCCGCCGTATTCAAAGCTTAGCCGCAGCCGCATCTCAGCCTCGTATTCAAGACCTTTTGCGGCGGCTTCGCGTTTGCGGGCGCGCTGGACACGCTGATGGACGCGCACACCGTCCTGCATACGGCTTTGAGACATGTAGCCCGCGTCGATTGAGCCGGAACGGAGGATGAATTCAACTATGGAGCGTACGGATATGTTTATTTCGCGCATGATGTACCTTTCATAATCATTTTCAACCACAGAAAGCACAAAAAAACACAAAAAAACCTGTTGATAAAAGACAGTATATATGATAAATTGTTGTGATAGGAGGAATTTCCGTGATATTATCCGGTTTGGAAATAAAAGAAAAAATGGGTAAGGAGATTATAATTACGCCGTTTGATGAGCGTTTCCTTAACCCGAACAGTTATAACCTGCGCCTGCACAACGAGTTGATGGTTTACGACGCCGATGTGCTGGACATGAAAAAGGAAAACAAGGCGAGCACAATTATCATACCTGAAGACGGCCTTCTTATATATCCGGGGAAGCTGTACCTGGGCAGGACGCATGAATATACGGAGACCAACGCCTATGTGCCGATGCTTGAAGGCCGGTCGTCCATCGGGCGCCTGGGGCTTTACATCCACGTAACGGCGGGCTTTGGGGATATTGGGTTTAAGGGTTATTGGACGTTGGAAATACATTGCGTGCAGCCCATCCGTATTTATCCTTTCGTTGAGATCTGTCAGGTTTATTATCATAAAATTGAGGGAGCTTACAAGCCTTATATATCCGGGAAGTATCAGGATAACAAAGGGATTCAGCCCAGCTTGCTGTACAAGGATTTTCTATAACTCCGGGAGCGCGGGCGTCCCGCCCGCAATAATAGGGTTTCCTTTAATATACTCAGAGACTGTCAAACGCTTCCCGCCCGGGGTTTGAACTTCCTTTAAATCAATAGTTTCACAGTTGCCGCATGCGATACTGATCATACCGGATGCGGCGGATATAACTGTGCCTGGGGGAAGCGTATGGCGTTCCGAGCCGATATCCGCGCGCCAAACCTTCAGCATTCTGCCGTCCAGTTCAATATGCGAGCCGGGCCAGGGATCCAGCCCGCGCACTTGGTTGTAAATAGCCAACGCAGGCTTGTTGAAATCCAGCAAACCCATCTCTTTTGTAAGCAGCGGGGCATAGGTGACCTCGCTGTTATTTTGCGCCACGGGTACGGCGCAGCCTGCGGCAATTAAATCAAGAGCATCCAAAAGCGCGGTACCGCCAAGCACGGCAAGCTTTTCCGTCAGGCTGCCGCAAGTGTCCCCGCGGTCTATTTCGATTTCAAGGGAATGAAGAACCGGGCCGGTGTCCATCCCCCTTTCCATTTGCATGATGGACACACCGGTCTTTATTTCGCCGTTTATTATCGCGCTTGCCACGGGCGACGCCCCGCGGTATTTAGGCAGAAGCGAGGCGTGTACATTAACTGCGCCGAAACGCGCCATTTCAAGTAATTTCCTATTTAAAAACTGCCCGTACGCCGCGACAATAAAGATATCGGCGGGTATTTGGCTTAATTCCGCAATAAAATCATTATCCCGCACCTTTTCCGGGCGCAGGATTGGGATACCCGCGTTTTCCGCCAAAACGGAAACAGGCGTGGGTACGGGTTTTCCGCTGCGCCCTTTTGGCCTGTCGGGCTGGCTGACAACTGCCGTAATTTTATGTTTTGATTTTATCAAAGCCGCCAAACTCGCGGCGGCAAACTCCGGCGCACCAAAAAAAACTATGTTCAATCCGTTCATTCGTCGTCCGTATCCTTATTATCCCTAAGCGTACCCGGCTCAATCAAGTCAACATACATAACGCCGTCCAGATGATCCAGCTCATGGCACAGCGCCCGCGCCAGAACACCCATGCCCTCAAGCTCGTATTCGTTTCCGTCTCTGTTTTGCGCCTTAACCAGTACTCGTACCGGACGTTTTACGGGCGCGTTTTTACCAGGCATACTAAGACAGGCCTCCGACTGCTCCTCTTCACCGTCTTCCTCAAGGATAACCGGGTTTATCAACTCATAAAACCCGTATTGCAACTCCGGGTCTGGTTCGTCGTCCTCATTCAGCTCAATATCGATAATCGCGACACGTTTTAACACGCCAACCTGCGGTGCGGCTAAACCCATGCCGTTGTGTTTTTTCAACGTGTCGCGCATGTCGTCCAAAAGCGAAAGCAATTTGCCGTCTATCTCTTCAACGGGTTTGGATTTCTTGCGCAAAAGATTGTCGCCGTACAACCGTAAATTCCTGATTGCCATTGTATCGCTCCTTAATTAAACTAAAATACGCGGATTCAACGTTAAATTCAAATTTACGCCGTCCAAATCACAGCGGTTTTTAAGCTTGTCCACACAGTAAAAAGCAAAATGCAATAAGATGTCTTCGCCAACCGCACTGCTTTTAATTAATATTTTCCACCGATACATATTATTTATCTTTGATACCATCGCCGGGGCCGGGCCGAGTATTTCAAAGAACCCCTTGCGGTTATATGCTTTCATCAGCCGGGCAAGTTCGTTTTGCGTGTTGATCAGGCGCTTTTCGTCCGGGCAAGACATGAGGGCCATAAAAATATCGCCAAATGGCGGATACCCCAAGGTTTTGCGTACGCGAATCTCATGCTCGTAAAAACTGTTGTAATCGCCTTCCTTTGCGAAGGATACGCTGTAATGTTCGGGGTTATAGGTCTGGATAATAACCCTGCCCGGCACGTCGGCGCGGCCCGCGCGGCCCGAAACTTGCGTAATAAGCTGGAAAGCCGTCTCCGCCGACCGGAAATCGCCTGTATTCAATGCCGTGTCCGCGTCAACTATCCCAACCAGCGAAACGTTTGGAAAATTCAATCCCTTGGCAATCATCTGCGTACCGACAAGGATTTGCGCCTGTCCCGTGGCAAAGCGGCGTATGATGCTCTCGTGACCGTCTTTCCTGGCCGTGGTGTCCATGTCCATACGCAGGACGGAGCAACCCGGGAACAACCGCCTAACCTCTTCCTCAATCTTCTGCGTACCCACGCCGAAATAGCGGATATGTACGGATTCGCACACGGGACACAGGCTTGGCGGGCGCTCCGCAGCCCCGCAATAATGGCAAAGCATCCGCTGCGACTGTATATGATATGTATAATTAACGCTGCAATGCCCGCATTCCAGCACAAAACCGCAGGTTCGGCAAGATACGAACGTCGAATGCCCGCGCCGGTTCATAAATAATATCGTCTGATGCCCGCGTTTCAGGTTTTCGTCCATCGCGTCCAGAAGCCGTCGGCTGAAAATAGAACGGTTGCCCGCGGCAAGCTCCGTACGCAAATCCGCGGTTTCCACATCGGGGAAGCGGTTGTTTACCCGTTTTTTTAACGTTATCAACCCTATTTCCTCGCATTTGGCGCGGTAGAATGTTTCCACCGAGGGCGTCGCTGAACCCAGCACCACAGCCGCCCCGGTCAGTTTGGACAGCTTTTCCGCCACATCTATAACGGCGTATTTGGGCGAGGTCTCGGAGACATATGTTTTTTCATGCTCCTCGTCGATTATAATTGTGCCAAGGTTATTAAAAGGCGTAAACACGGCGGAGCGCGGGCCGATCATGACGGACACGCGGCCCTCCCTTGCGGCCTGCCATTCCGCTACGCGCTCAGCCGGCGTAAGCCGCGAGTGCGTGACGGAAACCACCGCGCCGAAACGCTGCTTAAAAGCGTCAACGGCCTGAGGTGTCAGGGAAATCTCCGGCACCAGCATTACGGCCTGTTTTCCGGCCTCAAGGGCTTTCTCTATAAGCCGCATGTATATCTCGGTTTTGCCGCTGCCGGTTACGCCGTGCAGCAGCCACATCCTGCCCGGTTTTTCCGATTGAGTGTTCAGAAGGGTTTCGATGGCTTCGGCCTGCTCATCCGTAAGGCTAAAGCTCCTGCCGGGTTCATACGCAATATCGGAACGTGAAACGCCGGCGGAAGACCGTTCCTCCAATATCACCAAACCCTTTTTTACAAGAGTATGGACGGGGGAAGCCGATATTCCCAGTTCCTTCAGCAAAGGCGCAAGAGCCGTGGCTCCGCGCTCGGAAAGAAGTTTCATGACAAGGGCTTGCGGCCCGCCTTTTTCATTTACATGCGAAAGCTCTTCCGCAAACCCCGCGCCTCCGTTTATGCATACAAAAAGCGTCTTAGCGCGTTTGGCCGATCCGGTCCAGGAGGGGGCGA
The DNA here is from genome assembly GCA_009780415.1 of Defluviitaleaceae bacterium. Classification (GTDB taxonomy): domain Bacteria; phylum Bacillota; class Clostridia; order Lachnospirales; family WRAX01; genus WRAC01. Next base: position 16,081 of record WRAC01000008.1, on the reverse strand, counting down.
CACAGCGCAGGCAAGCCGCAAGGGTCGTATAATACTTTGTTTTCATCCAGCGGGCAAGCTCCAGCATAACGGGAGTAAGCAGCGGATAATCATCCAACACCGCGGTTATAGCCTTTATGCGGCTGGGATCGACTGAGGGCTTTGAAAAACCGACGACACAGCCCTCAACATTCCTGCCCCCGAAAGGCACCGCGACGCGGTGACCGGGCGTAAGAACCGGTTTCAGTTCATCCGGTACGGCATAGTGGAACACACGGTCAACCTCCGCGCGCATGATGGAGACAATGACCTCCGCGCATTCCGTTTCCATATGTTAGTTGGGTTCCCCGCCGCCGTAATTGAAGTCGTCGTTCTCTATTTCCATTTCGAGGCTGTCCTCTTCATAATCGTAATCGTCATAATCACCGGCGGACGCGCCGCCGTATTCGCCGTCCTCCTCAAAACCCCCGGCGCGGAAGCCGTAATCTTTTTTCGCGTCCGTACCGATGGCTTCGTCCTCAAACAATTCGTCGTCCATATCGTCGCCGTAATCCATTATATCCCCGCCGACATAATCTTTGGACGAGATAACGGCATCGGCGCTTATACCTACCCCTTGGCCCGCCCTGTTAACCGCCCTGGGTTTGAGCTGCGCGAACTTCATGAAATCGTTGTTTTCAAGGCCTTCGGGGAAAATCTTGATCTTCCCGCTCTGCATCTCGTTTATGGCTATGGAAACGGCCTTGTCCGTGTGTACGCCGCTTGCGTCATAGGCCGCGCCGTCAATAATTTGCCGCGCCCTTTTCGCCGCCGCTATCACTATTGAATAACGGCTTGTTATCTTGTTATCTGTTTCGGCGTCCTGGTTTGCGATGTCCATAAGCTCCGTGTACGACGGTCTAAGCATATGATCCCTCTTTCTATGATGATGAGTATAATTACCTTAGCGGCTTATTAAGTTGAACCGCTACTGTTCCCGAAAAAATCCTCAGCAATTTGTTTCTGGCGGAAAGGGCGCAATTTCTCGGCAAAGGCTATGTTTTGGATGCATTCCACGGCCTTTTCCACCTTATCGTTCACCACAAGGTAATCATATTTATTTATAAGCATGATTTCCTCCCGCGCGCGGAAAAACCTTGCCTGCATGGATTCGATATCCTCCGTGCCGCGTGACTGAAGGCGGTGCTGTAATTCCGTAAAATTAGGCGGTACAAGGAAGATAAGCACGCATTCAGGGTATCTCTGCTTTACTTGAAGCGCGCCGTTAACCTCAATCTCAAGCAGAACAATCTTGCCTTTCGCTATCTGCTCCTCCACATAAAAGCGCGGCGTGCCGTACAGGTTGCCCACAAAGAGTGCGTGTTCAAGGAGCTGGTTATTATCGCGCAGAGCCACGAATTCATCCATGGTCTTGAAAAAATAGTCAACGCCCTCGCGGTCGCCCCCGCGCATTTTGCGTGTTGTGACGGACACGGACAACGCGTAGTCCGGGCTTGAGGAGGCAAGGGACTTCACCACCGTGCCTTTGCCGGAGCCGGAAGGCCCCGATATTATAAACAGGGAGCCTGTAGTCATTATTGACAAATCCGCCCTTCTAAATACTTAATCATTCGCAGCATCTCCGTCTGTCTCGCCTGTATCGCCATATTCGGCGTTTTTACCCGTAATCCTGCCCGCTATGGTTTCGGGCTGTATGCTTGTAAGCACCACGCTGGAATTGTCGCACACAATGACCGCCCTTGTCCGCCGCCCGTAGGTGGCGTCTATCAGTCTGCCCTGCTCGCGCGCGTCCTGCACCAACCGTTTTATGGGCGACGATTCGGGGCTTACAACGGCGATAATGCGGTTTGCGGCGACGGTGTTGCCAAAACCTATGTTCACAAGCGAAATGCTTCTCATATGTGCGCGCCTCCGGTTTGTGATTTGGAAAAACCAATATTATATTATCATATCAAAAAAATCTGTTTTACGCAAGAATTTTGTTGCGCTTTATACGGCGATATTATATTATTAATGAACATGAAAAGGAGATGGTAACATGGCGCTTGATAAATCCCATTTTACAAACCTGATGGAGACCGGAGCGTTTATTCACAGCCTGATAAAATCCGATCTTGGTGAAGATACGCACCTAATCAAAACCCGTTTTCCGCCCGAACCAAATGGATACCTGCATATCGGCAACATGAAGGCGGTCTTTATTAATTACGGCATGGCGGCATTGTATGGCGGCACGTTTAATTTGCGTTTTGACGATACAAATCCTGTCCGTGAGGATGCCGAATATGTCGAATCCATAAAAGAAGATATCATGTGGATGGGTTTTGATTGGGGGGACAGGCTGTTTTTCGGCTCGGATTATTTCGATATATGTTATGAGGGCGCAATTAAACTTATTAAAAAAGGTAAGGCTTTTGTGTGCGATCTTTCAGCGGAGAAGCTTAGGGAAATGCACGGAACACTGACCGCGCCCGGTAAGGAAAGCCCGTACCGCAGCCGTTCTGTTAAAGAGAACATTGACCTTTTCGAGCGGATGAAAAACGGGGAATTCCCCGACGGCGCAAGGTCTTTGCGCGCAAAGATAGACATGACATCCCCGAACATGAACATGCGTGACCCGGTAATTTATCGTATATCCCACGCCGTCCATCATAACACGGGTAATAAATGGCGCATATACCCAATGTATGATTTTGCGCATCCCATACAGGATGCGGTAGAGAAGATCACTCAATCCATGTGCTCATTGGAGTTTGAGGATCACAGGCCGCTTTACAACTGGGTTATTGATGAGCTGGAATTTGACCCTAAGCCCAGGCAGATTGAGTTTGCAAAGATGTACGTAACAAATACCGTAATGGGTAAGCGGTATCTGCGACGCCTGGTTGAAACAAGGCAGGTTGACGGATGGGACGACCCGCGCATGGTGACTATATCGGGTATGCGCCGCCGGGGTTACGCTTCTGAAGCGTTAGTTAAATTTTTAGACATCACAGGCGTGTCGAAAAGCGTGAATAACATCGAATTCGCCATGCTTGAGCATTGCGTGCGCGAAAACCTGAAACCACGCGCCAAAGCCGTTATGGCTGTGCTTGACCCCTTAAAGCTTACGATTGTAAATTACCCCGAAGGGCAGACAGAGAATTTTGAGATTGAAAACAATCCCGAAAACCCCGAAATGGGAGTACGTTCCGTACCTTTTTCACGTGAGCTGTACATCGAGCGCGAGGATTATATGGAGAACGCCCCATCGAAGTACCACCGGCTGTCCGAAGGCCGCGAAGTGCGGCTGAAAGGCGCTTACTTCGTAACATGTACGGGCGTTTTACGCGACGGAAACGGCAATGTCACTGAAGTGCTCTGCTCATACGACCCCGAGACGCGCAGCGGCTCCGGCTTTACCGGGCGCAAGGTCAAGGGCACAATACAATGGGTAAACCGCGCGGATGCCGTGAGGTTTACGGCGAACCTTTACGACGTGCTTGTCCATGACGACCCCGAAAGCCCCGACGGCGTAAGCCTTAACCCGGATTCGCTGATTGTGATGGAGAATTGCGCGGCGGAGCCGTCAGCCGCGGACGCGGGGTTTGACGACCGCTTCCAGTTTATACGGAACGGCTATTTCTGCCTGGATTCCAAGACCAGCAAGCCGGACGCCCCGGTGTTTAACAGGATAGTGTCGCTGAAAAGCTCATACAAGGGGTAATATTACGTGAACATCCAAATATTCGGTAAACCGAGATGTTTTGATACTAAAAAAGCCGAGCGTTATTTTAAAGAGCGGGGGATAAAATATCAATCCGTTGACATATTGCGCTACGGCATGAGCAAGGGCGAGTATACCGGCGTCAAAGCGGCTGTCGGCGGTTACGAGGCCTTGATTGACGAAAAATCCTCCGCGTACAAGGAGCTCTACATCCAATATCTGGCAAGCGGCGCGGAGGAAAAGCTTCTGGAAAACCCCGCGCTGTTTAAAACGCCCGTCGTACGGAACGGCAAAGCCGCCACTGTCGGCTTTGCGCCGGATGTTTGGGCGGAGTGGAAATAATATGATTTATTTCGACAACGCCGCGTCGTCAAAGGTTTCCCGCGCTGCCCGGGAAGCGTCGGCAGAGGTTATGGATTCCGCCGGCAATCCTTCCGCCGGGCATTACCGGGGAAGGCTTGCGAAAGGCAGGCTGCGCGACGCCCGTGCCGCTGTCGCGGGCCTTTTAAACGCGCCTGAAAATGATGTGTATTTTACCTCGGGCGGGACGGAGAGCAACTGTTTGGCGGTTTTGGGCGCGGTTAAACGCCCGGGTGTTTGCGCGGTAACGTCCAAAGCGGAGCATCCCAGCGTTATAAGCTGTTTTAAGGAGATTGCCGCGAGGGGAGCCGAAACGGTTTTCCTTCAGCCGGATTCCGAAGGGCGCATAGATACCGGACAGCTTAAATCAGCCATAAACGACAGAACTGTTTTGGCAAGCCTTATGCACGTTAACCACGAAACGGGCGTAATCGCGGATATAGAGGGCTTTTCCCGCGTAATAAAGTCCTGCGGCAAGGATATACTTTTCCATGTTGACGCGGTGCAGGGTTTCGGCAAGCATCCCGTTGACGTGCGCAAATGGAACGCCGATATGGTCAGCGTTTCGGCGCATAAAATCCACGGGGTAAGCGGAACGGGCGCGCTGTATGTGAAAGCCGGGGTTTTGGGGAAGCTGAGGCCGATTATGTACGGCGGAGGTCAGGAGCGCGGTATACGTCCCGGCACGGAAAATCTTGCGGGTATATGCGCCTTCGGCGTTTCGGCGGCTGAGGCGGGCAAGGAATTAAATGAAAACCTGAACCATGTATCCGCCATAAAAGAACGGTTGCTGCGCATACCTTTAGAAATCGCGGGCGCGGTAATAAACGGCGGGGGCAGCGTAAGCCCCTATATTATAAACGTCAGCTTCCCCGGCATAAATTCCGAGGTTTTACAAAGCGCATTGGACGCGCGCAATATATACGTTTCCGCCGGAGCCGCCTGTAACACAAGCAAAAAAACACCGGAAAACGTGGTTTTCGCGTACGGGCTGGGCATTGCCCGCGCGGAATCGGCTATACGGATCAGTTTGTGTAAGTATAATACTGTGGACGACGCGGAACGGCTGATTGCGGCGCTGAAAGAACTGACGCCAGGGTTAAGGCTGCGGTGAATCAATTTCTGAAAGGTTATAATGAAAACGCATTATAGGGGGTGCGGACAGGATGTGGGATTCGATAGGTAAGGCATGGCAAGCCGCGTTTGAGCTGGCCTGGGAAGCGTTTGTAAACGGTTCTCTGCCGATAGGCGCGGTTATTGTTAATGAAAGCGGCGAAATCATATCTTCGGGTCGCAATCGCATATTTGAACCGGGTATTGGCAATAGAAAAATTGCCCACGCGGAGACCGAGGCGCTGTATAAGCTGGATTCTTCCAAATATCCGGATAAAACATACACATTGTACACAACTTTGGAACCGTGCCCGATGTGTTTTTGCACCGTTGTCATGAGTAATATCAGGAAACTCCGGGTTGCCGCGAGAGACGGCTACTGCGGCGCGGCTTATTATTCTGAAAAAGACCCGTATATAGCATATAAAAAAGTTGAAACGGTTTTTGAATATGGTGAATTGGAAACAGTTCAGCTTGCATTATCCGCATATGCCGAATTAAAGCTGCATGATGTTATTATAAAAAAGACCATGGATTTCCTTGAAAAAGACAATCCTGCGGCAATAAAGATCGGCAAATCGCTTTACGCCGAAAGGCGTTTGGATTGGCACGCGGATAATAAAACGCCTTTCGGCAGCGTATACAACGAAATTGCTTTGCACAAATAAGAAAAGGAGCTTCAAATGACAACGTCGGCGGTACTGGTAAAATACGGCGAAATCGCTCTGCGCGGCGGTAACCGCAGGATTCATGAGAATATATTGCTTGAAGGGATAAAAAAACGTTTGGCCGGCTTAGACGCGAGTGTCCGTAAGGATCAGGGCAGATTTTTCGTCGAGCTTGGGAAGGATGCCGACGCGAGGGCTGCCGCTTCCGAAATTGCGGGGATTTTCGGCATTGCAAGCTGCTGCCCCTGCATTAAGACTGAGAATAATGATTTTGAACATATAAAGAAGCTGGCGCTTGAGCATATGCGGGAGCGTTATCCCCGGGGCGGGACGTTTAAGGTGGAGGCCTCGCGCGCCGATAAGAGCTATCCGTTGAATTCGCAGAGGCTTTCGGCTGATTTGGGCGCGTTTTTGCTGGAAAATATCCCGGATTTGAAAGTGCGGATGAAAAATCCGGATATCCGTTTAACCGTTGAAATCAGAAGTTCAACCTATATTTATTCCGAGACGATGAAAGGGCCGGGGGGCTTGCCCTCCGGGTCGGGCGGCAAGGCTGTGCTGCTGCTTTCCGGCGGGTTCGACAGCCCCGTGGCAGGGTATATGATGGCCAGGCGCGGAGTGAAGCTGGTTTGCGTTTATTTCCACAGCCCGCCGTACACTTCCGAGCGCGCGAAGGAAAAGGCGGTGGACTTGGCGAAACGGCTGTCCGCCTATACCGGCGGCGTTAGGCTGTATATTGCGCCTTTCACCGATTTACAGCTTTACCTGAACGAAAGGTCGCCCGAGGTCAAGCTTACGATTTTCCTGAAACGCGCCATGCTAAAGGCCGCGAACCAGCTAGCCGCGCGCGAAAAGGCTCAGGCGCTCATTACCGGGGACAGCGTGGGGCAGGTTGCGAGCCAGACCATGCACGCGCTGACTGCGGTGGATTCGGCGGCGGATTATCCCGTGCTGCGCCCCCTCTGCGCGATGGACAAGCTGGATATCATCAATCTTGCCGAAAAAATCGGCACCCACGATATCTCCGCAAGGCCTTTCGCCGACTGCTGCACCCTCTTTGTACCCAAACACCCAGAAACCAAGCCAAAACGCAGCATCATCGAAAACATGGAAAGCAGGTTTGAAAAGCTGGACGCGCTGGTGGCGGCCTGTGCGGATAACGCGGAGGTTATGGACTTATAATGGACTTATAATATGGACGCGTAAAAATTAATTAATGGGAGCATAAAAATGGATGTATTTCAAGTAGCCATAGATGGCCCTGTCGGAGCTGGTAAATCCACCATAGCGCGTCTTACGGCGGCGCGGACGGGATTTACGTATATTGATACCGGCGCGATGTACAGGGCTGTCGCGCTGTATGCCCTGCGGAACGGCGCTGATCCCGCCGTATGCGGCGAAGAGACCGTAGACGCAATGCTTGGCGGTATATTAATATCACTTGAAACAACAGGGGACGGTCAGAAGGTTTTTTTGAACGGAGAGGATGTGACGGGCTTAATCCGCGGCCCTGAAGCCACACGCGGCTCTTCCGCCGCCGCCGTGTATCCGTCCGTCCGCGCGATGGTCACAGCCCGCGCGAGGGAGATCGCGGCTGACGGCAATGTTATTATGGACGGCAGGGACATTGGCACGGCGGTGCTGCCCGACGCCAAGCTGAAAGTATATCTTGACGCGGCGGTGGGGATACGCGCCGAACGGCGGTATAAAGAGCTTGTAGAAAAAGGCGGCTCGCCCGATTTTGAAACGCTTGTAAACGAGATAAAACAACGCGATTATAATGACACGCACCGCGCCGCCGACCCGCTGCGCCGCGCTGAGGACGCGGTTGACATCGACGTGGGGGGTATGAACGCCGAAGAAGTCGTCGAGACTATTTTAAGCCTGATAAAAGAACGCGGAGGTTGCTGAGTGTTTTATAAATTTGTAAAAAATATGTTCTTTGTTTATTTCCGTATGCTGTTCAGGGTTAAGGTGGAGGGCGCGGAAAACATACCTGGGAGCGGCTCCGTGATCCTCTGCTCAAACCACTTGAGCAATAACGACCCGATTCTGCTGGGATCTCATATAAAACGGCAGATTCATTTCATGGCTAAGATTGAGCTGTTTAAGATACCTGTGCTGGGCCGGTGCGTGCGTGCGCTGGGCGCGTTTCCGGTGGACAGAGACTCCCCGGGCATGGCCTCTTTCCGCGCGGGGATGGGGGTTTTGAGGGACGGCAAGATTTTGTGCGTTTTCGCCCAAGGCCGGCGGTTCAAGGATATTGACGCGAAGGACGCCAAGGCCGGCGTGTCCCTGTTCGCGCTGAAGAGCGGCGCGGAGGTTATACCCGTTAAAATAACCCCGGGTTACCGCTTGTTTGGAAGGCTGTATATTAAAATCGGGCCGCCCGTTGACCTCTCCGCTTACCGCAGCCAAAAACCGCGCTCCGAGGTTTTGCGTGAGGCCGCCGATGCGATAGTTGGAAGGATTGCCGCGTTATGACGATAAAAATAGCGAAAAGCGCGGGGTTTTGCTTCGGCGTCGGCAGGATCGTTACGGCGGCGCTGAAGGAAGCCGCGAAGGGCAAGGTGTATACGCTTGGCCCGGTGATACATAATAAACGTGTTGTGGCGGAGCTTGCGGAAAAAGGCGTGGAGCAGGCCGGAAGCGCGGCGGAGCTTGCGGGCAGGCCGCCCGGTACGGTTATTATCCGCTCCCATGGCGTACCGCCCGAAGTTTATAAGGACTTGGAAGCCCATGCGATAAACTGGCTTGATTACACATGCCCCGATGTAAAACGCGTACAGGAAATTGTGGAGGGCGTGGTTTCGGATGGCAGGAAACTGATAATCATTGGCGACGCAAATCATCCCGAAATCGTGGGGATTAACGGCTGCGCGGATTACGGGGCAATTATCCTGAATAATCTTGAAACAGCCGGGGAATATATGTTTTCTCACGAGGAAAAATATACTTTGGTTGCGCAGACTACCTTCGACGCGGAACTGTACAATGAGATTATTGATTATCTGACCGGGCTGGGGCTGGATATCGACATAAGGCATACTTTATGCCGCGGTACGGCGGAACGGTACAAAGAAGCCGGGGAATTGGCCCGGGAAGTTGATTTAATGATCGTTTTGGGCGATTCGGGAAGCAGTAACAGCCTTAAATTATTTGATATATGCAAAAGGAATCAAATTAATACAATTTTTATAGAAAATATTAGAGAAATTGAAGAAAAATTGTTGAATATTTTATTTGATTCTGATAAAATAATTGGAGTAACAGCCGGAGCGTCCACATCTCCGGCCATGATAAAGGAGGCAGTCAAACTAATGAGCGAAATTAATCCCAACCCCAGCGCAACAGCGGACAACCCCGAAGGCAACTTCGAGAACATGATCGCGGGTGTCAACATGGTGTTGCGCACAGGTGAGACAGTCAGGGGCAAAGTAATCAAGGTCGCGAACGGCGAAGTATTTGTAGACCTGGGCTACAAATCCGACGGTATCATCCAAAAGGGCCAGTATTCAGACGACGCTGACGCGGATCCCGCAAAAGATTTAAAGCCCGGTGATGAGATCGACGTTTATGTCGCCAGGGTTAACGACGGAGAGGGCAATGTCCTGCTTTCCAAGAAGCATGCCGACGGCAGAAAGAGTATGCTTGATCTTGAGGCAGCTTTTAAGAACGGCACGCCGCTTCCCGGAAAGATAACGGAGATTGTCAAAGGAGGGTGCATCGCTCTTATACAAGGCGTAAGGACGTTCGTTCCCTCCAGTCAGGCCGCGCAGAGATTTGTGGCGGACCTGAACGAGCTGAAAGGCAAGGAGTTCAATTTCAGCATCCTGGAATTCGACAAGAAAGCCAAGCGTATCGTTGCGGGCCGCAAGGAGCTTGCCGCTAAGGAAGCTCAGGAGCAGAAAGACAAGGCGTTCGCGATGTTCAAAATCGGCGACAAGCTGACCGGCAAAGTCAGCCGCATAGCGCAGTTTGGCGCGTTTGTGGACTTGGGCGGCGTTGACGGGCTTATCCATATTTCCGAGATGAGCTGGGGCCGTATCAGACGCGTGACGGATGTCGTGAAGGAGGGCAATGAGGTTACCGTGGTCGTTATCGCGCTGGATCCCGACAAAGGTAAAATCTCCCTGTCTCTAAAGGATGTTACGTCCGATCCCTGGGCGGAAATTGAGGAAAGATACCCCGTTGGCTCAATTGTTGACGGAAAGGTTGCGCGGATCGCCTCATTCGGCGCGTTTGTAGAGCTTGAGGACGGTGTGGACGGCCTCGTGCACATATCGCAGGTGGCGGGCCGCCATATTGAAAAGGTTGAGGAAGAGCTTAAAATCGGCCAAATCATAAAAGTAAAGATCACCGCTATCGACAAAAACCAGAAGCGCATCAGCCTCTCTAAAAAAGTAGCGGACAACGAGATTTACTTCGACTACCTCGACGATGAAAACTACGGCGAGGCATATGACGAAGTATATGACGAAGCCTATGACGAAGTATACGACGAAGCCTATGACGAAACGGGGATCATCGACGACCCTCCTGCCGAGGAACCAAAAGAGGACTTCCGCCAAGAAGCCCTTCCCATGGAGGGCGCTGAGACGGACGAAGAGCCAGCGGACGGACAGCCGGAATAGTATACATTGGGGACGCACCATTGGGCGTCCCCTCTTATCCAAACATTGTCAGAAAAGGGGTAATTAAATGATTTCCGGCCAAGTCTTGCAAAACACGTTGGAAGGCATAAGAAGCATTACTTTAAAAGAAATGAGCGTTATAGACAGAGACGGCAAAGAGCTGGCGGCTACGGCGGACAGCAAACTGTTTGAAACCCAGTCATCAGAAGTGTTCGCATTTTTTAATCAGGCCGCCGAGAGCCAGCTTGTCAGCGGCTGCCAGTTTTTTAAGGTGTTTGTAAACGGCATACCGGAGATGGTGGTGCTGATACGCGGCGAGGATGAGGAAACCTACCGCATAGGCAAAATGACGGCTTTCCATGTCCAAAACCTTATCACGGCGTATAAGGAGCGTTTCGACAGGGACAATTTTGTCAAAAACCTGCTGCTGGACAACCTGCTGCTTGTTGATATCTACAGCCGCGCTAAAAAACTGAAGATTGAAAACGACGTCCGCCGCGTGGCTTATCTTATCGAGGCCGAATCGGACGTATTAAACGAGCTTACGGGCGTTGAAATCATCCGAAACCTGTTCCCCGAGAAGAACAGGGATTTTGTAGCCGCCGTTGATAAAACAAGCATTATCCTAATAAAAGAGGTCAAGCAGCATGACAGCGCGGAGGATATTGAACAAACCGCGCGCGTTTTATGCGATACGCTGTCCGCCGAGTCTATGGGCAACGTCCTTGTGTCAATCGGCACGCCTGTGAAGGACTTGAAACTTGTATCCGGTTCCTATAAAGAGGCCAGGATGGCGATGGAGGTAGGCAAGATATTCGCCCCGGGCGATAATGTTGTCAGCTACGAAAAACTGGGCATCGGGCGGCTTATATACCATATGCCGAAATCGCTGTGCAAGATGTTTGTAAACGAGGTTTTAGCGGGCACCACCCTGGAACAGATCGACGAGGAGACCATCTCCACCGTGAACGAATTCTTCCGGTGCAGCCTTAATATATCGGAAACCGCGCGCAAGCTTATAATTCACAGAAACACTTTGGTTTACCGGCTGGACAGGCTGCAAAAGATAACCGGCCTTGACCTGCGCGAGTTCGACGACGCGGTGCTGTTCTATATCACTTTGATGGTCGCAAAATTTATTTCTTACCACAATAAAAAAAACCTTGACATGGGACTCGATAAATTGTAATATATTCTTAACAAATATGTAACATTTACACATTGTGAATCAACTGCTGATTTAGTTGATTCTCTGTAGGAGATGAAATATTTTGGTTGAGTTTAGGGACGCGACCAAGATTTATAAGGACAATGGCACCATAGCGCTGCAAAATGTAAACCTCTTTATTGAACAGGGCGAGTTTTCGTTTATCGTCGGGCACAGCGGTTCCGGCAAATCTACCTTGATTAAGCTCCTTTTCCGCGAGGAAGAGCTGACGGACGGGCAGATATTTGTTGACAACATTAATATTACAAAGCTGAAAAAGCGCGAAGTTCCGTATCTTAGGCGCAGGATGGGCATTGTGTTCCAGGATTTCAGGCTGCTGCCCAACAAAACCGTTTACGAGAATGTCGCCTTCGCAATGGAAGTCGTCGAATCCAGCCACAGGCAGATACGGCGCGATGTTCCAATGGTGCTGTCCATGGTCGGGCTTAGTTCCAAGGCCAAGGCTTATCCGAAACAGCTTTCAGGCGGTGAGCAGCAGCGCACCGCTCTTGCGCGCGCCATCGTAAACAAACCGCCGCTGCTGATTGCGGACGAACCCACCGGCAACCTTGACCCCGATACGGCCTGGGAGATTATGCAGGTGCTGGAGGATATTAATAATATAGGGACCACGGTGCTTATTGCCACTCACGCTTGGGATATTGTTGACAATATGCAGAAGCGGGTTATCAGGTTCCAGCACGGAAACCTTGTGCGAGACGACGAGGAAAGCGGGTACAGCGATGAAGATCCGGTCTACTAGCCGTTATTTCGCCGAGGCGACAAAGAGCATATTCAGGAATAAGATGATGTCGCTCACGTCGGTGGTTATCGTTTCCGCGTGCCTGCTTATTATAATCCTTATGTATTGCGTCACGATGAATATAAATTCCATGCTGTCGGATGTCATGGCGGATTTCCGCATTGCGGTGTTTATTGACGACAGGGTTTCGGCGAACGAGCTGAGCCAGCTGCGCGGCATAATTCTGGAGCATCCCGAGGTAACAAGCGTAATATACCTTACGCCGGAAGAAAACAGGGATATCTGGATAGAGGAGCGGGGCATCAACCCCAGGCTGTATGAGCTGCTGGGGCCGGGGATGCTGCGGCGGCGGCTGGATATTTATATTGTAAGCGTAGAATCGGTAAGCGGAGTGGCGGCATGGCTTGAATCGCCGGAATTAAGGCAGATGGGTATCAGCAATATCAACCATGCTTCGGAGGTTGTGGAACAGCTTGACTCTATCGGAAGGGCCATTAATTCCGCAAGCATTGCGATAATTGCCGTGCTGGCTGTTTTATCCGTGGTAATCATCACAAACACGATACGCCTGACAATCGACGGACGCAAAAACGAGATTAGCATAATGAAATATATCGGCGCCACAAACCAGTTTATCCGCGGGCCTTTCGTTATGGAAGGGATGCTGCTTGGATTAACGGGTTCCACGATAGCCATAACACTGGTGGTGCTGTTTTACGACGGGCTGCTTAACTTGATTATCGATACTTTTTTAGTTAACGTACCAAGGGCCGGCGATATGCTGGTTTCGGGCAATTCGCTGTTTCCTGTCCTGATACCGGCAGGCTTGCTGATCGGCGGGCTGCTGGGGACATTCTCAAGCATTGCCACTATTAGGAGATATCTGGATGTATAAGTGCCTGTGCAAGGTGTGACCATTCTTTCAACTGGGGGGTTAATCGGTGAAAAATCTAAATTTTAAGGCATTTGCAGCTGTTATATGTATTCTGGTGACGCTCTTTGTTTTTCAGGCCGCCGGGCAAGTTACCCACGCGAATATCAGCCAATTAAGGAATGAGCGCACCAGAATAAGCAACAGCGTCAGCCAGAGGCGCAGGCAGCTGAGCGCTATACGCGCTGAACGGAACACTTTGGAATTTGATATCCTGCGTCTGGATATTGATATTGAAGTGGCGCATATGACCTACGAGCATTATACAGAGCTTATTGAATGGGCTTTAAGGGAACTTGAGATCATCGAGTTTGAGCTGCATTTGGCTGTTGAGGACTATGAGCGGCAGCACGAGCTGTTTGTTGACCGGGTGCGCGACCTTAACGAAACCGATACGTTTGGATTGAACTATTTGCAGATTTTCCTTGATTCCGCAAGCCTTACCGACGCAATGAACAGCGCTGAGATTATAAACAGCCTGGCGGAATATGACAAAAACCTCACTGACCAGTTAAGGGCAAAACACGAGTATCTGGCATGGAAGCTGGACGAAGTAGAGGCTTTCCGGGAGGAATATGAGCTGCTTTTGATTGAGCAGGAGGAAAGCCTGATTGAATATGAGGAACGCAGCGCCGAGAAAAAGGCTATGCTTGAAAATTTGGAAGAACGCGAGGCGGAATTGAACCAGCTTATAGCAAGTGAGGAAAGGGAAAGCGCGGCTATTGAAGCCATCATAAGGCAGGCGGAAGCCGAGGAGCGCGCGCGTCAGGCGGCGAATAACCCATATGTGGGCGGGGAGATGCTGTGGCCCCTTCCGGGGATTTCCCATACAAACATCTCGTCGCGGTTTGGGCCGCGCAGGCATCCCATTACGAGAAGAAACCACAACCACAGCGGCTTGGATATCTGGGCCGCGAGGGGTACCAATATAGTAGCCGCGAATGACGGCAAGGTGATATTCGCGGGCTGGCAGGGCTCGTACGGCAATCTTGTCATAATTGATCACGGCGGCGGAATGGCGACGGCGTACGCACATTGCTCGTCCATCTCCGCGAAGGTCGGCGACAGTGTAACAAGGGGCCAGGTGATAGCGAAAGTAGGCTCGACGGGTTCAAGCACGGGCAACCATCTGCATTTTGAAGTGCGCGTAAACGGAACGGCAAAGGACCCGGAGGACTATTTGAAATAAAAAACTCAAAACAAGCGGCAATCGCGGGGGAATATCGGGCGAACATAGTTCGCCCTTTTTCATCGGCATGTTGAATATTGCGTAGACAATCTTAATATGATATAGTATTACCAGAAATACAGGAAATTCCAAATATGTCTAAAGGAGCTGCTTGCGTGGAGAATAAGAAAAATTATGTGATTGGCGTGTTTACCGGGATGATCGTCATGGTGGCGGCTTATATAGCGGTGATGCTGTTCTTCCCGGACGTGCTGAGTGGTAATAACGGGCAGGCCTCCGGCGGCAGGTTTAGCGAACGCAATACGGCGGCTGCCACTCCGCCGCCGGTATATCCGTCCGCGGGCGTTAAATTAGACGATATAATGTATCTAATGGATAGGTTTTATGTCGAACATATAGATATGGACGACTTCACAAACAGGATATTCCGCGAGGTTGTCAACCTTGTTAACGACCCGTATACCGTATATATGGATCCCAAGCAGCACAAGGACTTTATGGAGGACACGGAAGGGGTTTATACGGGTATCGGCGTTGTGGTCAACGGTAATACGTCCACTAACAGGATAATTGTTATTTCACCGTTTGAAGGGTCGCCGGGAGCGAAAGCCGGCATCCATCCCGGCGACGCGATTATCAAGGTAAACGGTTATGACGTAACGGCGGATAAATTGCATGAAGCCATAGATATGATAAAGGGTGAGCCGGGTACCAGCGTTGATATTACGATATACCGCGAATCCACGGACGAGACGCTTGAGCTTAACATTGTGCGCGAAGTTATCACCGTTCCCACTGTCAGCCACCGTATGCTTGAGAATGATATCGGTTATCTGCGCATCACACAGTTTGAACGCGTAACGCTGGATCAGTTTAACCACGCGTATAGCGATTTAACGGAGAACGGCATGAAGGGCCTGATCCTTGATCTGCGTAATAACCCGGGCGGCCTGCTCACCGTGGTTACGCAAATTACGGATGTGCTTGTGCCGGAAGGTATCATCGTTTATACCGAGGATAAAAGAGGCCGTCAGGTTATTACTCCTTCAGGCTCCGACCATATCCAGATTCCCATGCTGATACTCGTGAACGGCGCCAGCGCCAGCGCTTCCGAAGTTCTAAGCGGCGCGGTGCGCGATCATGGGGTGGGTGAGCTGGTAGGCACAACGACCTTTGGCAAGGGACTGGTGCAGAACCTCTACCCGCTGCAGGACAACAGCGCCTTAAAAATCACCGTGGCAAAATATTATACGCCCAGCGGCATTTGTATACAGGATACCGGACTTTCGCCGGATTACGAGATTGATATGGATACCGAGCTGTCCATGCGCCTCTCCCAGCTGACGCTGGATGAGGACGTCCAGTTAAAGCGCGCGATTGAGATTATGAATGAGAAATTGGGAATTCAATCACGGTAAACGCATGAAAAAGGTTGAAAGTATGGTATAATCTCCCTGAAAAGGGGAGATAAAAAATGCGTCAATATTTTGAGGAGATAACAGATACCCGCCAACCATGGAAAACAGACCAT